>DCBC01000170.1:0-2860 GCA_002313335.1 Porticoccaceae bacterium UBA1117
TGCCGCCCAAGACAACGCCCTGCGGACCAGAATCCGTTGAGCCACAGCCATTGGCCTGGAAAAATTAATGACTTTTAGACAATCTGGGCATTTGCTCAAAATGGAAACTAGAGTTGCTGAGGACGGCAGCGTTGACTACCAACTGCCTTTGGATGATGAGCGATTGCCGCTCAACCAATTTATAGGAAACGCTATCTCAATAGAGCATCTTGGTGATATTCACTGTATCCATTGTGGTAGGCGTTCGAGGAAAAGCTTTGCTCAGGGATATTGTTATCCCTGTTTCATATCTCTTCCTCAATGTGATACTTGCATAATGAGTCCGGAGCGGTGCCATTTTCATGCTGGAACATGCCGAGATTCTGAGTGGGGTGAGAGGTTTTGTTTTACTGACCATTTTGTGTATCTATCAAATACCTCGGGTATCAAAGTTGGCATTACCCGTGGTGATCAGTTGCCCACACGTTGGGTCGATCAAGGTGCTACGCAAGGGTTGCCTATTTTTAGAGTAAAAAACCGTCGTCAAGCAGGGCTTATTGAAGATCGGTTAAGGCAACATGTCGCCGATAAAACGCAATGGCAAAGAATGCTCAAAGGTAACAATGAAAATGTTGATTTAGCGGTATTTAGAGATGAACTAGTCGATAAGTGTCAGCACGATTTACAGCAGCTGGCAGAGGACTGCGGTATTCAAGCAATGCAGTTCTTAGATCAGCAGACAACCGTCCATATTGATTTTCCGGTTCAGGAATTTCCTGAAAAAGTAAAAAGCTTTAACCTTGATAAGCAGCCCAAAATCGATGGTGTTTTAATGGGTATCAAGGGTCAGTATTTGATCTTAGATACCGGTGTTATAAACATCAGAAAATATACCGCCTACAACATTGAGTTTAGTGCTGAGGCGTAATAAACCAGTCTAGAGAGAATTTTTATGAAAGATGCAGCACCACAAACGGTTTATCTGAAAAACTATGAAGTAGCAGTTTTTTTAATAGAGAAAACTAACCTTACTTTTGATCTTGGCGAAAACAAAACCTCGGTTGTCGCTGAGTTGACCGTTGCGCGCAATGCTACTAGTGAAGATCCGTCTGACAGTTTGGTGCTTGATGGAAGTATCGGTCTGGACTTGCAGTGGGTCAAAGTCGACGGAAAATTACTGGCATCCTCAGATTATCTTCGAGAAGCTGAGTCACTAACAATATTTAATCTTCCAGATCAATGTGTGGTCAGTACAGAGGTGTTTATCAAGCCTCATTTAAATACTACCATGATGGGACTTTATCGCTCTCGTACTATGTATTGCACACAGTGCGAGGCTGAGGGTTTTAGGGACATAACCTATTACCTCGACCGTCCGGATGTCATGGCTGAATTTACTACGACAGTGGTTGGCGATCTGCAGCAATACCCAATTTTACTGTCGAACGGGAACCCTATAGATCGGGGGGTTATTGATGGTGATCGTCATTTTGTCACCTGGCATGACCCCTTTAAAAAACCTGCTTATTTATTTGCCTTAGTTGCCGGTACGCTGAGTGTGGTGAACGACAGTTTTGTGACCTGTTCAGGACGAGAAGTCCACTTGCAGATTTTTGTGGAAGAGAAAGACTTAGACAAGTGTGATCATGCCATGCTGTCTTTGAAGCGTTCTATGCGCTGGGATGAGGAAGTCTATGGTCGTGAATATGATCTCGATATCTTCATGATCGTAGCTGTCGATGATTTCAATATGGGTGCTATGGAAAACAAAGGGCTAAATATTTTCAATACATCTGCTGTATTAGTTAATTCAAAAACCAGTACAGATGCTGCCTTTCAGAGAGTTGAGGCGATTGTCGCTCATGAATACTTTCACAACTGGTCTGGTAATCGAGTCACTTGCCGAGACTGGTTTCAGTTGAGCTTAAAAGAGGGATTTACAGTTTTTCGAGACTCCCAGTTCTCATCGGATATGAACTCGCCTACAGTCAAGCGTATAGAAGATGTGAATATCTTGCGCACGCATCAGTTTGCTGAGGATGGTGGTCCTATGGCGCACTCAGTGCAGCCTGAGTCCTATATGGAGATCAATAATTTTTATACGGTGACGATTTATGAGAAGGGTGCTGAGGTAGTAGGAATGTACCACACGTTGTTGGGTGCTGAGAACTTTAGAAAAGGAAGTGATTTGTACTTTGATCGTCATGACGGACAGGCTGCCACAGTTGAGGATTTTGTGGTCGCCATGGAAGACGCCACTGGTCGAGATTTAAGTCAATTTAGACGTTGGTATAAACAATCAGGAACCCCTGTTCTCACGGTAACATCTAGCTTTGATGAGCAAGCGGCTACATACACTCTAAACTTTAAGCAATATTGTCCTGACACGCCTGGACAAACTGATAAATTACCGTTTGTCATTCCGGTTAGATTGGGTTTGGTTGGTGCGGAGGGTGAAGACTTAGTTGTGAATAGCGAAGGGCATACGCACATTATTTTTGAACTTACCGAGGTGGAGCAAAGTTTAGTTATTGATAATATAGCGGTGGAGCCGGTCCCATCATTGTTACGGGGGTTATCTGCGCCCGTGAAATTAGATTATCAATACAGTGATGATCAGTTGGCACATTTAATGGCCTTTGACACCGATGGCTTCAATCGCTGGGATGCTTCTCAAACACTGAGTTTGACTACCCTACAACAGTTAGCTGAAGACAGCTTTGAGGGGCGTGAGCTGACTCTTAACGGGAATCTGATTGATGCCTTTGCACGGTTACTGAAGGACGAATCTTTAGATCCAGCAATGGTGGCATTAATGTTGCAATTACCGGGTGAGGCCCTAATGCATCAATTGGCTGATACGATTCATCCGGCGGCGATT
>DCBC01000170.1:3270-8378 GCA_002313335.1 Porticoccaceae bacterium UBA1117
ATTGACTACCGTCCTGAGGCGGACCAAATTGGGCGTAGGAGTCTCAAGAATGCGGCTCTTGGATATCTTATGCTGGTTGGGGATACTGGGGCAGAGTTAGCATGGTCACAATACCAGCAGGCAGATAACATGACTGATAAAGCGGCTGCTCTTAGCGCCTTGGTAAATAGCCCAGCTGCAGCAGACTATGCAGCACAGGCTCTAGAAACATTTGAGCAACAATATCGTGACGAAGCGCTCGTTATGAACCTGTGGTTACAGATTCAGGCAATCAATAGCCAAAGTGGTGGGTTGTCCCGTGTTGTAGCACTGATGGAACATTCAGCATTCACTATGAATAACCCTAACAAGGTCCGGAGCCTTATAGGTGGATTTTGTAGTGGCAATCTGGTGAACTTCCATAGCGCTGACGGCGCCGGTTATCGCTTTTTATGTGATCAAATACTGTCCCTAAACAAAACCAACCCTCAAGTGGCAGCTCGTCTAGTAACACCATTGACGCGCTGGAAAGAATTCGCCGAGCCACACAGTCAGTTAATGCGTAGTGAATTACAGAAAATAGCCGATGAACCGGGTTTGGTAAAAGATATTTACGAAATTGCTACGAAGTCCCTATGAGGCTCAGTCATGCGTGGATCTTAAAACTAGATAAATTAATGTAATATTGGTTAGATAAGGTGTGATTTTTGGGCTAATGTTAATATATCAGACCAATCACGTTATCTTATGTGTTTGATTTTGATGCTCATTTGATCAGTTACACGCATCGGTTCGGAACGATGTATCACATATGAGCTACATCTGACCCTAAACTTTAGGAGGCTTTCACAAGCCTCCTTTTTTTGTTCGAATTTGTATTTTTGCCTACCTCGTTCGGAATCCTGATTATTCAATTTATCTAACGTAGACCAGAATTAGTGGGTTATTCAAGATTCATCCTTTGCTGCTATGTTTACTGATTGAAAAACCGGCCACTATAACTATACTACGGGTCGAAAATACGATATGCAGTGTTTTTAAAGCGGAGTGATTCAAAGCACTCATTGGCAAAAAGATGAGGATATATCGACTGACTCTGCGTTAATTGTTAGGTTCGTTACTGGGCTTTCGGTAAAAATTCTGTCGTAAATTATAATAAATCAGGAGCGTCTATGTTCTCAACATCACAGCTTATTGCCAGAATAGTGCAGACAGCAGGGTCGCAATTAGCCACTGTTAATGGTGAGCGCCAGCAGACTTGGCAGCAATTCCAAGAGAAAATAGCTAGATTCGCCGGCGGGCTTCAGGCCTTGGGGGTGGCTAAAGATGATTGTGTGGCGATGCTGGCCCTAAATAGCGATCGTTACTTCGAATTTATGTACGCAGTACCTTGGGCGGGTGCCGTGTTTCAGCCTATCAATACAAGGCTGGCGGGCCCAGAGGTAGTCTACTGGTTAAATGACTCAGAAGCTAAAGTGGTATTGGTAGATAGTAGTTTTTCGGCACTTATTGATGATATTCGGCCGCAGTTAAAATATGCCAAGCATTTTGTTTTTGTTGATGAGGTCGCCGTCCCCGATGGTTATGGTTCATATAGTGATTTAGTGAGCGCTCAACCGGTTGCTGATGCAGGACGTCAAGGTGACGATGTTGTGGCATTGTTTTATACCGGAGGAACTACGGGTAGATCGAAGGGAGTGATGCTTACTCATACCAATTTAGTGGTCAATGCGCTGCAAGCAGTTGCTGTAATGGATTGCCAGCCTGGCGATAAAGTTTTGCATGTTGCGCCAATGTTTCATATTGCAGATGCCTTTTACTGTATGACGTCACTAGCGGTTGGAGGCACCAATTACTTCCTACCTGGATTTGAGCCTGTCGCCACGATGCGCGGTATTCAAGACTATCAAATAGATCGGCTATTAATGGTACCTACAATGGTTAATATGTTGGTTAACCACCCTGAGATAGGACATTTTGATCTGACAGGATTACGGTCAGTTGCTTATGGCGCCTCGCCTATGCCCGAATCAGTGATCAAGAAGGGACTTGCAGAACTTCCCAATGCTGGGTTTTATCAAGCCTACGGGCAAACTGAAGCCTCGCCCATCATCACGGTCCTAGATAAAAGTCGTCATATTTTTGAGGGTCCTTTAGCCGGAAAAATTAAGTCGGCTGGTCAAGCAATTCCTGGTGTTGATATTGCGATTGTTGACGAAAACGATCAAATAGTCGCTACCGGTGTGGTTGGGGAGGTCTGTCTTCGTGGGCCCAATGTTATGAAGGGCTATCGAAATATGCCGGAGCAAACTAGTAAGGCAATCGTAGATAAATGGCTGCATACGGGTGATGGAGGTTATCTTGACAATGAGGGTTTTCTGTTCATCGTCGACCGTGTAAAAGATATGATCATATCCGGTGGAGAGAACGTCTACTCAACGGAAGTTGAAAATGCAATTTATCAATACCCGGGTATCAATCAATGTGCCGCTATTGGTATTCCTAGTGAAAAATGGGGTGAGCAGGTGCATGCAGTAGTCGTTGTTAATGAGGGTGCGAACGTATCTGAGGATGATGTTATTGCTTACTGCAAGACCCAGATAGCAGGGTTTAAGTGCCCGCGCTCTATCACTTTTCAGACAGAGCCGTTACCGCTCTCCGGCGCAGGTAAAATTCTCAAGACGGAACTGCGTAAGCCATTTTGGGCAAATGGTGAGAAAAACGTCAATTGATATAGACAAGAATTCGGAATGGAGATAATTTTCCACTAAAGGCTGAGTAGCTTAAAATTATAGTATTACACTGCAAGGAACCGAAAAGATGGACCATTTGTTTAAACTTGATAATCAAGACCTAATTGAACCGATCACCGATGATCTAGAGGGCTGGAGCGTTATAGACGGACAGCCCAGTATGAAAACGTGGATTATGCGAACATCAAATGATGGCAGCATGATCTCTGGCGTATGGACGGCTACCCCCGGTACCTATCATGCTGTTTATGCCGAATACGAGTTTGTACATCTAATTGAAGGCAGTATTACTATTACTCCGGATGGGGGTCTACCCACGTATGTGGCGGCTGGAGACGCATTTGTGGTTGAAGCAGGCTTTAGTGGTACATGGGAAATCACCGAGTCGGTCGTCAAGCATTTTGATATTAAGCTTTAGTTACGTTTGCCGGTCAAAGAATAAGCTGCAGGCACAACGTGCGGGTTATCAGGTTTGAGATGAAGCTGAGCAAGTTGTATAAAAGAGCTGATAAAAGAAGACTTTTAGTTAGCTGATTACTTTACCAAGAATTCATAGATGGTAGTCGTAATTATGTAGAGTTAACTCACGTAATTACGCGCAACGTCTATCGTATTTAATACTGAGATTTGATGATGAAAGATTTATTTGAACCGTTAACGTTTAACTCCGGCACTACCTTGAAAAACCGCTTTATGTTAGCGCCTTTGACTAATACTCAAAGCCATGTAGATGGTAAATTGTCGGATGACGAATATAGGTGGTTAACCATGCGCGCGCAGGGTGGGTTTGGGCTGACTATGACCTGTGCGGCCCATGTTCAGGCAGTAGGGCAGGGATTTCCAGGCCAGTTAGGGGTTTTCTCGGATGACCATCTTGAGGGTCTTACCAAGTTAGCTAATGGTATCAAGGCAGAGAATAGCTTGGCTGTGGTACAACTGCATCATGCTGGAATGCGCTCTCCTGCAGATCTTATTGGGCAAGCCCCTGTATGTCCCTCCGATCATGCTGACACTTCCTCGGTTGGACTGAGTGGTGAAGGCGTCCAGCAGCTAATAGAAGACTTTATTTGTGGTGCAGAAAGAGCTGAAAAGGCGGGCTTTGATGGGGTCGAGATCCATGGGGCGCATGGTTATATTCTTGCCCAGTTCCTCAGTGGCACTATTAATCAGCGTCAGGATCAATTTGGTGGCTGCATTGAAAACCGTATGCGTCCTATTACAGAGATTATTAATGGTATTAGAGCTCGTTGCCGGCCCGACTTTTTACTTGGCCTAAGGCTCTCTCCTGAGCGCTTTGACGTACACCTACCCGATATTATTGAGGTAGCCAAAAACGTATTGTCTGCAGGCAAAATTGATTTTCTTGATATGTCGCTCTGGGACTCCTTCAAAGAGCCAGAGGACCAGGCGTTTAAAGGTCGCACATTGTTGTCCTACTTTACAGAGCTTGAACGCGGAACTATTGCGTTGGGAATTGCGGGTAAACTTCGTAACCCTGAGGAAGTTAATCAGGCTATGGCAGCTAATATTGATTTTGTTATGCTAGGGCGCGCGGCTATCCTGCACCATGATTTCCCACGGCAAATGAAGGAAGACGTTAATTTTACGCCAGTTAGGAATCCAGTTTCTGCAGACCACTTGCGAAAAGAGGGGCTCGGAGAAGCCTTCATTACTTACATGTCAGGTTGGAAAGGCTTTGTAGAATGATTAAAAGTAAAGCTATGGTCGCTCGAAAGCGGCCATAGTTTTACTGCTGTAATCGACGGGCCGATATTAACGTGAAATCGTATAGCCTGTTTGCTCTAAAACAAAGCGATCTTCAGAGATGTTGCCAATAGCTTCAACCTGGCCATCGTCATTGAAAACAAATCTTGTTACGATATGTTGTTCAAAAGGCAAGTTAACCTGAGTGTCCACACTGTTAATTGTTGTCCACACGTAGACCACATTAGCTTTACTCAGCACTTCATTAACTTTTAGCTCAACACCCCAATCATCGGCATCGCCCATTTCAAGGTCGGCCATTAACTCTGCTTTACCTGAGTTGTTACTAATAATACCTCTGGCAACTGAGATATCGATTTCTTTGCCTTCTCGCATCACAGTTGCTTCAACCGGCTCGCCTGGTTTGCCTCGAAACGACAATTGCCCCATGGTTTCCTCGCTCACTCTGATACCATTAACCTCAACAAAATCATCACCGGCCTTCAACACTTTTGAGGCAGGGCTGCCTGCTATAACACGGTCAATAATCATTTTTCCTTCCACATTAGGGTTCCAAATAAAGCCAAAACCAACATAACGATCACCAAAAAATTGTCCATCTTCAGCAAGGTTTGCCTTAACGTAAGCAATCGTCTCTTGCTTTCCTGTCGC
>DCBC01000170.1:8790-13922 GCA_002313335.1 Porticoccaceae bacterium UBA1117
ATCAATACTAGTATGGCAGAGGCCGAAATCGATTTAATATTCATAATAATTTCCTTTTGAAGTATAGGTTAAATTATTCCCATCATTAGTCTAAAAGCTAGCAATGGCCGCCTCACGGGTAAAAAATGTATGTTTTTTTACCCGTGAAGGAGATAGAGAGTATTCATGTCTATGCATTAAAGCAATGAGTCTAGGCGAGATTAATCAATAGTGGATAGGCGAGGTTTGAGTCATATGTAGAACACCTAGCGGTTAGCTGATGCCGTGCTCAGTTAGATATTCCAGTGCTCCACAAACCGCTGCGACTTGCGCTAAAATACAGTTTTCATCATCTACCTTGGGACTATCAGGATAAACCTCGGTGGTGCTAACAAAGGGAGCGCCTGTAAAAGCGGCACATAGGCCAATATCTCTAATTGGGTAGTTAATGACACCACGTTGCTCTATTTTAGTACCAATAAGACAGTTATTTTCATCACAGGGCGCTATGTGAGTCACCTTTTCAACAGCATCAATGATCGCTTTTTGAAAGGCAGGTTGTGGGTTTGCACTATCAGCGACCCCATAGAATCCATCAGGAATTTCTGAAAACTCTTGCTCTATAGCATCCCGAGCTTCAAGGGCCGGCCGGAATACCGAGTTGTCAGTGTCAGTGGTTTCATGCAGATCAATGTGGCATAAAATTGATAAATCAAAATCGGCTATGTACGTCATTAGATAGTGGCATTCTTCAACCTCCGTACCTTTATTAAAAGATCTATTAGGATCAGTTGCGTCGGCTGTCCAGCGATTAATTGTTTCATAACCCCAAGGGCTCAGGCAGGGCGCGACAATAAAGTTAAATCTATCGGCATACGTTACCATGGTGCTTTCAACGAATCTAAGAGCACCCTGGACGCCGCTAGTTTCGTAGCCATGTACACCACCTGTCACCAATATGTTTGGCTTGTCAGCTTGCCAATGCTTGGTTTTGATTGCCCAAAGGGTGTAATTGTTGGGGTCGCGTGATAGGGCACCATACTGTTCAATCGTTAGTTGCTCTGGAAAAGACTGTTTAAGCAATTCTATTTTAGCAACCACCTGTTCTTGGTAGGAGCGTTTGATAGTTTGCTGATCTAACCACATCTTTTTTTCTTCTAAGCCCCACGGAATGCCGGGAGTGCCTATTATATTGCCTTGTACAAATATCATAATTTATCGCTCTGTTAATCCTGCTTAAAAATTTGTATAACTAAGTCGCCATACTTGCTAATGGACGCCCGATACATCCCTAACGAGTTGAATGAGAAAGCAACGTTAGCGTCCTTGTCAACACCGATTACACCACCAGACGCACCCATCTGGACTAATTTTTCCTGTACTACTTCGTCTTGCGCTCGCTGCAATGAAATACCCTTGTAAGACATACGCGCACATATATCATGAGCGACTGCAGCCCGAATAAAGTATTCACCATGGCCCGTCGCTGAAATTCCACATGATTCGTTATCAGCATAGGTTCCTGCGCCAATAATAGGTGCGTCTCCAACCCGACCAAATCGCTTATTAGTCATCCCGCCAGTAGAGGTGCCTGCGGCGATGTCACCGTGTTGATCAATGGCCACCGCGCCAACAGTTCCGAGCTTTTTCTCGTCAAACTGGTATTTTAACAACACAGGATTGGACGGCTCCGGCAACTTTGTTATGGACTGTTCTTGGGCAATAATACGTTCAAGCTGGAGACGTCGGCGTTCGGTTTTAAACGTATCATTAGAAACCAACTCGAAGCCCTGCTGTTGTGCAAATATCTCTGCACCTGCACCAACTAGCATTACATGGGGTGAATGATCTAGCACGGCATTAGCGAGCGCAATAGGACTTTTAATGCGCGTTAATGCCGCAACAGCACCGGCTTCCAGTGTACGTCCCTCCATAATAGACGCATCTAACTCAATGTTGCCTTCATGATTAAACACAGCACCTTGGCCAGCGTTAAATAGCGGAGATTCCTCCATTAGGGTAATCGAAGCAATAATGGCATCGCGACTGGAGCCTCCCTCGGTGAGAATTTTGTGACCTGATACGATAGCTTTATTCAATATGGCGCGATATTCAGCTTCAATTTCTGGACTCATCAGTTCGCGTCTAATCGTGCCAGCACCACCGTGAAGAACAATAGCCACTGGATTTTTGTCCGCAGCAAAACACTGTGATGTGACACTAAGAACGCCGCCAAAAATAAGTATGGTGAGTACTTGTCTAAGTGCCGATAAAGATAATTTTACTGAGATAGCCATAACATTTGACCTCATTTTTGGCAAATCATAACATCAACTTTGTCGTGAAGCCTTTTTGATTTATCGCCCATAAAAGCCGTGTCATATTCTAAGAGGGCGCCTTAATCGGATACCCTCATGACTAGTTTTGATCCAGCCATATATTGAGTAGTTTAGTATGGAGTAATAGAAATAGCACCTGTATCAAATGGGCTTTGCTATAGCTGCAACGTTCGACTGCTTTTAGCTAAGCCTTTGGGGAAAATTGTCGCAACACATTAGGTATATGGATCGTACATAACCTCCTACACCAATCCGGCACCTAAGATGTTATTCTTTCACCCGCACCTTTAATTATGAGTATTTTATGCCTGAAATCGGTTTGTTATCCCTCGCTCCTGTCATCATTACATTAGTCTTGTCTGTGTGGTCTCGCAATGTCGTGTTAGGTTTGTTTGTGGGAGTGTTCTCGGGAGTACTTCTGCTCAACGGGCCCAATGTATTCACCGGTATGAGCATTATGGTCGAACAGTATTTAGTGGGCCAAGCCTCGAAAAGTTCCAATGTGGGTATTTTGTTGTTAATGATTTTTGTGGCGGGACTGGTTGGCCTCATGGAGAAGTCCGGTGGCGCAGCAGCGTTTGCAGGCATGATGACCAAATTCATTACTAATAAAGTCAAGGCGCAAACAGCTGCGTGGTCAAGTGGTTGCCTACTGTTTTTTACTGATTCTGGTACACCGCTTATTGTTGGCCCCTTGTTTCGACCAATTATTGATGGCTTAACAATAAGTCGCGCTAAGTTAGCCTGGATTATCGATTCAACTGCATCACCCGTAGCCGTTTTGATTCCCTTTATTGGCTGGGGACTCTACTCTCAAGGTTTAATAGCACAAGAATATAAAGATCTAGGAATTGAGGAGGGTGCATTTATGGCCTATATCAAAGCAGTACCTTTTCAGTTTTACTCGATCCTAGCGGTGGCTATGGTCCCTATCGTGGTAGTGGCAAAAGCAGATTTCGGACCAATGCGCAAAGCAGAGGAGGACTGCGCTCAAGGTATTGTGATGGAAAGTAGTCAAGATCTAGCCGCTGAGGTAGTCAATAAGAATAATCTACAAAAAGCTAAACCGATTATGGTCTGGTTGCCCCTTGGGTGCATGTTGGTAATTATGTTTTCTCTATTGGTACCACAGGGATTCCCCATGGATATGGCTAACATGCCGTCCAATGCCTTCAGAGCATCTTTGTCCACTGGGTATATCTGTGCTGCGGGGGTATTAATGTTACTCATGCGTCACTACGGCGTGCGCTCGCTGAGCGGAGGATTTTCATTATATTTAGAGAGTATGAGCAAGGTGGTGAGCGTACTTATTATTCTTGTTCTAGCATGGTCGCTAGGGGCTATAGGCAAAGATCTGGGTGCACCGGCTTATATCTCTGCGTTAATAGATGGTCGCTTACCTGCGTATTTAATTCCCGCTGTTGTTTTTTTAGTTGGCGCTATTATCTCATTTTCAACGGGCTCATCCTGGGGAACCTATGCCATTTTAATTCCTTTGACTATTCCCATCGCACATCAGTTTGATGCGCCGATGTATGTTGCCATTGGTGCTGTTTTGTCCGGTGGACTATTTGGGGATCATTGCTCGCCTATCTCAGACACAACAATTCTGTCAGCCACCGGAGCGGGTTGCTCACAGATTGATCATGTTAAAACTCAAATCCCCTACGCTATGTTTAATGGTAGTTGTAGTCTAATTTCTTACATAGTGGCTGGGGTTACCGGCAGTATTTGGGCATTGGGATTGGGAATGCTGTTAATGGTTGTCGGCTTGTTTGTTTTAAAAAAATGGTAGCCGCTTTTATATAACTCTGCGTAACTAGGCTGCTACCGGTCCAATCCAACGCCTCTAAAACGCGCACTAATTTTCAACATGGCACCGACATCTAAAAAAGGTCTGGGTGGCAACCAGGTTGCAGCAACTGAGCTAAGACAGTCATTGATTAATCCAGACTGCCCACCGCTGGCATACTCTGCCAATGTATGTCCGAACGCTGTGCCGCGACTAACCCCTGAGCCATTGTAACCGCCAGCTAGATAGATGTTTTTATGCTGTTGACCAAAAAAGTTTGTACCGTTACCGCTAATACCTTCAACGCCAGACCACGCGTATTCAAATGGCACGTGAGCAAGCTGCGGGAAGCGTTTTTCAAAACTAGAACGATGAATGGACTGACGAGCCTTTAATGCCTCGGTGGAGAGTAACCCACCACCACTGTACTCGGCAGTGTTACGCAGACAGATTCGACCATCTTTGGTTAATCTCAGCGTCGCACCACCACCATGTAATGAGATAATACCCCAGTTTTTGTGACTGCCAAGACTAGCTAACTCCTGCTCAGTTAAAACGCGGGTGAAGCTTCCTGACAATGTGCTACCAATAAGACGTCTGCGCAGAAATCCAAGTTTTGGGGCTTCATAGTTTGTCGCCATGATCAACTTGTCGGTCGTTATCTCACCATTGGATATCTGCAGTCGCAAAGTATTGCCAGGATTGAGCTTTAAAACTGGACAGTTTTCAACAATCTTCACATTGCTGGGTAAGCCGTCCGCTAACCCACGTACCAATGCCGCAGGTTGAACCAATGCACCTTGGCTGACATGAACGCCAGATTGATAGAGCTTGGTTCCAAAACGAGCATGCATCGTTTGCTGGTCAAGACTGCTGTGCTCGACTTCCATAGCGTTTAAGTAGGTAATAAAATTCTTTTGCTCATTGACTGATTCTGTATCCGCAGCGCCATGATGAAATCCGCTGTTATCCCACTGGCAGTCAATGGCGAGAGTGTTGATATTCTGATCTAAAATACCCAG
>DCBC01000032.1 GCA_002313335.1 Porticoccaceae bacterium UBA1117
CGCGATGGACGAGAATGATCTGTGTCTGCAAGGTATGCCACTGGTTCTCAACCCCGAGGGTGCTACTGCGTTCTCAGAGGCAATCTGCAGTCCCTTATTCCCCGCTAAAACTAGTGTAACCGAAGAAAATGATGTTTCATCAGGATTCACTCTTCACGCGATCATCAAGGCAACCTATCACAAGCCACTAAGTAAGAATTTGCGCTGGATAACACTCGGCGCGGTTCTCGCTATGACTATCATCCCGTTTTTCGTCAAATACCTTTATGGCGTCCCGTTGTTCGGCGTCACCTACACAGAAAGGTTCATCTCTGCCATTACGCTTATCGGATTTTTAAACGGGGTGCAGCTTGTTTTGTTCGGTATGATTTGCGCCATCGACTATGAGAGACGTTACCAAACCATGAAAAAGCTCGGTGAATTAGTCAAATACCCCGGCTTAAATTCAGCGTTTTTAAATGCTAGTTTTAAGGAGGCTACTGACAAAGCATCTTTTGTATTTATTGACCTCCAAAAAAGGAGCAATGTGTTCGCTTGGATGAATATGAGAAAGGTTTTGCGATCCTTCGGCGAGTCCTATTATTATAGAATCCAGGGCTATACTTCTATTTTGGTCGCTTATTCTCTGTTTTCAATCGGTTTGCTCAATGTCATATTTTGGGTAGAGCTACGGCACCATATTTCGACGATCTATATCATTACAACCATCATTTTGCTGGTCTCTAGCATTAGTCTTTATGCCATCTATAAAGCAATCAAGCTTCAATCGCTCAGTGCCGAGCATAGGGATTTCGTGAGGAACGAATTGTTTATTATCGAAGAGGAAATATGGGAGTTAAAGCTCACCGATACCTCACACGAGCAAATTACTGATCTGCAAGCCGCAAAAGCGCTGTTACAACAGGTTGATGAGTCGATCAACTATAAAGAGCTTATTTATAAACCGACCACTATACTTGGGTTTGCTGCTAACAATGGTGTGATTGGTACAATCTTTGGGTTGGTAATATCAGGCTGTCTATTTGCGATTCAAGGTTTTGTCTCTCGAGGTATAAGTTATGACACTCTTGGCTGGTTTAACTTTTGAATGACTGAGACCCGACAATGAGCTTAGGCGACTCGCCTGATTGATATCTGCAGAGTAATCCCATCGCAGCATTTTACGCTACATAAAATAAAGACTTATGGACACTAAAGCCCCGCTAAATATTAGCAGTTCAAGCATCTTGATGTTAATTCTCCTTAATGTACTCAATAACTTTATGAAATCATCAGTCTAATTCGCTACCTGATGTCTCTGTGAGGAGTGAAACACAGATTATTGTGGCTACGGCTGCCAATGCCATATACACCGAGACATAGATAACCCCATAGGTATTCCAAAGCATAACGGCTATGGTTGGCGCAAGGGCCCCACCCAAAATTGCACCTATCTGGTAGCCTAAAGATGCCCCGGAATAACGAACCTCGGTACTGAACAGCTCAGTAAAAAAAGCCGCTTGAGGGCCATATTGCATCCCGACAAATATGAGGCCCAGACTGATCGCTCCGGTCACTATAAACACATTGCCAGTATCAACCAGCGGAAACAGAGCAAAGGCCCAAATACCGGACAAAACGGCACCCCAGAGATACACTCGCTTACGTCCTACCCTATCTGATAACCCTGCTGCCCAAAACTGTGTAGGAACCATGATAAGTGCGGCAATTAAAACAGCTGTAAGCATTGTATCGCGAGAAAGCATGACCGATGGCGAGTTGACACCGTACGCCATGATAAAAGCAATCAAAATGTAAAAGGTCACTTGTATGGATAGAAAGGCCCCCGCCGCGAGAAAAATACGCCCAGGATGACGAGAAAAAACCTCGACAATCGGAGATCTCTTTTTAGCGTGCTCAGCCGGCGACTGAGTAGATTGAGTGGCTGCTAATTTTTTAAAGGCATCAGTATCCTCAAGGTTTAGTTGCACATACAAACTAACACCAATCAGTAAAATGCTGGCAAGAAACGGTAAACGCCAGCCCCAGTCCATGAAGGCTGCTTCACTCATGGATCCGCTGACCCCAAGAAACGCCAGATTAGCCAAGATGACACCAATGGGTGCACCCGCCTGCGCGTAAGCTCCATACCAGCCGCGCTTGTCAGCCGGCGCACTTTCAGTCACCAAAAGCATTGCCCCGCCCCATTGACCTCCGATGGCTAGGCCTTGAATAAAACGAAGTAAAACTAAGACTAAAGGTGCCAAGTACCCGATAGTTTGGTAAGTCGGCAGTAAACCAATCAACGTAGTAGAGGCACCCATAATCATTAACGCGATAACTAACGTCTGTTTACGTCCTACACGATCGCCAAAATGACCGAATACAATACCACCGAGGGGCCGCGCCAAAAACCCGACGGCAAAGGTGCTAAAAGACGCTATTAGTGCAATCATAGGCGGCATATCTGCCGGGAAGAATGCTTTTGGGAAAATAATCGCGGCTGCGGTTCCATATAAAAAGAAGTCATACCACTCGATGCTAGTTCCGGCTAATGACGTTAGCGCGACTTTTCGAATACTGTTAGATTGTGGCTCTTTCATCTATTTATTCCTCTGGTTGAGAGCAAGCATAATCGAAGATGATCTCTTTTCAAAACATGAATAAAACGAGGTTGCCACAAGTAATGGTCAATGAGAGGATACAATGGGCGTTCAGGAGACGTTATTGATGATTGATTTAGATATAGATTTCGTAAGAAACCAATTTCCAGCTTTTAGCGAACCCTCACTAAAAGACTTTGCGCATTTTGAGAATGCGGGTGGTTCATACGCTTGCGGTCAGATGATAAATGCGCTGCATCATTATTATACTGCGACTAAAGTACAGCCCTACTACGGCTTTGAGCCTTCGATTGGTGCGGGTCAAGAAATGACTCGAGCGAGAGAGCGAATGGCTTCATGGCTTCATGTAGCGCCTGATGAGGTTCATTTCAGCGCATCTACATCACAAAATAGTTATGTTGTTGCACAAGCACTAAGAGACTTACTTG
>DCBC01000068.1:0-4933 GCA_002313335.1 Porticoccaceae bacterium UBA1117
GACATGTTTACAAGCCCAATAATACGATCGGGATTTAGCAGTGCATGCTGCCATAGCATAATCGCTCCCCAGTCATGTCCTACATAGATTGCGCGCTCAATACCCAGAGCATCAAGTAGTCCGTTATGATCGTCCGTTAGGTGATGTATATCATACGCATCTACATCCAGAGGCTTACTGGAACCACCATACCCGCGCTGATTAGGAACAATACAATGGTACCCTGCCTGGACAAGTGCAGGAATTTGATAGCGCCAGCTATAGGCTAGTTCAGGCCAACCGTGACAGAGCACAATAGGAATTCCCCCTTGCCCGGCCTGAAATACTTCAAGCTCAATACCATTGGTTTTAATCATGGTGGGCGATGGCATTGGTGAAGCGTTTAACATTGCAGACCTCAAAACGGCTTGGGAATTTAGATTAGTCTAGAGGTATCCTGCTTGTTTGCCAATGTACCAGCTGATGAAGCCTAAAGCAGACACGATTACCCAAAGTACCGCGAGTAACCTTAAAGGCCGAAAAGGCTGGCGTTCACTTCGATTGAACCCATTCTGCAAGTATGTATCGACGCGGTCTTGGTCTTCTTTGGATAACTTTTTTTGCTCAAACATTTTCTAATCCCACGTTATGTTAGAAGAACTTACGTCGCGCTAAACATTACAGACTTTAAACTGAAATTTTATCCGCAATGAAATTTTGTATGGCCACTGGATCATTACCCAACGTCGTAAAATATTCGTCACGCTCAAATAAATCTGCCAAATGGTCGGGTAGTTCAGGGTCCTTGGGGTATCCTGCTGCCTTAACCGCGTCGGGAAACTTAGCTGGATGCGCAGTGGCGAGTGTCACCATTGGGGTATTAAGACTTTTTCGGCATTCTCTCGCCGCAGCAAGCCCAATAGCGGTGTGCGGGTCTAGCAGATAGTCACTGTCTTGGTAGGTCTCTCGAATCAGATCTACCATACCCTTATCGTCACAGCGGTAACTGGAGAATAACCGCTGTGCCCTCGTCAGAGCTGACTCTGTCAATTTCATCGAGCCTACTTTTGAATCTGACATTAATTGAGTGATAACCGCACCATCTTGATCATAAAGATCAAACAAAAGACGCTCAAAGTTACTGGATATCATAATATCCATGCTGGGCGCTAGGCTCTGCTCAAGCGGACGGGTGGTGTGGTCATTATCGCTAATACAGCGATGTAAAATGTCATTTTGGTTAGTGGCAATAACTAACTGCTCGATGGGTAGACCCATTTTATGGGCTAAATAACCTGCAAAAATATCACCAAAATTACCGGTTGGTACTGAAAATGAAACTACCTGACTAGGGCCACCAAGTTTTAGTGATGCCCAAAAATAATAGACAATTTGAGCCATGATTCGGGCCCAGTTAATCGAATTTACGGCGACAAGTTGCCGTCCATCGGGTAAAAATGATTGGTCTGAAAAACTGGCTTTAACCATATTTTGGCAATCATCAAAATTTCCATGCATGGCTATGTTGTGAATATTATCAGCCCGAACAGTGGTCATTTGACGTCTTTGTACTTCAGAGACCCGTTCATGAGGATGCAGTATGAAAATATCAATATTTTTGCAACGACGACAACCTTCGATAGCGGCAGAGCCTGTATCACCTGAGGTTGCACCCATAATAACTACTTTTTGCTGCCGTTTTTCTAAGGTGTAATCAAGAAGATTACCCAAAAATTGTAATGCAAAGTCTTTGAAGGCTAATGTGGGACCGTGAAATAATTCTAAGATCCATTCGTTATCACCCGTTTTGACCAAAGGCGCAATATCATCATGACGAAAGGTCGAATACGATTTTGCTATAATTTTTTCTAAATCATGCTCTGCAATAGCACCATCAACAAAAGGAGAGATAATTTTTAAGGCTAATTCTTGATAGGACAACGAGGACCAAGACGCTATCTCTTGCCTACTAAAGTGTGGAAGCTGTTCGGGGACATACAGACCACCATCAGGTGCTAGACCCGTTAGTATTACTTCTTCAAAACTCTTGGGCTGTCCACCACCACGTGTACTAATATATTTCATCTACCATTTTCCTAAAATCAAACAACGATCAATTTTTTTAAATCACTCAGCTTGTCACAGTTGATCTAAATACTCGACGCGGATAAAGCTAACTTGCCCGCGCACTGTTTCAAGCTGCTCAATTTGGGCAACGGCTTCATTTAAACACTTCTCTTTGGTCACGTTGGTTAAAATAATAACGTTGACATAACGTTCTCCGGCCGGCTGTTCACGCTGAATAATCGCTTCAATACTTATTCCAGTATCGCCCATTATCTTAGTAATGTCTGACAGCACCCCCGGTTTGTCGAGCGCTGAAAAGCGAATATAAAAACTAGTTTCAACGTCTTCAATAGCCATCAAAGTGCACTCTTGTAGGACTGACGAGTGACAGCCAAGAGGAGGTACCCAAGAGTCAGGGTAGGAGTCCAACACCCGCGCGATATCCACTATGTCTGCAATGACTGCTGAAGCAGTCGGCTCGGCACCTGCACCTGGCCCATAAAACAAGGTGGTGCCAACGGCATCAGCATTGACCATAATAGCGTTGGAAACATCGCTCACTCCGGCGATTAGAGAGCGCTCCGGCACTAAAGTAGGATGCACACGAAGTTCGATTCCGGACGCAGATCGTCGAGCAATACCAAGATGTTTGATGACATAGCCCAACTCTCGTGCATACGCCACATCCTGAGGCTCTAGCTGGGTAATGCCATCGGTAAACAGCCCATCTAATGACAGCGGCATACTAAACGCAATGGACGCTAAAATAGCGAGTTTGTGAGAGGCATCTATGCCCTCCACATCAAACGTCGGATCTGCCTCAGCATATCCCTTTGCCTGAGCCTCGCTCAACACGTCAGCAAATTCTCTGCCCTTGGTGTCCATCTCTGACAAAATAAAATTAGTGGTACCGTTAATAATTCCCGCCAACCAGTTAATTCGATTTGCCGACAGACCTTCACGCAATGCTTTGATGATAGGGATGCCACCGGCGACAGCTGCTTCATAGCAAACCATTAATCCTCGAGATTCAGCATAAGCAAAGATAGCCATTCCATGCTCGGCGATTAATGCTTTATTGGCGGTCACCACATGCTTACCGTTCTCAAGGGACAACATAACCAGTTCCAATGCAACAGTAGTACCGCCGATCAATTCAACTACGATATCAATATCAGGATTTTTAGCCACGTCAAAAATATCACGGGTGATGTTGACAGCACTCATATCGCAGTCTTTATTGTCTCTTCGACAACCCACCTGGGCTATGCTGATTTGACAGTTAGATCGAGTATTAATGGCCTCTAAATTGCGCGACACCACATTGAAAACACCGGAACCTACTGTACCCAAACCACAAAGGCCTACTTTGACTTCTCTCACTACATTTCCTCAGACTATTGGTAAGATTTTTCCACACCACGGGCAATGACTGGAAGTGCCATTACTTTATACTATTAGACTCTTAATTTTGACTTAATTACTCAACGAGGCTAGGAATCCACACCTAAAATCTTTGCCAGTTCATCTGCTTTTTTGTATCCCGGCAATAAACTACCATCCATTAACATAATTGCGGGAGTCCCTGTTACACCCAATCTAGCCCCCAGAGCAAAGTGCTCCGCGACCGGATTATCATCACAGACTACAATGGGGCCGCCATTACCATTTTTGAAGCGCGTTAGACTTTCTTGTGGGTTAGCAGAGCACCAAACCGTGGCAATTTTATCATAGGCTTCTGAGGGTATTCCTGCTCGGGGGTAGGCCAAATACCTTACTTCTATGCCTAGCTGGTTCAGTTTTGGAACTTCTTTATGCAGCTTACGGCAGAATCCACAGTCAATGTCAGTAAAGACATTAACAATAGCCTTGGTCGGACCGATAGCTTTAAAAATAGTCATACTGTCAGTGGGCATGCTGGCAAAAACTTTTTTCCGCTCCGCATCCAGTTTCAAATTGCGCACATCGACAAACTGGCCTACTTTGACCTTGTAAAGGTTGCCATCAAAGAAAAATGCCCCATCCTCTGTCACATAAAGCAATGGCCCGCCCTCTACCTGAACTTCATAAAAGGACGGAACTGGTGATGGGCCAATAAAACGATAGTCAAGCTCTGCTCTTGCTGACTTTAACTTGGAGATGATGCCAGGGCCGACAAGATCACCCGGATCTGTTGCAAAAGTAGGACTTGAAAAACTACAGACTAAAATAAAAAAGCCTATTAATCTAATTGAATAAAATTCCATTTAATGTTTTCTCAGACGTATGAATTTAAAAGAGCGTAAAGATTTCTGACCCTTCAATAGCTCTTGATTGGCAGTGTGAAGAAAGTCTAAATTGCTTCTTCACCGGTTTCACCCGTACGGATTCTTATCACTTCGTCTAGCGTAGAGATGAAAATCTTACCGTCACCAATTTTTCCAGTCGCTGCAGCCTTTGTAATAGCCTCAACCGTGCTATCAACCATTGCTGTTGATATTGCGATCTCCAATTTAATTTTAGGCAGGAAATCAACGACATATTCAGCACCGCGATACAGCTCGGTATGCCCTTTTTGGCGACCAAACCCTTTTACTTCGGTGACTGTGATTCCTTGAACGCCTATATCAGCAAGCGCTTCACGGACATCATCAAGTTTAAACGGCTTAATTACTGCGGTAATTAGTTTCATAATTAGATTCTTCCAAACAAATAATTTATACCTATAAAGATACCTGTTTTTAGCCAAAATTGCATCACTGCGGGCGCAAAAATCAGTAGAAAGTTGTTAGCCTATTTCAGCTACAAAAAAGCCGAGACACAGCGTCTCGGCTTTTTTACATGTCGGTCGCACTTAGCCCTTGGCATTTACGAACTCAGGGTACGCTTCCATTCCACATTCAGAAAT
>DCBC01000068.1:5334-5799 GCA_002313335.1 Porticoccaceae bacterium UBA1117
GCTAGCGCCAAACACCCAGATAAAGATAGTTGCAGCACCAATTAACTGGCCCGATAAGCTAGAGGCATCATTGGTTAGTGGTACCAAAAGAAGACCCAGTAAACCAACCACACCATGAACCGAGATTGCACCAACAGGATCATCAATCTTGAGCTTATCCAGAGTGATAATACTAAAGACAACCAAGACACCGCCCAACGCACCGAATAAGGTTGCTTGAAATGCGGTTGGTGTTGATGGCTCAGCAGTAATAGCCACCAGTCCAGCCAAAGCACCGTTCAATGCCATGGTTAGATCTGCTTTTTTAAACAGTAAGCGAGCTAAAATCAAAGCGCCGATTAGACCACCGCATGCCGCAGCATTGGTATTCATGAACACAACAGCTACTGAATTGGCACTCTCAACCGATGCGGTTGCAAGAACAGACCCGCCATTGAAGCCAAACCAGCCTAACCAGAGGATAAA
>DCBC01000068.1:6125-11151 GCA_002313335.1 Porticoccaceae bacterium UBA1117
GCCGTTGCAACAAACACAACTTGAAAATAAAAGTCCGCAGAGGGCGCGTATGTGGCGGGTTCCTCCACACCGGTAACACCATCACCAGTAATACCACTCAAGAAAAAATTACCCAAATCACCATACATAATGTGGTAACCACAAATCATATACATGGTGCATGCAACGGCAAACAATGCAATATTNNCAAAAGGACTCCAGCAAGCGCAGCAGACGCCCCCGCCATGTGGACAATGCCGGATCCTGCAAAGTCTGAAAAGCCAAGATCGCCAAGGGTATACATTCCAAATACCGCGTTGCCACCCCAGGTCCAAGACCCTTCTATCGGGTAAATGACGCCGGTCATAACTACCGCAAAGGCCAAAAATGCCCAAAGCTTCATACGTTCGGCCACTGCGCCAGAAACAATTGACATAGCCGTTGCAACAAACACAACTTGAAAATAAAAGTCCGCAGAGGGCGCGTATGTGGCGGGTTCCTCCACACCGGTAACACCATCACCGGTAATACCACTCAAGAAAAAATTACCCAAATCACCATACATAATGTGGTAACCACAAATCATATACATGGTGCATGCAACGGCAAACAATGCAATATTCTTGGTTAAAATTTCGGTAGTATTTTTAGAGCGTACCAACCCAGCTTCGAGCATCGCGAAGCCTGCCGCCATCCACATGACCAACGCACCGCACATCAAAAAATAAAAGGTATCGAGCGCATACTGTAATTCAAAAATCTCATTCATGTCCTATTCCTTAGATTAAATTGCGTCTGAACCCGTTTCACCGGTTCGAATTCGAATAGCATCGTCAAGTTGGCTAATAAATATCTTACCGTCGCCAATCTTTCCTGTTGCCGCCGCTTTTGAGATTGCTTCGACCGCACTTTCGACCATTTCTTCTGTCAGCGCGACTTCGACTTTAACCTTGGGCAAAAAATCCACTACATACTCAGCACCCCGATAGAGTTCGGTGTGCCCTTTCTGACGCCCAAAGCCTTTTACCTCTGTGACTGTTACACCGGAAACACCTATATCACCTAGCGCTTCGCGTACTTCATCTAATTTAAAAGGCTTAATCACTGCCGTAACAAGTTTCATCGTTATTTCTCCATAAGAGTGACCCAAGCCACTCAACTTAGTGTATAAATTTCCGGGTTATAGCGACTTGGAAAAGGTAACTGCAAATTCTGCGTCAGCATCCAGTGCTCCACTACCTGAAGAATCAATAAAGCTAAAGTCAATGCCAATACCCGCGTACTCTGTGCTTAGAGAGATTGAGTAATCATCGATCGCGTCTTCGAAAACGGCGTTGTAAGCTACGCTGTCATCTGCAGACATGGTTCCGTAGTGAAATCCAAGACTGAATTTGTCATTGAGTGCAAAGCCATAGTCAATATAGAGATATGTAGTTTCGCCCGTTGAATCGAAGTAATCATCTGAGTAGTTAAAGCCAACTGTCGCATCTGCAAATGACACGCTTCCATAGAGCTCTTCAAAATCTAATGAGCTATCACCGGGATACCCGTAGAACAAATAGCCAACGTCATAACTTACGGTGTCACTAAATGACCCGCCATAACCTGCGTAATAGTCCAGCTCAGGACCGTTACTAAAGTCAATGCTTGATGCCCAGGTTCCAACGTAGAACCCGCTGTCAAAGGCTACATCGAAGCCGCCAGACAATGCTTCGCCGCCTGACTGATTAACCCCACGAAAGAAATACTCAGATCCAAGTGCTACATTTCCTGACACTTCTGCGGCCATGCCGGTTGAGGCTGTCATCATTGTTGCTGCAAAAACTGCTGCTTTAATTACTTTCATGTTTTCATCTCCCAAGATGTTGTAAAACGTTAATATTGTTTTGTCGCCTTCCGATCAGCATTTATTACTTTGCACATTGCGTGCCAACTTAAAAAATGGGTCTCAGCGAGTTAATTTGAATAGATAAACGAACTATATGCGCCACGCTGGTGCGCTATTGAAATAAACGCTGATAATCTTTGCACCATATTGGTTAAGGTGTCCGGCTAATGGGAGAATTGTGAGAACTGCTGAAAATAAGCTGACAGTGGCCTATAAATTCGGAATAATACGAGGCGACCTTAAGGAAAACAGACAATGGATCATCAAGACTTTTATAATAAATTTACCGCTAACCTAGACCAGACATTTATTAGTGGCCAGGCCATGGGTGATGAAATCCATCAACTATTACGGGTAGCCATGACGAAAACGTTATCCGGTCTAGATATCGTTTCCAGAGATGAATTTGATGCGCAACAAGCAGTATTGAAACGGTCCAGAGAAAAAATTGATCGTCTGGAGCAGCAAATATCAGAAATGGAAGCGTTATTCAAAAACATGGCGCCCTAGAATTAGCCCCTAGAAGGGACTATAGTCAATGAGAGATGATACATACACGGAGGTATGTTATGTCACTTGCGGTCGTAAAAAGTCGTGCCAAACTCGGCATCGATGCACCCGAAGTATCTGTAGAGGTACATCTGTCTAACGGGCTGCCAGCATTTAATATCGTCGGACTCCCAGAAACATCGGTCAAAGAAAGTAAAGACCGCGTGCGTAGCGCCATTATTAATTCTTATTTTGAGTTTCCTGCCCGACGTATTACCGTTAATTTGGCACCTGCTGATATTCCTAAAGAAGGTAGCCGTTTTGATCTTGCTATCGCCATTGGTATTCTCGCCGCATCAAAACAAATACCCCTGGAGCACCTAGATGACTACGAGTTTATGAGTGAGCTCGCTCTTTCTGGTGATATGCGCTCAATAGAAGCCTTACTGCCCTCGGCACAGGCCTGCGCCGCTAATGGAAAACAGCTAATTGTGGCTATCGCAAATGCTAATGAAGCGGCATTGGTAGAGTCACTCTGCGTATTACCCGCTAATCATCTTCTTGAAGTATCTGCACATTTACATCAAAGGACACTGATTCAACCTTGGGTCACATCGGTGTCTCATTCCCAGTACGCACATCCGGAACTACGAGAGATTATTGGCCAACTGCATGCTAAAAGAGCAATGGAGGTGGCCGCTACTGGGGGGCATCACTTGCTACTCAGCGGACCACCAGGTACTGGAAAAACTATGTTAGCCAGCCGCCTAGCAGGTATTTTACCCCCACTATCTAACTCTGAGGCGATGGAGGTAGCGTCGATTCATTCGGTGGCAGGCAAAGGGCTTAGAGAGCACATATGGTCAAGACCATTCAGAGCTCCTCACCATACTGCATCTGCCGCTGCTCTGGTGGGTGGTGGTGGCACACCAAAACCCGGCGAAATATCCTTGGCTCATTTAGGCATACTGTTTCTGGATGAACTACCAGAATTTTCACGAAGTGTTCTGGAGGTATTAAGAGAGCCTTTAGAGTCTGGACAAATTTTAATTTCAAGAGTAGCTGCGCAAACACGATATCCGGCGAGCTTTCAGCTAGTGGCCGCCATGAATCCATGCCCCTGCGGTTATTTGGGCTCTAAACGGTGCGTATGTAGCCTCGATCAGATTACCCGTTATCAACATAAGATATCTGGCCCACTGCTAGACCGTATCGATTTGCAGGTTCAAGTGCTAGCTATTGAAAATCAACAATTGCTCGATCAAGAGGTAAAATTAGATGGAGATAGTAATGAGCAAATCCAGGGCCGGGTTTGCAAAGCGCGCAAGGTGCAGTTAAGACGGCAGGGAAAGATTAATGCTCATTTAACGAGCCAAGAACTGAATCAGGTATGCCCTTTAACTCAAGAACAAAAGGCGCTAATGGACCAAGCTATAGACAGGTTTGGACTGTCCACTCGAGGTTTCTATCGCGTGCTAAAAGTTGCTCGCACTCTCGCTGATCTTGCCGAAATAAAATATCCACAATTACCTCAATACCAAGAGGCCTTGAGTTATCGATCGACTATAGATAAGCGTGCAGAAGTCAACTATTAGTAATCCTGTCGGGCAGCGAAACGCCGCACTGAAAACAGTATTCGGCTTCACTGTGATGGCCACTGCGGTTACACACATTGCACTGTCGATTATTACTTTCCGCTATCATCTCGCGAGCAATTTCAGCGGTAAATATCCCAGTGGGAATAGCAATAATACTGTAGCCAGTGAGCATGGCCATGGTCGCTATAATTTGCCCAAATACCGTTTGTGGAGTGATATCGCCATAACCTACCGTTGTTATAGTCACAATGGTCCAGTAGATGCTGCGAGGAATGCTGGTAAATCCATTCTCAGGGCCTTCGACTAAAAACATTAAACTACCAAAGATCACGCAAATAACCAGCACGACAGTGAAGAATACAAGGACTTTGCGACGTGCTGCGTACATAGATCGCAGTAGTAAGTTAGCCTCCGTCAAATAACGAACTAACTTAAACACCCGGAAAATACGCAGTACGCGTAAAAGTCGAACCACTAACCAATAATTTGCTGCAGGGAACAATAACGCCAAATAGGTGGGGATAATAGATAACAAATCAACCAACCCATAAAAGCTAAATATATAGCGCAATGGCTTTGGCGACGAGTAAATACGTACCAGATACTCTATTGAAAATAAAAGCGTGAAGGCCCATTCAAGCCTAAATAGCCAATCGCCATACTGCATTTTTATTGATTCGATAGAGGCCAATACAATGGCCAAAACACTGACCAAAATAAGGTAGATCAATGCAATATCAAAACGCTGGCCAGCCGGGGTATCGGTGCCAAAGATAACCCTATAGGTTTTCTCTCTGAAAGATGGTTTTACCATTTGATACGCCTCTGTAAAAGTCTATAACGGTATTGTAGGCAGTAATAAGGTATTAAACTAACATCAAATTTTATTCATTTCCTATAAACCTATTTGTCAGCATCTATTACTAGTCGTTTAGGCTAGCGGCCGGTGTTAGTATTGCTACTGACTATTCATCCCCAAAACCTTAAACGCCCTAAATAATGGAATTCTCGTAATGATCAATCAAACAATGTCCGCCAAAGACTGGACAATGCTATTACTACTGTCATGTCT
>DCBC01000155.1 GCA_002313335.1 Porticoccaceae bacterium UBA1117
CGAATAACCTTTTTGCCATTCCACACTGATGTTCCCAGCCAGCATTCACCGGACTTTTGAATGTGATCAACGATTCCTAGGGTATAACTGTCATCTCGGTCAAAGCCGATGAGTACCTGATTGAAAACCACATCATTAATTATAGTGAACCCTTGATCTTGTAGCTCGTTGGCAAACTGCACTGCGCGATCATGTAACCCAGCCACTAACTCATCAACCCCCTCAGAGCCTAGGTATTTTAGGGTGGCCCAAAGCTCTATAACGCGAGCTCGCCGAGACATTTCGGGGGTATATAACATCCCATCGCGGTGTTCGGAGTAGGCTAAATAGCTTCCGCTTGCTTGCAATGCCGCCACTAAGGCTTCTTGATCTGCGCAGAGTAAGATCCCATTGTCATAGGGTGTGTTGAGTGTCTTATGCCCGTCAACCGACCAAGACTGCGCTTTCTCCATACCTTTTGTAAGTGAGTTTAACTGCGAGGTTGCGCCTGCCCACAGTCCAAAAGCCCCATCGATGTGCACCCAGGCACCGACGTCATTAGCAAGGTTGCAAACCTCATCAATAGGGTCAAAGCTACCAGTGTTAACGTTTCCCGCTTGCAACAAAACGATGGTGCTACTATCAAGTGTTGGTAAATCCTCTAAGATCAAACGTCCCTGATCATCACTAGCGACCCACTCGATGTGGTCTAGTCCGAAACCAAGTAAAGCAACCGCTTTTATTACGGCTCCATGGGAAGCATCACTTGCAACAATACGGATAGCCGGCGCCCCGCGGTGCCCTTGACGAGTGAAATCCCAACCTTGATTGTTATAAATACGATGCCGTGCAGCGGCCAAACCGCAAAAGATAGCCATCGACGTACCACTTAAAAAGCTCGCCACAACATTATCCGGCAAACTAAATAGTCCTCGAAGCCATCGTTCGGTGACAGCTTCAAGCCTTGAGGCTATGGGCGACATTAAATAGAGACCGCTATTTTGGTCCCAAAAATCTGTTATCCATTTGGTTGCCAATGCAACCGGTAGTGCGCCGCCGGTAACAAACCCAAAATAGCGACCGCCAGTTTGTGCGGTAGATGCGGGGGATCCGTACCTATGCAGTTGCTCGAGAATATTACTTGCATCACCACTGGCGGTAGGCATATCTTCATCAAAGAAAGAGAGACCTTGAATGGCTTCTTCTGAAGGGAATACCGGACGTTCCTCGATACCATCAGCGTAGGCTAACGCATAGGTTTTTGCTTGATCAAAGATATGTTTGGCTGATTGTTCGGCTTTCATTTTATTTCGCAGGGTCATAACCTAATTTCATCCACAGCAATAAGTTCTAATTAATCGTTAGTAAATCATAGAATATTGATCATAGACAGAAAATGCACTGCGAGTACGCTACAAATTGCAAGAAAGGGAATGGGAATAAGGTAAGTAATTTGGTCCCGGTACACTCACCAAAAGATCTATAGGGGATACAAATCACTGTCGGCGAGTGCACCGAGTTAAGTTAAGACTTCACAAAATCAAATTCGTTCAGTAAATCGTAAAAATACAATCTAATGTTCAAAAAGATAGACTCTTGGTCGTTCGAAGTTAGAATAAGACCCTAGAAAAAAGATTCAATAAATCGATACGATTTCAAGGAAAGTAAAACTATGTACCAAGGCGAAACATTAAGTTTAAACGGTTTGGATGGCGGCTTTATCGAAATCAACTTCAATAACAAAAATAGCTCGGTCAATAAATTTGATCGTCAAACATTGGATGATCTTGAAAACGCTATGGTAGTTGTCAAAGCAACTGAATCGGTAAAGGGTCTTTTGCTAACTAGCGCTAAGGGTGTTTTCGTTGTGGGAGCTGACATTACTGAATTTTCAGTTATGTTTAATGCTACTCGAGAGGAGTTTGTTACCCGAGCAGCAGAAGTTAACTCGATGTTCTCTCAGATCGAGGACTTGCCATATCCGACCGTTGCAGCCATTAATGGTTTTGCCCTTGGCGGGGGATTTGAAGTCTGCTTGGCATGTGATAAGCGTGTAATGTCCTCTAAGGCTGCCATTGGTTTGCCTGAAACAAGCCTAGGAATAATGCCAGGTTGGGGTGGAACTGTTCGGTTACCGCGTTTAATTGAGTTTACAACTGCATTAAATTGGATAGTGTCTGCCGCGCCACAATCCGCCCAAAGCGCGTTGGAAGCAGGCGCTGTTGACCATGTCTCAGAACCAGATAAGCTGCGTGAGGATGCTCTGGCGGTATTGACTGAGCTAACCAAGACGGGTGTTGATCTCGACGCTTTACGCAGGAAAAAGACCGGCCCCTCTGCGCTTAGCAAGTCTGATGCATCAGTGATTGCGGAGAACGCGTGTGACGCTGTGCGGAGTAAGCAGGGTGACAATTACCCAGCGGCTATTAAGGTCGCTGAACTGGTTGCCTCTGCCGCGGAAGAGGGTCGTGATAATGCTATTAGTCTAGAGAATCACGCCTTTTATGAGCTGACCCAGACCTCTCAAGCAAGAGCGCTAGTTGGTTTGTTTCTGAGTGAACAGTATGTTGTCAAACAAGCGAAATTGCGGAATGCTCCGTTTAAGAGTAGTTATCAGCCGATAAGTAGTGCCGCGGTTATTGGCGCCGGTATCATGGGCGGTGGTATCGCTTATCAAAATGCCTTAAAGGGTATCTCCGTAGTCATGAAGGATATTCACCAAGCTGCGCTTGATTTAGGGACTGCCGAAGCTACAAAATTACTCGATAGGGGAGTAAAGCGGGGCAAATTGACTGCGTCTAAATCTGCCGCTATCTTGACTCAAATAACACCCTCTCTAAATGATAATGCAATTAGTGACTGCGATATCGTTGTTGAGGCTGTCATTGAAATTGAGTCGGTTAAAGCGCAGGTTTTGGCGTCTATCGAAGCTCAGTTATCAAATACAGGGAGTGTGATTACCTCAAATACATCAACTATCTCTATTAATCGCCTCGCTGACTCTCTGCAACGGCCTCATAACTTCTGTGGGATGCATTTTTTCAACCCAGTTCATGCTATGCCGTTAGTTGAGATTATCCGCGGTGAGAAGAGCTCTGAGCAAACCCTTGCCGCTGTCTGCGCCTATGCATTAGCTCTGGGCAAGAAACCTATCGTGGTGAATGACTGTCCAGGCTTTTTAGTTAACCGAGTGCTTTTTGCCGCACTCTTAGGGATGGAAATGCTCATTGCTGAGGGTGCAGACTTTCAGCAAATTGATCGGGTAATGGAAACATGGGGCCTACCCATGGGGCCGGCGTACTTAAGTGATGTGATTGGCTTAGATACGGTCGTCCACTGTTACTCGGTACTACTCAAAGGCTTGCCAGAGCGCTTCATGGAGGTGCAGCCCGCAAGGTCATCGCAGGTCATTTTTGACCACCAGCGGTTAGGACAGAAGAACGGCCTCGGTTACTACAGCTATGGTAACAATGATCGAGGTAGACCCACTAAGCAGGCCGATCCTGTGGTGGTAGAAATGTTTGAGAATTTGTTTGGCAGTGCCGTGCATTTTGAAGACCAAGAAATTGTATCTCGTATCATGGGTGCTATGGGCATGGAAATGATGAGGTGCATAGAGGAGGGGGTTGTAGCCTCGCCAGCTGAAGCTGACATGGCATTAATTTATGGAATTGGTTTCCCATCGTTCCGAGGGGGTATCTGTCGTTGGATGGATGAGATTGGATTAGCTGAGATCTGCGCTATGGGTGACAAGTACTCTGGCATAAGCCCTCTGTACTCACCTACAGAAGCTCTCAGAGTAAAAGCGGCTAGCGGTGGTACTCTCTACTAGCCTATATAGAGGTGTTGCCTAAAAAATTGCCATACATCCTCTCTGTCAGCAAGAGCATTAAATTCTCAATAGTCCATAATGACTTTTGAGGCACTATAACCATGCATAACAATAACAAGGGTATTAGAACGTACGCATTTGGGTACATGCACTGGATAAGACCTCTCTAACCTCTAATGCGATATATACCTGTCACTGGTGGCTAACGCCAATAATGAAGGCTCACTGAGTATCAGCGAGCTCCGTAGTGTAGCTGCAGCAATCAGTGTTAGGTTGGCTATACTCATTCGGCAGTTGCTGCAGACAGCGCTCTAAATAGTGCCAAGTGAGCAAAATCACTGGAGGGTATATAGCTAGTATCATTATAAAAAGGATTCGCTGAATTCTTCACTATCACGGTATTTGTCTCTGGGTTGATGTAAATATACTGGCCATAAACCCCCATAGCCATGAACTCACCGCTATCACCGCCGACCATCCACCACTGATAACCGTAGCCAAAGTCGTTACCCGGCAGAAGATGAGGCTGATCCATCGTTCTGGAGTCTGCCACCCAGCTAGCGGGTACAATTTCCTGGCCATTAAATGTCCCATCATGCAGGTACAGCGAACCTAATTTAGCAAAATCCCTTAGCGTCAGGTTAAGGCCTCCCAAAGCCATTTCCATACCCTGACCATCGATAATCCATAGTCCGTTATGCTCCATTCCCATTGGGTTATATAGCTTCTCTTGCATGTAATCGGTGATAGAGCGACCGGTCGCTTGTGTCAAAACCATTCCCAAAACATGGGTGTTAATACTTACATAGTGATTGACGGTGCCCGGTTCAATGTCGTTCTTTAGAGTAGCTGCAAAGGCATCTTGTGAGTTACCAAGGGAAAAATCTCGACCCCAACGGTTAATGTCACTGTAAAAATCACCATAATCCTCGTTGAACGCAACACCCGAGGACATTTGGAGCACATTTTTAATACTTACGCCCTCATAGCCGGAACCCACTAAACTAGTAGCATAGTCGTCAACGGGTTGTTCTATGCTTTTAATATGGCCCTCATCAACCGCTATGCCAATCAGTGCAGAGATAAAAGATTTAGCCATGGACCAAGAAATATTCTGTGTAACCGCACTATTACCTAGGTAATAGTCTTCTAATGCGATTTCATCATTCTGAATAACGATTAGGCCAGTTGTCCAAGAATCCTTAAGAAACTGCTGGGTTCTTAATGTCTGATCGTTGTAGACGAACGATGACGGCACATTAAGGGGG
>DCBC01000078.1 GCA_002313335.1 Porticoccaceae bacterium UBA1117
TAACTTTAATAAAGAGGAATAAATAGGAAGCATGAGATCACCAAGCTATCTACCAACTGGATTATTAGCAGTTGCTGTGTTCATGGGTCTAATCCTAGCATTGGCAATCCCCGAGCGAGCGGCTGCGGACTCTGTGATAGCAGAAGCGGCGCTGGGACATTTAATTGGGAATGTTAACGATTCTGATTGTGACTGTTTGGACCCGAGTAAAATACGGCCACACATGGGTAGTAAAAAACTACAGTCCTCAGTATTAAAAAGTTTAGAAAAGGCGAAAACGGGCCATTATGATGTGCAATTTGGAGATACACTTGATGGTATTATCAAAGATCAGTTAGGGCACAATCCAGTACGTAAAAATATCTTGAGGCAAGCAGTTGTGCTAGCTAACCCGGAAGCATTTAGGCGTAATAACCCTCATTGGTTGTATGCAAACAGAAAAATTAAACTTCCTGAGGCTGCTGATATTCATCGCGTAGTATTTAAACAATCAGCCATTCAGGATAAGTTATTAGATCGAATTGAGAGCAAAAAACATTGGATTCGATATCCGTAAAAGGCCAACTTTACGCTGGCAGATATGTGAAGGCTAACTAATGTGTTGGGACCAGAACAGTTAAATATAACGCCAAGGCTCTCGCCTCTTGTATTAGAGAGTAGCGCAGCAGTTGCGGTATCCGAGAAAGTGGCGCGAGAAATAGGTTTAGCGGATAACCAAGTGGTTCGAGGCGTAATAGCGGCACGCGGTGGTTTAATGAAACTGTTAATAAATGGTCAAGAATTAGGGTGGGCGTCCACTAAGAAATTCAAGCCAGGAGATAGCATTGATTTTCGTGTGCGGACGACTATAAATGGGAAAACATTGCTACCCATATCGGTTGAACTTGCGAAGTCGTTAAAAACGGCTAAGCCATTAGGCAACAGCGGGGAATCTTCACGTTTATTAAGCTTGCTTTATAGGCCAGGCTCCGGTGCTACTCAAAGTGAGTTCTTTAAACCTAGCATGGTTAACGAGATTCTTAAGCAGAGCATTGACCCTAATCTAAGCCAAACCATAGCTCAGATAATGTATAAAATGCGGGGTATCTCTCCAAATACAGTTCGTGATGCATTATTGGGGTCAGGGCTTTTTGGAGAGTTTTCTCTGAAGGCTCAAGTTTCTGGGCCCTTAGATCTCAAGCAGATGATGCGCAAACTGTTGCTCGCCTCAAAACCAGACGGACCTGCTGCAGGTAATATTGAAAAGATTGTAGATGAAATCGAGGGTCGCCAGCTTGAAGCGTTGCAGGCCCAGCAGAAGCAAGAACTCTCGTATCATTTTGTGATGCCTTTTGTGGATGCTAATCCGGTCGAGATTCATTTTCAAAGAGGCGCTATTGGGATCGATGGAGAGTTACCTAGTTGGGTCATTAATTTGCATACTGAGTCTGATGAGATAGGAGAGCTATGGCTAAAGACCACAGTAACAACGGACTTAGATATTGGCATGACTCTTTGGGCAGATAGTATAGACACGGCTGAAAAAGCAAGGGAGGCCACCGGTAGCTTAGAAAAAGCATTAGGAGAGTTCGGGTTAAAGTTGACAAAGTTGACTATCTTAAATGCAGTAAGGCCGTTAGTAGACACAGGATTTTCAGCGCCAGGGCATTTTTTGGACATTAAAACGTGATATATAAGCCGACTAAAACAGCTATTGCTGTCGCCTACGGTCAGAATCCAGTTCCAATTCTTACCGCCAAAGGTGATGGAGCTGAGGCGGCAGCGATTATTGCTGAAGCCAAAAAGAAAGGAATCTATATTGCCCAGGACCCCTATTTGGTGTCCTTGTTAAGTGATTTAGAATTAAATGATGAAATCCCAGAAAACCTATATGTAGCGGTTGCTATTATTTTATCTTGGGCTTACTGGTTAAAGGACATAGAGCCTGTTAAACGAGACTAAAGGGCGGGTTAAGCGTGACTTGGCCGTTTGAATCCTCGACCTGCCTTTATTTTTCCTAGACGATCATAAATTTCTACGTTATTAACGTCATCTGACGATTGGAGGGTGCGTAACGCTCCACGAATAGACTCAAGTTTACGATCTATCAATATCTGATTTTTCAGACGCAGTTCTTTACAGTCTTCTAAAATGTTAATGACTTTAGCCCATCCGTTATTAGAGGGGGGTGGCGCAGTTGTACTGTTAACATGCGTTTTTAAATGAGCAGCCACATCATCATTGGTCAATAGTGTAAGAAGCTCTAGTTTGTTATCTTGCAAACCATCAAAAGCGCTCAAGTCTTGCGCTTTTAATGCTTCAAATTCCTGCTCAAGCAGGCGCTTGAGAGCATAGGAATTTTCAATAGCTTGAGGCAATAACTGAGTTTGTTGCATTACTGAGCACCTTAAATGGTAGATCTTACATTAAAGTTTAGAGTACCAAAGTTTCCACACACAGCAGTCCCTGCGGGACAGCATCGCTTTAGTGTGCTTGCAGATCTATCATTCAATTGTTGATTAGTCGCCGTAAATCATATTTTCAAGAGCGGCAAACTTTTCAGCAACTGCCTCTGAGTTGACAGGATAATTACCGTCGGCTATTTCCGCTTTTATGCGCGCTACCATCTCTGCATCAAACTGTGCCGTTGAAAGTGCTCGCTCTGCATTTGCACTCAATACAAACTCATCTGACATTGGCTTTACAGAAGCGGTCGATGCAGGCAATGCTTGACCAGTTGTCTGGTTTGGTTTTTCCGAGCTAATATTCTCATGCGCTCGAATTTTTCCTAAGTGTGAAATAGAATCTGACATGTTCCCTTCCTTTAGCCTTTCAGCCCATTAATATTTATCCATATACTTTTCATCGACACTACTTAAAGTTTCTTTAATATAAATTTCAACTTTTATGATTTAACGTATTTCAGCCTTTCTTGGGCCCGTCACAACAGCCTGAACCTGCTCTCCTGAGTCTGGATTTCTTAGCGCGATCTGTTCGCCGAGCTGTCCTTTGTCTAGCGCAATCATCGGGACAGTAATTTGTAGTGAACCTTTGTTAATACTAAGCATTACCGTGTCATCCTGACGAACAAGCGCCGCCGGTCTTAAGTCAGAGGTTCTTATTGGTTGCCCCGGAGCTATTGTTCTTATGGTTTCCATCTGCGAGATGCCAGCATTTTCAAATAGCGCATCACTTGGTAAAGGGCCATAAAAAGGCGTTAGTGCGGCATTAACTGAAGAGAGCTTTTGACCGCGGCCAATGATTTCTTTGCTGACCATAATTATATTTTTTACCCTAATGTCATCTCGGGAAAGAATGGAACCCGCCCTCAAATTTTTAGCGGCAGCAGATTGGCTAAGTAAGCGCGCAGGGAGCCTCTGAGCCGCTGATGTTGAAGACAGGGGTTTACGCACATTTGTAATATTCTCTAGATCGATGAACTCTCCAGCCAAAATATCTTTGTCGAGTTGAAATACAACGATCGTCTTCGTTAAATACTGTTGTAAAACTAAATCTCCGGCCAAAACTGGTTTAGAGAGACTCATCTCTTTAAGTGCATTGGGCTCTCTTATGACACCCCGAATTGAGCTTTTTAACTGAATAGGCTCTACATCATCGGGAGATAACAGCTGGCCCGCGGGCATGTCGGTTTTGAACGCGAAACCAACGGTATTTTTAATTAACTTAACGCCTAGAAAAACCTGCCAGTCAGTGTCGGGGCAGCTTACGCGAATAGACTCTTGACTGGAGGCATAAGAGAAGCTGATGTCAAATGTGGAATCACAAGTGGGAATTCTTAATCTACGATCTGTTGCGGAAATCTCAACTTGGTCCCGCGCTAATTTTGTTTGTTCGGCTACCCATGTTTTAGCCTGTTTGATGAGTGCCTGCTTATTGGCGCTGAGCTCGGGTATATTTTGAGCAGTTATTAAACTGCTACCGAGGAAAAGCACGAAAATGATTATGGATTTATACATAGGTGCAGTATGAATTACATAGCAGAGTGACGCAATACCGACATTACCAAGAATATGGACGGCAGAAACTTGCCGAAAAAGTGGCAATGCTTGTTACTCAAACTAATAGTAATTTTTATAAACCACTGATTTATATAAAAAATAATTTATTTAAGTGGTAAAAAACAATAGTTGGCATCTGTTTTGCATTATTCAACGGGCAACCCCTAGACTATTAGATCGTCTCTAGGACGCTAAACTTTAATGGAACTATGATGAAATTATTTGATTCAGCCTTTGGAATTCATGAACGCGCTTTAACGTTGCGTAGTCAGCGCATGGAGGTTCTAGCTCGAAATATCGCTAATTCGGACACTCCAAATTTCAAGGCACAAGATGTTGATTTTAAAGCCTCGCTTAATAGTGTGCAGGCAAGTAGTTCTCTTTTAGTGACAAATTCCGGGCATAGGCAGCCAAGTAATTATAACGGCGGCGGGAGTTTAATTTATACCGTGCCATTAAATTCAGCTGCTGATGGCAATACAGTGGACTTAACGGTTGAGCAGGCAAAGTACGGTAAAGCTGCAGCTCAGTACCAAGCAACACTGAGATTTCTTGAGGGAGATATCAGTGCCGTAAGAAAAGTTTTAAGAGGAGATTAAACACAGTGTCAATAGACAATATTTTTGGAATTGCTGGCTCTGCATTGAGTGCGCAGATGGTGCGTATGAACGTAAGTGCATCGAATATGGCAAATGCGAATTCTACTGCAAGTAGCGAGGCAGAAGCTTACAAAGCAAAACGGCCGGTTTTTGAAGCGTTGTTATCTGAACAGCAAGCCAGCATGGGCCAGAACAAGCTGGGTGGTGTCAAAGTCACCTCACTTGCCGCCGACCAAGCCGCTCATGGGCAAATGTATGATCCAGGCAATCCTAACGCAGATGCAAATGGGATCGTCTATCTTTCGAATGTTAGTGAAACTGGAGAGATGATCGAATTAATGGCAGCAGCCCGTAGCTATCAAAATAACGTTGAGGTGATTAATACTGCCCGCCAGCTAATGATGCGAACCCTTGATATAACCAAGGCTTAAGGAGAAGACTTATGATTGATTCAACAATTAGTTCGTCCTTTTTAACGACGGCGAAATACGCTTCACAACAGAGCATAGCCTCCTCTGAACAAGATGACTTAGGCCGCGACGCCTTCCTCACGTTGTTAACAACACAGCTTAATAACCAAGATCCTTTAGACCCAATGGACAACGAAGCTTTTGTTGCGCAGCTGGCCCAGTTCTCTTCGGTGGAGGGTATAAAAGGAATGCAGTCCTCACTGGAAGATATGGTCTCTGGTATGCGACAAGACCAGATGATGGCTGGAGCGAGTTTGGTCGGTAAAAAAGTAGCGATAGAAGGAGGCTTGTTTCCGGGCGGCAATGGCGTCACAACTGAGGGGTCTGTTAACTTAAAGAGTGGCGCGGATGCAGTTATCGTTAATATTTATGACCGCAGTACCGGCGATCTAGTGTCTAGTGAAACCCTCGGCAGTCAAATGCCTGGTGATCTTGAAGTTAGCTGGGGAGGAATCTCTAGTACCGGAGAGATGGCACCCCCGGGTAATTATCTTATGTCGGTAAGCGCGGTCCTTAATGGCCAGCAGCAGCCAGTACCAGTGTCTACTTTCTCCCCGGTCAAAAGTGTCAAATGGGATCCTAGCACACAGCAATTATCCGTAGAAATTGGTGATGGAAATTTTGTTCCATTGTCTTCAATCGAGCGCATTAGCGCATAAAATTAACTTTTAAAGGATTTATAGTATATGTCTTTTTATACCTCTTTAACGGGCTTAAATGCCGCAGCAACTGAGCTTTCAGTGACCGCTAACAACATTGCTAACTCTGGTACTACGAGTTTTAAGCGCTCAGATGCAGAATTTGGTGATATTTTTGCGTTATCCAACTTACAGCGTTCTTCCAGCGCAGGTGGCGGTGGTACGGTCCTTTTAGGAGTAAACCAGCAATTTACTCAGGGTAACATCGAGGCTTCTTCTAATGCTCTTGATTTAGCGGTTACTGGAGATGGGTTTTTCCCAATCAAGACAATTGATGGTAGTGAGCTTTATACCCGCAATGGTGGGTTTATG
>DCBC01000079.1:0-4864 GCA_002313335.1 Porticoccaceae bacterium UBA1117
GCTAGACCAGAACCATTGCCTGACTTTAGTGTTTATAAAGATGTTAAACAAAAAAAGAGTGCCTTCTTTGGTTATATTCTGCCGCTGGTTGAGGCCCAAAATATGCTGATCCAAAGTCAGCGAGATAAACTCCTTGAGTTGAAGGGCCTTGGAAAGGATGAATACAGCTTATCGCAGCAAAATTTCCTAACCGATTTAGCCAGTGATTATCGATTAACATCATCAGAAATTACTCCTGCAGAGGTACAGCAGTTATTAATACGGGTAGATCAGGTTCCAGCATCCTTGGCCCTAGCGCAAGCTGCCATGGAGTCTGCATGGGGAACATCTCGGTTTGCAGTTCAGGCCAATAACCTTTTCGGACAGTGGTGTTATGAGAAGGGTTGTGGGTTAGTACCATTGCGTCGGAATGCGGGAAGTAAACATGAGGTGGCTAAATTTGATTCGGTCAGTGACGCCATAAACTCTTATTTACGCAACATTAATACTCACCGCGCGTACACCGATCTGCGTGACCAGAGGGCATTACTTCGTAATGCCGGTGACCCTGTTACAGGGCATAAGCTAGCTGAGGGGCTCATTGATTATTCAGAACTGCGAGAGGCCTATGTGCATGAAATTCAGGCGGTAATCAGAATCAACAAGTTGGCAGAGTTAGATTCTTAATCAACCGACTGAATTAGCAATTTACGGCGCTTAGTCGCTGTTAAGTAAGCCGTCCAGCTGTCCTGTATCTATCAAAGCGCGCATGTCACTAGAGCCACCAATCAGAGTACCTTTGACAAAGATAATCGGGAACGTCGACCAGCCTGTCCACATCTTAAGAGCGTTACGTCGACGCCATTGTTTGAAGTAACTGCCGTATTCCAAATAGTGATAGGTAATATTGAGATCGTCAAGTACCTTACGTGCTCGTTTTGGGGCAGGATTTTGCGCCATACCCACTATAACAATCGCGTTTTTTGCGACGGCCTCTTTGACCTCAGTAATAATATCGGCATGCTGCTCAGATACTATCTTTTGAATACTAGCGTGTATGTTTTTGGAACCTAGAATCTCTCTTGGCATGAATTTTCCTTAGTTTAAAGTGACGTTTTTTTGGTTAATGATGGATCCAGATCTCAACTGATGGTGCGTGTTATGGTGAGCAGTGATATCGGAAGTCGATTTAATCGGTTGAGGTTAACACCTATTTATACTTAAAATGAATAAAAAATAATAATAGGCACTTTGTTCATGAGTGACACGCCAAGAGTGGTATTAATTACAGCAGGAGCATCGGGCATCGGGCGAGCAATAGCTATGCATTTTGCGGCTCAGCATTACCGTGTCCACGTGTGTGATATTGATCAAATGGCAATTGAGGCTCTGAACAGAGACATGCCAGAAATTAGCACCACCTGTGCTGACTTAACTAAACTTAGTGACGTGGACTTGGTTTTTAAAGACCTCCTGCGCCACTGCGGAAGATTGGATATTTTAGTCAATAATGTGGGCATTTCCGGGCCCACAGCTGCGGTTGAGGATATTTTGCCTGACCAGTGGAATGAAACCATTACCACTGACCTGAACAGCATTTTTTATGTGACTCGGAAAGCTGTTCCCTTATTAAAAGAGTCTAAAGGGAATATGATTAATATGTCTTCTAATGCTGGCTTATTTGGCTGTCCTCTGCGGTCACCTTATGCCGCGGCTAAGTGGGCAATTATTGGTCTGACCAAGACATGGGCAATGGAGCTTGGAGCCTTTGGTGTGCGTGTTAACGCCATTTGTCCGGGAAGTGTTAACGGCCCGCGCATCGATAAAGTCATAGAGGTTGACGCGCAAACTAGAGATATCTCACCAGCGTCAGTACGCCAATCTTATTTACAGCAGAACTCGCTCGGGGTATTTGTTGAAGCTGACGATATTGCCCAGACTGTTGATTTTTTGTGTTCCAAAGCGGCTCAGCATATTACCGGGCAGGCCATACCCATTGATGGGCATACCGAGAGATTATCTAGTTGATGGGGAAAAGATAAATGTACTTTAAAGTAAATGAGAATAGTGTATGAAGGCTGCATGGTTTGAAAAATTTGGTAGTGCGGAGCAGGTCATTCAGGTAGGTGAACAACCCAAGCCAGTCGTTGCTTTAGGCCAGGTGTTGGTGAAGTTAGCCACCAGTGGTGTGAACCCCTCAGACGTTAAAAAGCGCGCTGGGGCATCCCCCAGTCTACTTGATGACGGGTTAGTTATTCCCCACAGCGACGGTGCAGGTGTTATTGAGTCAGTTGGCCTTGGTGTGCCTGAAGATCGGGTCGGTCAGCGTGTATGGGTGTACCAAGCGCAGTACGGGCGGCGCCTAGGGACCGCAGCTGAATATGTGGTATTGGACTCAAATCGGGCTGTTCATCTGCCGGACAATACAGAATTTTCCGTTGGCGCTTGTCTGGGTATTCCGGTAATGACGGCGCATCGCTGTGTTTACGCGGACGGCGACATTAGTGGCCAAGTGGTCTTGGTAACTGGGGGTGCGGGCAGAGTGGGCTACTACGCCATTCAGTGGGCCCTCATCGCTGGTGCTGAAGTTATTGCCACAGCGAGTAATGATGCAGATCGCGACACCTGTTTGGCATTAGGTGCTAGCGCTGTAGTTAATCACAGAGAGGCTGATTGGGGTAAGCAGGTTTTAATCGCCAGCCAGGGTAAAAGAGTAGATCGCGTGATTGATGTAGAATTTGGCGCTAACTTACCTCAAATACTTAACTGTATTGCTACCAGTGGCGTTGTTGCCACTTACTCATCGACTCAAGTAAAGCAACCATCACTGCCTTTTATAGACATGATGTTTATGGACTTAACGCTGCGAATGATACTTGTCTATGCCATGCCCGAATCAGCAAAACAGCAAGCGATTGAAGCCATTACGGAGGCTTTACAGACAGGAAAATTACAGCACCGAATCGCGCACAAAGTAACCTTAGATCAAATTACTGAGGGGCACAAGCTTGTCGAACAGGGTGGGTTTGGTGGTTGTGTTATTGTTTGTACGGAGTAGCTAGTAATGCATTTATCCAATAAAAAAATCATTAAATTAAGTATGGTATGCCTTTTATCAATAGTGGGCGCTTGCACTGATACAGTAAAAGGCGGCGCTGACAATAGCCCCAGACTGACTCTAAATGATACATCGGTTATTATTGGTAAGCTCGCGGCAGGGGGTAGGACAGAATCATTTTTAGGGATTCCTTTTGCGCAACCTCCTGTTGGCGATTTGAGGTGGGCGCCTCCGCAAGTATTACAGAAAGTTAAGACGACATCGCAGGCTAATGACTTTCCGCCTGCGTGTATGCAAGGTGACCACATTGCTGCGTGGTACAAAAATGTTGCAGCCGGTTTTGGTGGCGACCCTGAGCTAATAAAACACCCTAAGGTCAGTGAAGATTGCTTATACCTAAATATTTGGCGCCCCTCTAAAAAAGTAGCAAGCCCAGCGATGCTGCCCGTTATTGTTTATATTCATGGTGGCAGCAATAAAGGTGGTTGGTCTTATGAGCCTAACTATATTGGCCATAATTTGGCGTCCAAGGGCGTCATTGTTATCTCTATTGCTTATCGGTTAGGTGTCTTCGGGTTTTTCTCTCATCCAACACTTGAGCATTCTAATTTTGGATTACTTGATCAAGTCGCTGCTCTGCAGTGGGTCAATGAGAATATCGTCGCTCTCGGGGGTGATTCTGCAAGAATTACAGTCATGGGAGAGTCCGCCGGAGCCAATAATATTGATCACTTGATGACAATGCCCTCTAGCAAGGGTCTTTTTTCTCGAGCGATTCATCAAAGCGGTGGTTCTTTATTAACCAATCGAAGTGTCAGAAAAGCGCATTTACAATTAGGTGAAGCCTTTGCCGATTTCACGGTGGGAGATGAGGTAAGTACGCCTATAGCTGAAATGAGAAAATTGTCGGCGGATACTATTTTGTCAGCGGCGAACGAGATCTATCAAAATCATTACTTTGACCCTGTGGTTGATGGGATAAGTGTTATAGAGCCCATTATGAGCACCATAAAAGCGGGAGAAATGCATGCGGTCGATTTACTAATAGGGTCCAATGATGATGAGTGGTTAATGTATACCGATGACAATCCTGATATCGATGGTTGGTTAAAAACTGAGGCGCCACCGCTAACGGCTGACCATTTAAAAGCCTTGTTAGAAGATGAAACTGACAATCGACGTATTTCTGACTTATTGCGTACAGCAAAATACTATGTCTGCCCCTCGCTAGTGTTAGCTAAAGAAGCCGCCAAGTTGGGGAATAAAGCCTGGGTATATCATTTTACTCGTCAACGTGAGGGCGAGCTAGCTGCCACTATGGGTGCGTACCATGGTGCAGAACTACCTTATATTTTTGATACCCATGATGATTGGCTGCCTACTGTCGAGGCCGACCATAGGCTCACTAATATTATGCAAACGTACTGGATTAACTTCGCTACCACGGGTAACCCTAACCAGTTGGACTTTCCGATGTGGCCAAATTACTCGCCAGAGAAGCCTAATACTCAGTCATTGGGTGACGTATTATTTTCGTCAGGCCACCCCAGTGAAGATTTGTGTGAATTTTTAGCCCCTAGCTAATGGTCCAGAGTTAGTAAGGATACCTACTGTAATTTTATTTTTTGTGAGGATTAAAATACCAGTAAACTGCTGCTGGCTAAACTATGTAGTTACAATTTTTGCAGTCTGTGTAACTAATCCTAAACCTACCCTAAGGTGCAGTATTTTGTTTCGAGCATCGGGGTTAATATGTCATCGCTCAGTAGCCCACAAATTTTCAGTGAGGTTAGATTCGTTCAATAGGTCAGTAAATAAAAATAAAAA
>DCBC01000079.1:5184-15980 GCA_002313335.1 Porticoccaceae bacterium UBA1117
AAATAAAAATAAAAAAATAAAGGAGATCTAGGGTGTATAGAGGGAAATACAAGCTGATCGGGCAAGAGTTAAGTATGTTCACTCGCAAACTTGAAGCCCAACTGTTGTATCAAGGTATAGCGTTTCAGTGGCAGTACAAAACTATTGAAGCATCGTCAGATATCGATGCTAGGGCTGGTACGCGGTTTATACCCTTGTTAGAAACGCCTGATGGTTGGCTTTTAAGCGATACTATTAGTATTGGTCCTATGCTGAATGAGCGCTTTCAGGATCAGCCAGTCATTCCAAAGCGACCAAACCAGCGTAGTGTCTGTTTTGTATTAGAAGATTTTTTTAATCATTGGTTGCCTCGACACGCATTACATTCTCGTTGGTGTTATCCAGAAAATGTTACGGTGGCGGGCAAAAATTTTGGGATGAACCTGCTGTTAGGCCGCTCCATTGAGAGTGATACCACTGCTGAGGAAGATGATCAGATAGCAGATTTTGGTGAAATGTTACTCACCTCATTTGGGGCCAATGCCTGCGTTGTCCAAGGCGCCGGACCAGATCAAAAAGAGGCTATCCAAAAAGACTTCGCAACGCTTATGAGCCTGCTGGCAAATCACTTAAAAAGTAATAATTTTATGCTTGGCAACCGCGCCTGCATTGCTGATTTTGCATTAGTTGGTCCGTTCAAAGCACATTTTTTACTCGACCCAGAGCCAAGATCTTGGCTAGGTGATCATATTCAGCTGTTTGAAGACTACGTTAACCGTGTTTCGCAGATAGCTTCACCTAATGCTTTCTGGATGGCTAATGATGATCTTCCAGACTCCATTCATCCTCTTCTAGATTATATCATCGACACCTATCAAAAATTTGCAGGCAATAGTATTGCAGCCGCTAAGCGTGGCGAGAAATTGTTTAGTGTGGACGTGGGTAATGGCCCTTTTACCGCTCGCTCAATGAAGCGTCTGGACAAAGCAAGGCTCCATGTGCGTGATGAGTTAATACGCTGCAATGCAGATAACGCGGCTATTAATGCCACAGGCATTTTAGATTACTACCTATCTGATTAATCAGTTACCCACCTGTAAAATATAGTTGGCTACGGCCAGCTGCGTTTCTGCGCCTAGATAATTTTGAGCCGGCATCTCAGGGTAGTCAGCACGCATGGGTATTGGTGAATTAATATAGTCAACTAATGCCTCGGGACGGTTAGCGTATAGGGCCTGAATCTCTTGTACGGACGGACCAATCAGTCTGCCAGCATAGGCATGGCAACCCGTGCAAACACCTAGGTAAGCAATCTCGCCACGCTCTGATGGGAGTATTACCCGAGGTTCTGCGCCACCGGCCAACAGGTAGTTATCAATATCATCAGTATTGGTGAAGTCGCAATCGGTAAAGTCACTAACGCCAACCGTTTTGTAACGGTGGCGGTTATTAATACAGCTACCTTCGGTTGGTCCTATCTGAAAGATATCAATATCACCGGTATGCAATTCGGTTAATGCAAAGGCCCTCACCGCATCAATGGTGTCATAGCCATTGTTAAGCATGACGTTATCTAAAATCATCGCGCCATCTGCATTGGGGTCAGACTCAGGATCTAGGGTTAGATCATCTGCATTGCCATGGTCAGTGATTAAAATACCAGCAGTTTTATGGTTACTAATAATATTCCCTTCCACCACCACATCATCGGCCGCCATAATCAAAATACCGGTTCCGGCGGGTATCCCCGCGACGGTAGAACCGGGCGCCCCAAAGTTGGGGGTGTTGTTATCCATAATAAAATTGTTTCGAATAATGACATCATAGGTATCTTTGACCGGCAGTCCTGGCGTTATAAAGGCCAAAATACCGCCGGTGTTGTGATGAGTATGGTTGTTCTCAACAATGGCATGACGGCTGTTTTCTATTTCAATGCCAGCCACACTATCAAAAACCTCGTTGTAAGCCACATGAATGTTATCGCTCATACCCACATAGATAGCCGCATCGGCTATGCCTGATACAACGTTGTGTTCAATGAGGCCATTTTTGCCTAGCTGGGGAAAAATGCCATAAATGCCCGTATCAATAATTAGGTTATTACGGATCTCAAAATTATTGCCGGCCTGGCTCATAATGCCATTGCCTTTGTAATCTATAATTTTAAAGTTCTCGATAATAATATTATTACCAGAAAACAAAATCGCATCGTTAAGTGTCTTTAATCCATCTAGGGTTGCTCGCTCACCCTCAACGATGACGCCTCGTAAGTGAATATCATCTTTGTCGATATAAACGGTCTCTGAGTATGTCCCGGGCATTACTTGAATGGTGTCTCCCGGCACGGCTAATTCAACCGCTGCCTGAATAGAGTCTCCGGGATTAATAATATGGGTAGTGCCCTCTGTGGTACGCAGCTTAACCGCACCGCTGCCCTTAGAGGCCGTTGACTGCTCGGCCTCATAGCCACCGCTGTAGCTTTTGCCACCTGAGCTACTAGTAATGGTGAGTGCATCGTTACTACCGCCCAAATACCAACCAGCGGCAAAGGTAATCACTGCAAGACCAATGGCCAGAGTATTAAGATTTTTCATGCATATTCTCCATGTGTTTAAACGGCAGTCCAGAGGGCAACTGCTCAGGTGTTGCGGGAATGAGGCTTTGATCACTGAGGGTTTTCATAAAATCCACCAGCCGATCTATCTCATCACTGGTCAAGTTTGGTTCTGATATATGCCAATGCAACAGCAGTTCCTCGTCTTCAGGTACTGCATGGCCACGGCCGCCGGTATAAAACTCTGCCGCTTCACGCAATGTTTGAAATCGCCCGGAGTGCATGTAAGGTGCTGTTTGAGCAATATTTCGCAAGGTGGGAACCTTAAATCCACCGCGCAATACAGCTGAGTTGAAGGTTTGTTGCGCGCCAACATCTCGGGGCAATCCTTCAGGTTCAGGCGTACCAATTACTGCGATCTGTTGATTGGTAAATAAAGGCGGTGTATGGCATTGAGAACAGCGTGCAACGAACGACCTAAATACATTTAGGCCGGCAATCTCGTTCTTACTTAATGCTTTATGGTAGCCATGTGCATATTGATCATAGCGACTATTGAGAGACACCAGAGAACTTTGAAAAGCGGTTAATGCGGTAATGATATGATCCACTGACATAGCTGTGGCTACATCAGGAAACGCTTGCTCGAACAATCCTCTATAGGCGGTAGCACTTTTTAGGCTCGCCATTAACTGCTCAGGAGTATTACCCATTTCATTGGCGCTAAATAGTGGGCCGAGAGCTTGCTCTTCTAGGCTCTGAGCGCGGGCGTCCCAAAAAAATGACGACAAAAATGCGCTGTTCCACAAGGTTGGTGCAGACCGCATTTGCACCTGCCCCTTTATCCCTATGCTCCTACCCATACCATCGCCAAACCCCTGTGCTGGGTTATGGCAGGTCGCACAAGAAAGACTATTGTCAGCCGACAAAATAGGGTCAAAAAATAGTAATCGTCCCAAGTCAATTTGTTGGGGAGTAAAGCCATCACGGGCTTTGGGCAAGGCAGTCTTTAAACCGCCAATACCACTGTCTTGCAAAGAGTCGTAAAGCTGATACATGTGACGCAGCGAGCAACGGTTATCCTCGCTGAGACCAAAACTGGGTGGGCAGGTATCGCTCAATTGGATATTGGGGTGTGCTGCAAAGGCATAAGATACTAAAAAAAGCCCAACAAATAAAAATCCACCGGCACTAATCCTAGCACCATGTCGATGGTTATATTTTAAGGCTTCACCCATTTTTAGACCTAAGTCTTTGTTATTATTCCGCTTACCTCTATAGCTGGGTAAGTCGTGTTTCTCTTCACGCTCTATATTGCCATAGGTAAAGTAATAAATCTTTAGCCAGTTTAGATTGACGGTGGAGAGAATTCTCGCCAAGGGGAGATATATGAAATGAAGTAAATGGTTTGTACTTTGTGGCTCATCTAAGCTTGTTAAATCTCTTGCCCAAACTATACTTGGATGCATAAATTTAACAGCGATGTTGCAAGGTGACTAAACGATGAACTTTGATATTTCAGATCTAGGTAACCAAGCAAAATATCGCCTGCTTAATGGGGGTGTAACGCCCAGGCCCATCGCTTGGATAAGTACGCGTTCCAGCAAAGGAATTGATAACCTCGCACCTTATTCTTTTTTTACCGTTGCAAGCTGCACCCCACCAGTACTTATGTACACCCAAATAATGCCACGTGCCGGGGACAACAAGGACACGCTCACTAACTTAACAGAGACCGGTGAATGCGTGGTAAATATTGTTAGTAGCGATTTAATGGACATAATGAATGCTACCAGTGCTAGTCTTCCTATGGATGAGAGTGAGTTTTCTCATGTGGGGGTCGAGTATTCTGCCAGCCAAAAAGTATCACCACTGTCGGTAGCAAAATCACCGGTTCGCTACGAATGTACTTTAAGAGAAATCCTCTCCATTGGTGATTCAGCTGGCAGCGGCACAGTTGTGTTACTCGATGTAGTCTCGGTTTACGTGCATGATGATTTATATAGCGAAGGCATCATCGACCAAGCGCGCATAGATTCGGTGGGCAAGATGGGAGGCGATGGCTATTATATTGCCGCACAATATACTGAACTTAAGCGGCCTTAATTCTAGACAGACTAGTGTAATTATCTAATCTTTTTTTGAAAATAATCCATACCAAAATGCGGCTTCAAAACTTAAGCCTAATACCAAAAAAATACTGCCACCTTTAATAATACCAACTGAATAGCAGGCAACAGCCGCCGTTAGGCACAGCAAAGAAATGGTATATCTCGCTATTTTTGTGATAAAAACCCCCAATATTGACTGCGGCTTAGGATTTACAGACCTATTTAGATGGTGGTCTGCCCAGCGGATTTTAATGTGCTGAGAATGACTCTCTTAACTGCACTGGACCAGCTTTTTTTCTATTAACCTATCAATTTTTGCATCACTCCAGCCCAGTTCTTGCAATATATCGCGACTCTGTTCACCAAGAGCGGGACTGGACAGCGCTTGGCTGGTAGCTGTGCCACTAAACTGTACTGGAGGCGTGGGCACTGTCAGGCTTCCTAAGTGCTCTGCTACGTAGGTTTCCAATGCACCAATCGCTTTGACTTGTGGATGTTCGGCGATATCACTGCGATATTCACAAGGTCCACAGGGCACATCCGCGGCTCTTAGTATTTCTAGAGCTCGGGTAACACCAACATCTTCGCGCGGTGATTTAAGAATTTTAAGCACTTCAGACATATTGCTCAACCGAGCACCCATAGTTTTAAACATAGGGTTGTCGACTAATTCGGCGTAACCAATAAGAGGGAGTAACGCTTGCCAATGTTTGTCTTGCAATGCAGCTACGGCAATAGATCCGTCTTTTAGGTTTAGGGTTTGGTAGTAATCGGACACAGGTGACATTGCAATAACATCATCGTCATGCAGTGTGTGATGCATCATGCCGTCAGGCCAAACAAACGCAAGACAGGCGTGTAGCATAGAGATATCAATGTGTTGCCCCTCACCGGTGGTTGCGCGAGCTAACAGTGCCGCAGTTGCCGCTTGGCAAACCGTATAAGCTGTAATTTTGTCGCACAATAGGGTCCGGACAAAGCTAACATCTTTTTCTCCCTCTCCTTGAAGATCAGTAATCCCCGTCATAGCTTGAATAACATGATCATAGGCGGGTTCTCCGGACATAGGCCCTTCAAGACCGAATCCGGTGACCGCAATGTAAGTAAGGCGGTTGTTGATCTTTCTAAGCGAGGCGCTATCTAGTCCCATGCGTTCCATAACACCAGGCCGATAGTTGTGCATTAGCACATCAGCATTGGCAGCGAGCTGTTTTACCGCATCGCTACCATCGGAGGATTTTAAATCAATGGCCAGTGATCGCTTGCCACGATTGCAGTTGTGAAATAAAGCGGATATGCCATTTTTTTGGTGGCCAAGGTGGCGCATAACGTCTCCGCCTAGTGGCGGTTCAATCTTAATGACTTCTGCACCTTGCGCCGCCAACGTCATACTCGCAAATGAGCAGGTGATCATAGTGGATAGCTCAAGAACTTTAATTCCAGCCAGAGGCTTTTCGGCACTTGGTACCGCTTTTTTATTCATCGTATTTAGCCCTCCGCCTCTTAACGAGACTCATTTTTATCTTGTTGACGAACTCTCAACCGCGTTTGTCATACACACCAACCAATTGACGACTCAACGCCAACAGCTGTCCGTTGGGGTGAAATATTTTTGCTTCTGTATGAGCATAGCCAAAATCTGCTTGAATCACATCACACTCGTAAAAAAGATAATCTTCGGCTTGCAGTGGATCACGCGGTTGAATAAATTCAAGGTTCCAAGTGATAGAGCTAGCAGGTGCTGGTTTATCTAGCATTGGCATTATTGCCGGAGGCCATGCGTCAATGAGGCATAGCATAGCACTGTCATCAAGTGGTTCTGTGGGATCCCTAAATCGCATCCAACCTGCAAGTCTTGATTGTTTTGTTCCACTGCCGGGCAAACTACCATCGGTAATACGCAAATCAAAATATCGCACAAAGTCAGGCACTACGTCTTTAACAAATGGAAACGTCATCGCTTCAGTTAAACTTTTTTCGGCAAATTTAGGTTTGTGAGAAACCTGAATTGAGGACTGACGTTGTGCACTAAAGCAGGCTACTATTTGAGTTTTTACCTGTCCGTTTTGTAATAACTGACCCTCAACCTGAAAAACAGATTTTCCCTCAGATAATATGCGATGCGTAAATTCACAAGGCTCATCCAAAATAACGGCGCCACAAAAATGGATGTTAATAGTTCTAAGATCGCGGTCAGTAAGCCCCGTTTGTTGTTCGATATGGGTTAAAACAAGAGCAGCGGTAAGACCGCCAAAAGCACTTCTTCCTTGACCCCAAGCACTATCAATGGGGAATGTTGTCGTTTCTTTAATTTTATTTAGGTAAAACTGAAAATTCATAGATAACTCTATTTTATTGCTCTGGGACGTGAATGGCAGGGCTAACAACAAGGAGTAACCCTGCCCATTATATTTCAACAGTATTTTTATTGATCTCGCACGCCAAACATACGCACTTCGGGAGTGCATTCTAATATACTAACTCAGTATTTATAACTGTTTAGGACTTTGTATGACAATGTTATTTACCCAAACTGTGAAGCTACCCTGTGGCGTATCGCTGCACAACCGCCTTTCAAAAGCGGCAATGACCGAGGGTTTAGCTACGGCTGAAGGAATACCAACTGCTGAACTTACGCGACTCTATGGTTTATGGAGTGACGGTGGTGCCGGTATGTTGTTGTCAGGAAATATTATGATCGACAAGCATCACCTTGAACGTCCAGGTAACGTTATCATTGATAGGCCGCCGAGCCCAAAAATGCATGATGCGTTGGTACGGTGGGCAACCGCCGCAACGCGTAATGGCAATCAATTTTGGGCACAAATAAGTCATGCTGGTCGACAGACTCAAAAAATGGTGAATAAGAACCCAAAAGCACCATCTGCGATTAAACTGGGATTGCCAGGAGGTCAGTTTGGTGAGCCAGTGGCACTAACGACAGATGAAATCCAAGACATTGTGCAGCGCTTTGGTATTTGTGCAGCGGCAGTAAAAGAGGCCGGTTTTACGGGGGTACAAATTCATGCAGCCCATGGTTATTTATTGTCTCAGTTTTTAAGTCCCCGAAGTAATCAGCGTATTGATGCGTATGGTGGTGATCTGGCGAATCGCGCACGCGCATTATTAGAAGTGGTTGCGGCGGTAAGAGCGGCGGTAGGTGCTGATTTTCCGGTGGCGGTAAAGCTTAACAGTGCAGATTTCCAGAAAGGAGGTTTTGCCTTTGAAGAGAGCCTGCAAGTTGCTCAGTGGCTTGAAGAGGCAAGTATTGATTTAATCGAAATTTCTGGCGGCACCTATGAGCAACCCAAATTGTTAGGCATTGCTGGTATGGAAGAAGAAGAGCAACAGAACGTAGCGCAATCGACCTTGATGCGTGAGGCCTATTTTGTTGATTTTGCAGTCGCGATGCGTGAAAAGGTGACTGTACCATTGATGGTCACCGGTGGCTTTAGGCATCGGCTGGCAATGGAGCAGGCGATCGAAAGCGGCAGTGCTGATGTAATTGGTTTAGGCCGTCCAATGTGTGTCATGACTGATGCACCTAATCAGCTGATTAATGGCCTCGATGAATTGCCTCGTTATGAGAACTCGCTATCCCTATTTCCAGCATGGTTGGGATGGTTAGGTAATATTAAGTTATTTAGAACGCTTGGCAGTTTTGCAGTGCAATACTGGTATTATGGGCAGATAGATTCACTGGGACGCATCGGTAAAGCAGACCCCAGTCTCAGTGTATTCGAGGCGACCAAGCAAACCATGATGCTACAAAAAAAGCTTACCAAGTACTAGTGATTACCCAGACATAAATAGTCTTAGGTGATTAGCGTTAGATCATTATTTTGCTGGTTAGATGAAACCCTCCGTCGTGATTGAAAAGCTGGATAGGTATCGAGCTGTTCAGCTTGGATTCATATCACTTGAGTTATCGTTTAGCGTGTTATTAGTTTTGTTATCTCGCATAGACCTCAATTAACCATCGTTAACTACGACAAAGTTGACCAACTTTTAGATCAAAAGGAGTACTCATGAAATGGTTGTGCAGTTTAATTTTAGGGATCACCTTAGGTTTGGTTTCAATGGCCGGAACACCTTCTTTTGCCTCTGGGGTTGCAGAGATAGATCGTCGCGACGCTGGCCGTGTCTTGGCGCCGCCGAGAAAAATCACTAAACCGCAGGCGAGTAATTCTGTTAGTCGGAAACAGGCTATTAAGCAAGTTAAACGTCGTTACGATGGTAAGGTACTAAAGGCTCGGCCTACTCTATTCCAAGGGGATTTAGTCTACAAAGTTAAAATGCTTTCGACTAAAGGAGTGATCTTTTATGTTTATGTCGATGCTAACACTGGTTCAATGCGCAAACACTCACGCTAAAGGATTAAGTCATGAGAGTTCTTTTGGTAGAAGATGATCTTGAGCTTCAAAGTAATATCAAACAACATTTAATCGACGCTCATTATGTTATCGACGTTGCTAGTGATGGCCAGCAAGGTTTATTTCAAGGGTCTGAGTATGATTATGACGCAGCCATTATTGATGTAGGATTACCCAAGTTAGATGGTATTGCTCTAATTTCAGCTTTAAGAGAAAAACAAAGAAACTTTCCAATTTTAGTTCTAACTGCAAGGGATAGTTGGCAAGATAAGGTAAGAGGACTTGATGCCGGTGCTGATGATTATCTCACTAAACCTTTTCACCCCAAGGAATTAGTTGCCAGACTGAAGGCGCTGATTCGACGCTCTGCGGGCAAAGCCAGCGCTCTAATTCGTAATGGTCCTTTTAGTATTGACACTCTTACTTTCGAGGTAAAAAAGCACCAGCAAGTGATTAGTTTGAGTGGCTCTGAGTATAAGTTACTCGAATATCTCATGTTGCACCTTGGTGAGGTCAAATCAAAGTCTGTATTAACAGAACATATTTATAATCAAGATTTTGATCTTGATTCAAATGTCATTGAGGTTTTTATTCGGCGTCTGCGTGTGAAATTAGACCCTGATAATCATTTTGGAATTATTGAAACGTTGCGTGGCCAGGGTTATCGGTTGATCCCTTTGATTGAAGATAATCATTATGAGCATTGAGCGATTTAATTCGCTTAAAGTGCGGCTTGTTGTCAGTGTCTTGTTATTGAATCTGGTGCTTCTCCCGCTTATTGGCGTGACTTTAAATGATGCCTTTCAACAGCAGGCTAAAATCTCTGCTAATGACGAATTAAGTGCTTATGTTTACTCCGTACTGGCCGTTGCAGAAGTTGAGAATAATCAACTATTAATGCCTGATGCTCTTTTAGATAACCAATTTAATATTATTGGATCAGGTCTTTATGCCTTGATTACAACATCGGAAAAACAAGACCGTCAATCATTAAACAGCAACCGCCCAACTAGCAATATTGCCTGGCAGTCTGATTCTTTTTCAGAGTTTGATGCCCCGACAAATTTGCCTCGACCTGCACTTGGCAGCCAAACTTTTCAGTCTATATCTATCGAGGGCCAGTCTCATCTTGTTTACAGCTATAGCGTTAGCTTTGAACAGGTCGGTAAAGACTTCGGTCTGACTTTGCATGTCGTTAAAGATCAGGCGAACCTACAGCAACAAATCGACCAGTTTAGTCAAAAATTGTGGCGTTGGCTGTTGTTACTCATGTTTCTTCTCGGGTCCGTGCAACTTTTGTGGCTCAACTGGACATTGAGGCCGTTAGCCAAATTTAAGCACGAACTTCAAAGCGTGGAAAATGGTGAGTGCACTGATTTAAGTACTGACTACCCCGGTGAGTTACAGGCCGTTGCCAAGCAACTTAATAGGTTATTGGCCACTGAGAAGAATCAACGCGCAAGGTATAAAAATGCTTTGTCTGATCTAGCTCACAGTTTAAAAACCCCATTGGCAGTCATTTTGAGTCAGAAAGGGCTAGACAAGGCATCCTTAGATCAGGCGGCGACAATTGACAATATTATTAGTCGGCAACTAAAACGAGCACAGTCAGCGGCCGAATCATCTTGGCATCTAAGTACAAAGGTGCAGCCAATCGCCGAGTCACTAATTCGCGCATTGGGAAAAATTTATGCTCAGCTAGAAGTAAGTATTACAGCGCATATCGATGATACGGCAACTTTTAGAGGCGATTCCGCTGATTTGACTGAAATTTTAGGT
>DCBC01000021.1 GCA_002313335.1 Porticoccaceae bacterium UBA1117
GATTCAGATAAGATCCGTGATGTTATTGGTAAGGGTGGTGCAACTATCCGTAGCCTTTGTGAAGATCACAACTCTACCATCGATATTAATGATGATGGTGCAGTAAAGATTTACTCAGAAGATACTGAGGGCTTAAATGCTGCAATGGATGCTATTAGGGCGATTGTTGCTGATCCTGAGCCAGGTACTATTTATGACGGCAAGGTTGTACGAATTGTCGACTTTGGTGCTTTTGTTAACTTTATGCCAGGTACAGATGGGTTGGTTCATATTTCTCAGATTGCACAGGAACGTGTTGCTAAAGTAACCGATTACTTGACCGAAGGTCAGGATGTTCGAGTTAAGGTAACTGAGATTGATAACCGTGGTCGAGTTAAGCTGTCGATCAAAGAAGCTCAGATTGAAGAAGGTACCGTACCTGAGAAAGCACCAGCGCCAGCTGCAGATGTTGCTCCAGAGACTGCCCCAGAGTCAGAGCCAGAAGCATAGTTGATTAGCGTTTAGACAAAAAAACCCCGGTGATTATCCGGGGTTTTTTTTGCCTAATAAACGCTGATTATTAGCCACGCACTGACTTATGTTGATGCCAAGCTTAGTAGCTCTGATGCATGAGAAAGGGTTTGTTTGGTGACCGTTGCTCCGCCCAACATGCGTGCAAGTTCATCGATACGCTGTTGGTTATTTAAGGGAGACATCAAAGATTCAGTACTATTGCCCTCACTGATTTTACTCGCTAAATAATGGTGGTGAGCATGAGCTGCCACTTGAGGTTGGTGGGTGACGCTTATAACCTGACCACGATTACCCAGTTGTTTTAATAACGTCCCAACAACATCTGCCGTACTACCTCCAATACCGACATCGACCTCATCAAACACTAATGTTGGTATGTTCGAATGACCCGCAGCAACCACCTGGATGGCCAGGCTAATTCTAGATAGCTCGCCGCCAGAGGCAATTTTTGCCAGCATTTTATGAGGCTGACCGGGGTTACTTGCTAGTAAAAATTCGATTTCTTCCAAGCCAGCCGACCGATATTCGTCGCTAGGGTTTGGAGAAAGTTGAATGAGTAGTTCCGCCCCTTCCATTGACAAGGCTTGTAGCTGTTGGTTAATTTCACTGGCCATAGTTTTTGCCGCGACTTTTCGTTTAGCCGATAATTTTTTTGCGCAGGTCATGTAATTTTCGGCCAAGTCAGCTAGCTTTAGTTGCAAAGCCTCGACATTTTCACTACCGCCAAGAAGACTCTTCAGCTCGGACTCCAAGACAGCTTTAGTCGCTTCCAGCTGGTCTGGTAATACTCTGTGCTTGCGTGCTAATTGGAAAACCACCGATAGCTCGTCTTCAACTATCTGTAGTCGTTGAGGATCGGCTTCAAATTTATCAATATGGTGTCCAATCTCAGTAATCGCTTCCTCTACTTGAATCAAACCACCTTGAAGAAGTTCTTCCGTGATTTTCAGAGCCTCTGGCTTGTAATCTATGGTGGCAAGAATAGACAGAGCCCTATTGAGGCCATCGCGGAGGTTAAACCCTTCAGCTTGCTCACAAATACCTAGCAAGCTATGACTGTCTTGAACTATTTGTTCGGCATTGGCGAGGGTTTTCTGTTCTAGTTCTAGATTATCTAAATACGGCGCTGTGAGATCGAGCTGTTGCAGTTCAACTACTTGAAAGCCTAGTAACTCCTTTCGGGCGTCCAGTTCATCAGAGCGCTTGAGAAGACTACTTAAGTCATTATTTGTTTTATGCCAGAGGACATAGTGGCTGGCTACCTGTTTAGTTAAGTCCTCAACTTTTGCATACTCATCTAAAAGGCGTCTGTGAGTAACTTTTCTTAATAGCGATTGATGCTCATGTTGGCTATGGATGTCGGTGAGCATGTCACCCAACTCTTGTAATTGAGACATAGTGCTGGGTTGACCATTAATATAGCCCTTAGAGCGGCCCTCGGTTGTGTATATTCGCCGAAGTATGCAGTTTTCATCGTTATTGAAATCGTTATCATATAGCCACTTTTTAGCATCCTCGATATTACTAATATCAAAAGTGGCAGTAATTTCAGCACGCGCCTTACCATGGCGAATAGTATCTGTATCAGCGCGATCACCCAATGCCATGCCGAGCGCATCCAAAACCAACGACTTTCCAGCACCAGTTTCACCTGTGATAGCGGTGGTCCCTTTCTTGAATTCTATTTCAAGAGATTCAACGAGGGTGTAATTATTAATATTGATCGAAAGAAGCAAAGTTTTTACCAGCCGATTAACAAAAAGCCATGACATGTATATTTTACTGATGCCATCGCTTGAAACTCAGGAGTTCGTCCCCATATTTAGCCATAGGGTAAAGGTTACTAACCACCGAATCAATAATCTTAGCGATAAGAGTATTCGCTAACCAAAGTTTGAGGAAAATAGCATGCACGAAGAAGTTAATGATGGCGAAGAAAAATCGATGGAATCAGAGGTTACTCCAGCTGAGGTATTGGCTGCTGAAAAAGCCGAAAGTCTTGACGCAGAGATAATCGAAGAACTCTTAGCAGAGGACCAGCTGTCTGAGACCGAAGAACTTCAGCAACAGGTTAGCAAGGCCAATGACCAAGTGCTCAGAATACAGGCGGAAATGCAAAATGTCCGTCGTCGTGCTGAACGTGATGTGGAAAATGCGCACAAGTACGCATTGGATAAGTTCGCTGCGGAATTGCTACCTGTTGTTGACAATCTTGAGCGCGCACTAAGCACAATTGATGCTGCTGATGACGCGCAAAAAGCGGTAGCGACTGGACTAGAGCTAACGCTTAAAGCATTTTCTGATGTTCTTGTGCGCTTTAAGATTGAAGCGGTCGACCCTGTAGGTCAACCATTTGACGCCGATCTGCATCAAGCGGTAAGTATGGTGCCTAATCCTGATTTAGAACCTAATACAGTCATGGATGTTTTCCAAAAAGGTTATACCCTAAATGGTCGTCTGGTTAGGCCGGCAATGGTGGTTGTGTCAAAAGCAGGTTGATTAAAAACAGAAATTGAGGTGCCTGTGCCCTTGAAGTTTTTAAACCCACACCCATATAAGGGTTAAGCAAATATTTTTTTAATAAGACCTGTCATGGGTTTTAAGACAAGTAACGGAGAGTTAAGAGATGGGAAAGATTATCGGAATTGATTTGGGTACTACCAACTCATGTGTGTCAGTACTCGAAGGTGATAAGCCCAAGGTAATTGAAAATGCTGAGGGAGCAAGAACGACCCCCTCAGTCGT
>DCBC01000039.1:0-792 GCA_002313335.1 Porticoccaceae bacterium UBA1117
TCTGTGCCTGACATCACAAGTGTATCTAGCCAAGAGACTACAGGGATTGTCGATGGGAGTTTAGTCTCCTCTGACATAATACCAAGGGAAGATTTATTGGGCAGTGAAATTTTTGACGTGACTAGCCCTGAGCCTGAGGACGTGTTTGCGATTGAAAATACGCCAGACGGGGAAATTGAAAATTCGTTCAGCAATATTGAAAGTATTGAATTTGATGCAGAACTTGATCCAGAAAATGCTATAAATCTGGACTATCTAGACATGACAGAAAACATTGACCCAGTAGATGTGAAGTTGGATCTTGCTGAAACCTATGCAGATTTAGGTGATATCGCTGGTGCGCGTGAGATTCTTGAAGAGATCATTAACGAGTCTAATAAAGAAGGCAAAAGGCGTGCTAGGGCAGTTTTAGAGAAGCTCGATTCTGATCCTTTAAGCTAACATTTTGGTGAGTACCGTCACACTATAAAAGGTTTTAACGTGCAACAGTCAGAATGGACTTATGTGACAAATTGTCGCATCCCCAGCGAACGTAGTTTACCTATTGATATCTGCCGTTACGCTGCAATAGTCAGCTATGATGGCGCTAATTTTTGTGGTTTTCAAAAACAAAAGCATAGTCCGTCGGTACAGTCAGTTATTGAGGCTGCACTCTCCTATGTTGCTGATGAGCCAGTAATTGTGGCTTGTGCTGGGCGCACTGATACGGGAGTGCATGCAAGTCACCAGGTTGTTCATTTTGATACAAAAGCAATCCGTTCCGGTCGAAACTGGGTCATGGGCGCAAATAGT
>DCBC01000039.1:1189-2823 GCA_002313335.1 Porticoccaceae bacterium UBA1117
GCACGGACCTATCGATATGTGATAGCGGCCCAAAAAACGCGCCCTGCAATATTGGCTAGTGGAATTACTTGGATAAAGAGCACTCTTGATGTTCAATTAATGAATCGTGCTTGTGAAGATCTGCTTGGAGAGCAAGATTTTTCTGCATTTCGAGGTTCGGGTTGTCAGTCGCTGTCTCCCTATCGAAATGTTGAGCATGCCCAAGTTTATCAATCGGGGCAACTGATGGTTTTTGAAATAACAGCCAATGCTTTTGTCTTGCATATGGTTAGAAATATAATAGGCTCGCTGGTAGAGATTGGCCTGCAACGGCAGGGTCCTGGTTGGATTGCCGAGCTTATGGGCGGGCGGGATAGGACGCATAGCGCGGCTACAGCGTCTCCATGTGGGCTCTACTTAGTCGATGTTCGTTATCCTGAATACCACAACTTACCGAGTCCCCCAAGGGGCCCAGTGTTTTTGAACAACAACCTTGCTAGAGGTATTTAGAGATGTCCGTTGCCGTCAAAATATGCGGTATTACCAATGCGCAACAGGCAAAGATGGTCGAAGAGGCTGGGGCTGATGCAATTGGCGTTGTTTTGTATGAAAAGAGTTCAAGATATGTTGATCTGGAGCGTGCTATTGAAATTAAGCATGCTATCTCGGGTACTATGTTGTGTATTGCATTAGTTGTAAATGCTGAGCCTGAGTTTATATATCAAGTCATAGAAAAATTACGGCCGGACCTTATTCAATTCCACGGGGATGAAACCCCCGAGTTTTGCGATCAATTTGATTATCCATATATCCGTGCAATAAGGATGCATGAAAGTCTCAATATTAGGTCTGAGACCGAGCGCTATCGGCCATCGGGTGGTTTTTTATTTGACGCATGGCATGCAGGCCAATACGGCGGAACTGGAGAGCAGTTTGATTGGCATAGACTTCCACAAACAAGAGATTTTAAGCTGATCCTTGCTGGTGGGCTAAAGCCTGAAAATGTTGCTACGGCTATTCGTGTCGTTGCTCCTGACATGGTTGATGTGAGTGGCGGTGTCGAATCCACCGTTGGGGTCAAAGACTTTAAAAAAGTGCAAGCCTTCATTAATAATGCAAAGACCGCACTGTCTAAAAAAGACTAAAGCAAAAGCGCGTATAAATTGCATAAAGTGGCTGTTGTTGTGTGGTATAAATAATTTATTTCCTCGGGTTCTGGGCGTCTAAATGTCGTGGTAGAATGCGAGAAGTTTTTCACTAGGTTAACTCTAGGGCTTTTTTGGCACTAGTTAAAAGGAGTTTTATGAACTGGCTCAATCGCATAAGGCCTAAAGGGCCTGCTCCCACTAAAACTGAGCGTACTAACTCTGTTCCTGAAGGGTTATGGAAGAAATGCCCAAAGTGTGCCTCACCACTTTACCGGCCTGAATTAGAGCGAAACTTAGATGTATGCCCAAAGTGTGAGCACCATATGCGTATTGGTGCCCGAAGGCGCATTGACATTTTTCTCGATAAAACGAATTTAGAAGAGTTAGGTTCAGAGTTAGAGGCTATTGATAGGTTAAAATTTAAAGATGTTAAGAAATATAAAGACCGTATTTTAGACGCTCAAAAGAAGACTGGAGAGAAGGATGCTCTGGTTGCAGTCGCGGGAA
>DCBC01000039.1:3153-4341 GCA_002313335.1 Porticoccaceae bacterium UBA1117
CTTGAAGGGTATTCCGGTTGTAGTCTGTGCGTTTGAGTTTGCATTTAATGGTGGCTCGATGGGTTATGCTGTTGGTGAAAAATTCACCCGTGCCGCTCAGCTTGCGCTTAAACATCGCAAACCGTTGATCTGTTTTTCAGCTACTGGTGGCGCGCGTATGCAAGAAGCGCTAATTTCATTGATGCAAATGGCCAAAACTAGTGCGGTCTTAGAACAGCTGAGGCTTGCTGGAGTCCCCTATATCTCCATTATGACTGACCCGGTTTATGGCGGAGTTTCGGCTAGCCTTGCAATGCTTGGAGATCTAAATATTGCAGAGCCTGGCGCGAGGGCGGGTTTTGCTGGGCCTAATATTATTGAGCAAACCGTGCGGCAAAAATTACCCAAAGGTTTTCAGCGAAGTGAGTTTTTACTCGAAAAAGGCCATATTGACATGATTATTGCCCGCAATGAAATGAGAGATCGTGTTGCTAGTTCTGTGTCTAAGTTTTTAGATATTCCTGAGCCCATAGATGCTTAGTCGTTCCCTCGAGGAATGGTTGGCAGAGATAGAGACTCGTCATCCCAGCGAAATAGACCTTGGCTTAGAGCGGGTCTCCGCGGTGTGGGAGTTACTCAAAAATGAGATACCTCGCCCAGGGGTGGTCAGCTCAGTCAACATCGTTGTGGCCGGTACCAATGGCAAAGGCTCATGTGTAACGGCTATGCAGGCTGTACTGCTTGGTCATGGTTATTCTGTGGGCGCTTTTACCTCTCCCCACTTTCTACACTATAGCGAGCGAATTCGTATCAATGGTGTTGCGGTCTCAGATCAGCAGCTTATCGAGGCTTTTGAGCTGATAGAGGCAACACGATCAGCCATATCATTAACGTACTTTGAATTTAACGCACTTGCTGCCCTAATTATTTTCCGTCGTTTAGATCTGGATGCTGTGCTTTTGGAGGTCGGTCTTGGCGGACGGTTAGATGCAGTCAATATTATTGATTCTGATGTAGCAATTCTTAGTAGCATCGATCTTGATCATCAAGACTGGTTAGGTGATACGCGATCAGCCATTGCCAAAGAAAAACTTGGCGTTTCCAGGCCAGGCAAGCCTCTTTTGGTGGGCGAGGCTGATCTACCGAATGGCTTCCATGAAAGGGTGCAATCTATTGGTGCAAAGGCGCTTTATGGCGGCAATGATTTCG
>DCBC01000144.1 GCA_002313335.1 Porticoccaceae bacterium UBA1117
CTTTATTACGAGAAGGATGATCTAAAAAAGGTCACGTCTATCCTGCAAAAGCTAGTGACTCACTACCCTAAGTGGACTTACTGGAAGCAATTGGGTGGCATGTACGGCTCCCAAGAGCGTGAGACTGACCAGCTGGTTGCTACTGAAATGGTTTACCTGAACGATCAACTGACTACCGAGAGTCAAGTGATGAGTATGGCGTACATGTACCTGGGTGCAGAAGTCCCCTATCGCGCGGCGACAATAATCGACAAAGGCATGAATGACAAAATCATAGAAAAGAATGCTAAGAACTTTGAAGTACTCGGTCAGGCTTGGTGGCAGTCAAAAAATCTTGAAAATGCACTAAAGGCCTTTGAGAGTGCGTCTAAGTTCTCTGATACTGGTGAACTTCAGTCACGCATTGCCAGCATCTATCTAGATTTAGGTAATGACAAAAAGGCGTATAGAGCTGCTAAAAAAGCGGCTAAGAAAGGTGAGATCAAAAACACGTCGACCAACTATGCCACGATGGGCAGCGCGCTGATCAACCTACATTGCTATAAAGACGCTGTTAAGGCGTTCAAAGATTCTGTCAAGACGGCTAAAACAAAAAAGGCAAAGCGCTATCCTGCTCAGTGGATTAAGTTTGCCAATGCCGAAGGCAGCAGGCTCCAAAAGTTGCGTGATGTGGGTGCTACAGTACCTGGGTGCAGCAAGGCCTAGGTTCTTTGAATTATATTGGTTGTTAAGATAAAAAAAGCCCAGCAAACGCTGGGCTTTTTTGTGGATGGCGTACTTGCCTTATCTCATACCCTTTATAGTTGTGACAGGTCTCTAACAGCGCCTTTATCGGCACTCGTAGCGAGTTTTGCATAAGCTTTGAGTGCCGCTGTGACGTTTCTTGGTCGGTCCTCTGTGGGTTCCCAGCCGAGCTTATCTTGCGCTTGACGCCGCTCCTCTAGTTGTTCGTCCGACACGAGCACATCAATCGTGCGATTGGGAATGTCGATTTTAATTCTATCGCCATTTTTAACTAGTCCAATGGTTCCGCCGGCTGCAGCTTCGGGAGAGACATGGCCAATGGAAAGCCCAGATGTGCCACCAGAGAAGCGACCATCGGTCACAAGTGCACAGGCCTTGCCCAAATTCTTTGACTTAATGTAGCTGGTCGGATACAGCATCTCTTGCATACCAGGACCTCCTCGAGGTCCTTCATAGCGAATGACCACCACATCTCCTGCAACTACCTCATCATTAAGGATAGCGGCCACAGCGGCATCCTGACTTTCAATGACAAAAGCAGGGCCTTCGAACACATGGATTGATTCATCGACGCCAGAGGTTTTGACAACGCAACCATCCGGAGCCAAGTTGCCTTTCAGGATTGCTAGGCCCCCTTCTAAACTAAACGCATTTTCCAAGTTACGAATACAACCGTTAGCCCGATCAGCATCGACAGACGGCCAACGAGTGCTTTGGCTAAACGCTGTTTGTGTGGGTATCCCGGCCGGTCCTGCCTTATAAAAAGTCTTCACCGCCTCGCTAGGTCTTCCTGCGACGTCCCATTTATCCAGAGCCTCTCTCATGGACGAAGAGTGTACAGTTGGCAAATCGCTATGAATGAGCCCAGCCCGATCAAGTTCAGCCAGAATACCCATAATACCGCCAGCACGGTGAACATCTTCCATATGGTACTCTGGGGTGTTGGGTGCCACCTTGCATAATTGAGGAACCCGTCTAGAGAGTTGATCGATGTGAGATAGGTTGAAATCGATGCCGGCTTCTTGTACGGCAGCGAGGAGGTGCAAAATAGTATTAGTTGATCCACCCATGCAAACATCTAGGGTCATTGCGTTCTCAAAAGCACGGAAGTTGGCAATCGAGCGTGGTAAAACTGACTCATCATCTTCTTCGTAATACGTTTTTGCCAGTTTAACAATGGTTCGCCCAGCCTCCAGAAAAAGTTCACGACGATCTGAGTGAGTGGCTAGAACTGTTCCATTGCCGGGTAATGATAGCCCTAAAGCTTCAGTCAGACAGTTCATTGAATTCGCTGTAAACATACCCGAACAGGACCCGCAGGTTGGACAAGCCGAGCGCTCGTACTCTGCTACCTTTTCGTCACTGGCGCTATCATCAACTGCAATGACCATAGCATCTACCAAATCAAGCTTATGGTCTGCTAGTTTGGTTTTACCAGCTTCCATTGGACCTCCAGACACGAAGATAGCCGGAATATTTAACCGCATAGCTGCCATCAGCATACCAGGGGTTATTTTGTCGCAGTTTGAAATGCACACCAGTGCATCCGCGCAGTGCGCATTAACCATGTACTCGACTGAATCTGCAATGAGGTCGCGCGAGGGCAGAGAATAGAGCATGCCGTCATGACCCATGGCAATACCGTCGTCCACAGCAATAGTATGAAATTCTTTTGAGACGCCGCCTGCTTTTGCGATTTCTCCGGCCACAATATCACCCATGTCCTTCAAATGAACGTGTCCAGGTACAAACTGAGTATAAGAGTTAGCGATGGCAATGATGGGTTTATCAAAATCACCATCTTTCATGCCGGTTGCTCTCCAAAGAGCACGTGCACCAGCCATATTTCGGCCTTGTGTGGTTGTATGGGAGCGATATTTAGGCATTTTCTCTTCTCTTGCTATGATCTTATCAATCAAATGGGCGGTACAGAATTGGATCTCTCTGCGTGGTCGTTAAATTGCTTTACAGAATATTCGTGAATTTCGCTGGTAATTATACATAGATTGCTTATTTTCGGGGAGATCTCGAATGTTAGCTTCATTAAAGCCTTTTTCAAGAAACCAATGTGCGGTAGTTGTGGTCATTACCAACAGTTCGTTCATCCCCCGTCCTTGCCCATCGCTTTCAATTTCAGAGAGCAAACGCGCGCCAATACCTTGATTATGGAATTCGGGATGGATCGCCACGCAGGCGACCTCGCCCACTTCTGAAACGGTCGTAGGGTAGAGAGCCGCACAACCGATAATCAGTCCCTCTGGATGCACCACTACCTTAAATCGGGTAATCTCCGTCTCAAGTAGCTCGCGAGAACGTTTCACGAGAATTGATTGATCTTCAAGAGGTGTGATGAGGCTAAGAATACCACCTACATCTTCGATTGAGGCGGGACGAATAACTTCCGCACACTCTTTCATGATCAGCGTGCCGCTCCCTTCTCGGGTGAATAGCTCCCTGAGCAATGCGCCGTCTTCTTGATAACCCACTAAATGAACCCGTTCAACACCGCCATAGCAAGCCATTGATGCAGTGCCTAAAAGTTCAGTATGCTCTGGGTCTTTGAGAGTCTCTTGTAGCTCTGCTAGCTGAGCTAGCGATAAACTGCGCAGCAACCGGTCCTTATCATTGATCGCGCCAGCCTGACTAATTAGAATCAGCTTCTCTGCACTAAGGGCAATAGCAACATGGCTAGCTACATCCTGATAACTTAAATTAAACGCTTCACCGGTGGGCGAGAAGCCGACCGGTGAAATTAGCACCATTGATCCGCTTACTAACTGCTGATCGATAGCGTCGCTGTCAACACCCCGAACTTGGCCTGCGAGTTGGAAATCAACTCCGTCTTGCACTCCGATGGGCTTAGCCGTAATAAAATTGCCACCAACCACACGTATATGGGCGCCATGCATAGGAGAATTTGGGAGGCCCATAGAAAGCTCAGACTCGATGGTCAGCCGAGTACTGCCGACAGCTTCTTTAACACATTGCATAGCCTCTGAATCGGTTACGCGAGTATGTTGAGTGAAGGCAACGCTCATATTTGAGAGCTGAAGTCTGTAATCAACTTGCGCCCGTGCGCCATGTACAAGAACTATCCGCATACCTAGGCTATGTAATAAAGCAATATCGTGGACCATGCTATGAAAGTTGGGCGCTAAGATCGCCTCGCCGGAAATAGCGATAACAAAAGTCTTACCACGATGGGCATGTATGTAAGGGGAAGTCTGTCTAAAAAAATCGACGTAGTTTTCATCATTCATCGTGCAATTATAAGCAACCGAGGCTGTTAAGGTTACCTAAAAGATTCTTTTGGGGGTAAATAATTGGCCATATGGGCTATTTATGCCAATTTACATTCTCTTTGCGCAGGAAGATCAGATATTCGGGCTGAAAATACGGTTTTTGCAACAAAACAATTATTGGTCGCCAAAATTCGCAATAATTATCAATTATGCGTCCCAGATCGAACTATCACCTATATTTAATTTGTGGTTCAATTTAATTTACCTATGAGACCCCTACTGTAGGCGATGTTGGATGTTTAGGGTGGTACACTTAACAGCGTAAAAAATAAGTAACTAGATACTTCA
>DCBC01000090.1:0-5742 GCA_002313335.1 Porticoccaceae bacterium UBA1117
GGATCTAAACAACAATACGAATATAGACTGCAATGATCTGAGGCAACTGCGCAACCGGGGTAGCATAAAATCGTTGCAAGCTAACACTTGTGAGTAACTTTTAACGCTGATAAGAAGTGACTTCACCCACATAACCGGTCAAAAGTTATTCACAATTTCTGTGGATAACTTTGTGGATTAACCTTGGATTCGTCGCTTAAATCCGTAAAAAACATACCGCCCAGTTAGATTGGTTACTTTTTAACCATTTATAAAAAATCATATAAATCAATGACATAGCGTAACTCGTCGAAACAATCAATGACTTACAGCCGTTATCTAACGCAAGCTTGCAAAACAGACAGGTATCTGTGGAAAAAAAGATTATTAACCTTGACCCAAGCCTAAAACAAGGCTAGCAATACTTGAGCCCCAGCGACGTTACAGAGCAGGCTTTAGATTCTGCCACTCACTTCCAATATCTTGCTCAGCAAATATTATTGCAGCCCCGCCTAGGTCCGCATTGGACAGGACATCGGCGATAATATCGGGGTGATTATTTTTATCACTGATATGACCAAGTACTAACGTTTGCAGCTGTGATAAGTCTAAGCTTTTTAGTAGATCCAAAGCCTGCCGGTTACTGAGATGTCCGAACAAGCCACTGACTCTATCCTTTAGGAATTGAGGGTAAGGCCCTCTAGCGAGCATCTCTTCATCATAGTTAGATTCAAGTAGTAAGCCATGGCATTTGGAATAAATCGAGATGACATGCGGCGTGTAGTGCCCCAGGTCTGTCAAAATACCAAGGCGAAAAGTACCGTCACTCAGCATATATTGAATGGGCTCTCTGGCGTCATGAGGAACGGGGACTGGTGTAACAGTAAACTGCCCCAAATCAAAGGCAGTATGGCTGTCTATAATCTTAAAGTTCTTAGAGTTCTTAGAATCAGAGGAAAGGTTACGCGCTTTAAAACAGCCAGCAGACAGATACACCGGGATACCAAATTTCGCAGACAGCGCCTCTACGCCCTTCCAATGGTCACTATGCTCATGGGTAATAAGTATTGCCGTGAGCGTCTTAGGGTCTACATTACGCGCAAGTAGCCTTGCGCAAATCGAACGAATCCCAAACCCACAGTCAACCAAAATTGAGGTCAGTCCTGACACAACGATTGTCGAGTTACCTTTGCTACCACTGCCGAGAGAGGCGAAACGCACTATCTAGAGGCCCTACGACAAGTTACTTCGTAAAATCGCCAGCAATCTGGATACGTCGGCCCTTTTGACGCTATTACCCGAAGCATCAACAATTTTCACTTCAACGTCAGACCCTACCGCTTCAACGAGAACGCGATAGTTCGTTTCAATAATATCCGGCTCATCACTACCACCGAACATACGAGCAAAAAAACCTACCTCAGCGCTGGTAGGCTCGGTGTAATTGACGTAAAAGATTCCCTCTGAACGGTTCTTATCAATCGTAGAAAACCCACCTTTGTCCAATGAGTAAACCACGGATGCCCATGAACGATCAAAGCCAAGCTTTAAACGAATAAAAGGATCTGCTACCTCAGGAGATATAATTTCTACCTTTGAGGCACCACCAATGTCTTGAGCTAAGAGGGAAACGCTTGCAAAATCATTTACACCCGCCAGATCATTGGCAACCAACGTTGACATGTCGAGTTCTCGCTGATCGCTGTCTGATACGGTTGGCCATACTGCGTTCTCTTCGGCCCCACGCACAGCCTGATTGTGAATAATAGCGATTTCGGTGCTCTCTACTTGCACGCCCGGAGAGACGTTAAACCTAAACCTATGAGAGTTGTCCTCATCAGAGCTAAAAGTGACCCACACCGTTTCGATTAATCCCGATGAGCCCTGGGCTAAGGCCGAAGGAACACCATTACGATTCAAAACATTTCTTAGTCGGGGCCACAGCTCGCTAGGAGAGATATTGATCAGCACCCAACGTCCCTCATCAAAGCTTTGAATTTTAACCAATTGCTCAAAAGTGTTCACCGAGGCAGGCTGTGGTCTCGGCACGTCGAACGAAACAAGTTGCTCTGACGATGTCTCTATAGCTGGAATCGGATAGATTTGGCCAACAGAGCTTGTGCTCAGTTCGCGAGGTATGTACGTAGGTTCTGTTTCCTCAGAAAGAAGGTAATCGCTGCTGCGATCCTTCAATCCAAGCCACCCACAACCCGCTAAATTAGCTGAGAAGAAAATTACAATAGTAGCTGACAGCATTTTCATATTTACGAAAGGCCTTTTAATTAAGCGATAAGTTAAACAACACCAGCAGCCAGCATAGCTCGGCTAACGGTAGTTAAGTGTTCCTTGCTGAGACTAGTCATAGGGAGTCTCAGTACGTTTTCTATCATACCCATCTGGCTAACCGCCCACTTTACCGGAATTGGATTGGCCTCGACAAAAAGACCAGAATGCAAATCGGATAGAACCAGATCGAGCTCTTTTGCCCGCTCGGAGTTCCCACCCATTGCCGCTGCACACATTTCAGACATCAATTTGGGTGCAACGTTCGCAGTGACAGAAATATCACCATGCCCCCCCATCTGCATAAGCTCTCGAGCTGTTGCATCATCCCCTGAGTATACAGCGAAGCCATCAGCACAGTCCCTTAGCAACACAGGTACGCGAGATAGATCTCCTGTAGCCTCTTTGATACCAATAATATTAATCAGATTGCTCAACGCTATGACGGTATCAGGGATCATATCGCATGCTGTTCTACCAGGAACATTGTAAAGAATTTGATCTATATCAACAGCTTCAGAAATGGCTCTAAAGTGCTGATAAAGCCCACTTTGCGTCGGTTTATTGTAGTAGGGCGTTACCAGTAAACAGGCATCAGCGCCAACTTCCTTTGCAGTCTGAGTAAGATGGATTGCCTCTGTAGTTGAGTTGGCACCTGTCCCAGCTATCACTGGCACCCTGCCAGCGACCTTTTTAACGATAAATTCAATCACGCTGGCATGCTCTGCGACACTCAAAGTCGCTGACTCGCCTGTAGTGCCAACAGCAACAATCCCATTGGTACCCTCAGCGATATGCCACTCAACTAGAGCCCCTAAAGAGTTCCAATCTATGGCTAAGGACCCTGAATACATAGGCGTAACTAAGGCGACAATACTTCCAATAATCACTTTTTCCCCCGACATGGCGATAGGTTTAGCGTGGACATGGTACTTACGCCTATGCGCACGCACAAGCAAAACTCATTTTTTTGAATGGAACCATTCATTTGCGAACCTTACTGGCTAAATTGTAGATATCAGGATCGCCCTCAGGACGATTTTTAAATCGCCGATGCACCCAAAGATATTGATCAGGCTGCAGTAAAATAAATTTTTCAATGAGCTTGTTAATACGTGTCGCATCGACTAGATCATCACCACTGGGGAATAATTCAAGCGCGGGGTGAAAGCTTATTTTATAACCTCGCGATCCGGGTAACCTTATATGACTAAATGGAACAACGGCAGCCCCAGTCTTATCAGCAAATCGAGCTGTGGCGTAGACAGTAGCGGCTGAAATACCGAAGAATGGTGCAAAAAGCCCCTGCCCCAAGCCATAATCTTGATCAGGCCCATACCAAAGGGTTCGGCCTTTTTTGAGCGCCTTCATACTGCCTCTCACATCTCTCCGCTCAAAGACGACAGTGTCTCCTTTACCTTTAGAAACACGACCAGAGGCCTGTATGTAATCAAACACTGGATTGCCGTGTGCTCGATACATACCATCCATTTGCGTGACCATAGAAACGGCAGCGCCTCCAATCTCCAGCGTCGTGTAGTGAATACCCAACAGCATGGTACCTCGACCCTCAGGTACTGCCTTGAGATGTTCAAGCCCTTCGAAACTAAGTAGTTTTGCCAAACGACGAGAGGACCACCACCAAGCCATACCAATCTCCATAAAGGCAATACCAGTATTAATAAAATTATTTCGCAACATCTCGTGCTGCTCAATACCGGTCAACGTCGGGAAACAGACCTCAATATTTCTTTTCGCAATTGTCTTTCGGCGACTTTTGAACGAGAAAACCGCTAACCCAATACCCTTTCCCAAGAGTAACAAAATAGGAAACGGTAAAGCAGTAATTAGCCGCCACACCAACAAACCAAGCCAAAGTAACCAGTGACGAGGATGAAGTAACTTGAAACTAAATTTCGTCGCCTTGGACGTCTTATTAACCAAGGGTTGGCCCTTCTATCAGATTTTCAATGGGTATCTCAGAATCTACCTCTTGATCGTAATCTACGCCAGCAACACCAAACCCAAACAACGATAAAAACTCTTGCTTATAGCCACTAAAATCGGTCAGCTGATTAAGGTTTTCAGTTGAAATTTTAGCCCATGATTCTGCTACTTTAGCCTGCACATCAGCACGCATTTCCCGCTCATCCATGCGCAATCTGCCCTCACCATCCAGCCGAGGATTATCTGAATATAGACCCTCGGTAAAAAGTCGGTAAAGCTGCTCTATGCAGCCCTCATGGCTTCCATCAATTTTCATCTCCTTAAATAGCATCGATAAATACAGTGGCATAATTGGTATGGCTGAACTTGACTGAGTTACCACAGCCTTAAGGACCGATACCCGAGCATCACCTGCACTCAATGCGAGTTTTTCTCTGATCGACAACACCTTATTGTCTAAGTCCTTTTTCGCCTGGCCGATTGTTCCATCCCAATACAGATCCCAGGTCATTTTTTCACCGATATAAGTAAAAGCAGTGGTTTTTGCACCAGGGGCTAAAACGTCTGCGTCCGACAGAGCATCCATCCACATTTGCCAATCTTCGCCACCCATTACCGACACAGTGTCAGAAATCTCTTGATCCGACGCAGCCTCTAGACTAAATTCCTGAATAACCTCTTTGTCCGTATTGATTCCTCGCATGGTGATGCTCTTACCCACGGGCTTTAGAGTAGAATTGAATATTTCTCCCGTCTTGGGGTGCTGTCGTCTCGGCGCAGCTAAACTGTAGATAACGAGATCAATTTGGCCTAAATCCTTAGCGATCGTCTCTATGACTCTCTGCTTGACCGCATCTGAAAATGCATCTCCATTGATACTCTTGGCATATAGACCGTCATTTTCGGCCTGTTTGTGGAACGCAGCACTGTTATACCAACCGGCAGTGCCAGGCTTGCGATCTGAACCTGGCTTTTCAAAGAAAACGCCCAATGTAGATGCGCCAGCACCGAAGGCTGCAGTAATTCTAGCCGAGAGTCCGTAGCCTGTTGAACTACCTATCACCAACACTCTTTTGGGCGCGAGGATAGGCGCTTGGCTCTTAATATAATCGATCTGATTTAGTACGTTTTGCTCACACCCTGATGGGTGGCTGGTAACGCACATGAAGCCGCGAACGCGAGGCTTGATAATCATATAAGATCTCCATTGATAACTTGGCTTTCAGTTCTACCGATTTTTGCTATGATACCTCAAAGGGTTTCGAACTCGTAAAAATAGAATAAATATATTAAGAAAAAATCATCTAATCGCCAATAAACCAGCACTATTGCTCCATTGACTCGACATCAAGACAGACTGCTCGTTTCCACAAGAGTTTAGACGGCTTATATTAGTTCCTTTAGTGGAGACTATGTGATCACAATAGGGCTTGGTTACGTAAAAATTGATAGATCGGCGAAGAGCTCCTAAAGTAACTTTCTTTTTTTGTACCCGATATTATTGATAGACATAAGTTAGACATAAGTTAGACA
>DCBC01000090.1:6062-11736 GCA_002313335.1 Porticoccaceae bacterium UBA1117
CATAAGTTAGACATAAGTTAGACACTACGAACATATACAGGACCCTACATGAGTGCACTCCCCTATCCATTTTTAAGAGAAACTTTTCTTAAGGCTCTCGAAGAGAGTGGCAGCGCCTGCAGTGAGTCGGGCTGGCAACCCATTCATCTGACGCTCGATGACGGAGACACTAACTGTTTCATGCCGCTGTATCTAAAAGATCACTCAATGGGAGAGTATGTGTTCGATCATGCATGGGCAAATGCATATCATCAGAATGGCTTAGAGTATTACCCGAAATTAGTCACTGCAGTTCCATTCACGCCGTCTACGGGTAGTCGACTCCGCTCTAACAACCCAATCAGCCAACAACATTGTCGCCAAATTATTGATGAAGTGATCGGTATAGCCGAAGACACCGACGCCTCCAGCTGGCATATTCTTTTTCCTGAAGATAATGATTTAAAACTTTTTGAGGATCCCCGTCTCCTAAAACGCACAGGTGTGCAATATCATTGGCTGAACAAAGATTATCAATGCTTTGATGACTATCTTGGTGCAATGACCTCTCGCAAACGGAAAATGATAAGAAAAGAGAGGGACGAGATACTAAAGCAAAACATTAAAGTAGAGGTACTCTTAGGTGCCGCAATAAGCGCGGATATTTGGGCGTTATTTTACCAACTTTACGAACGAACTTATGCCAAACGCAATGGGACGCGTGGCTATTTGACTCAGGCGTTTTTTGAAAGTATTGCCATTGGAATGCCCGAGCAAATTGCCATGTCAGTCGCAACGCAGAATGGTAAGCCAATAGCATGCGCGCTCTATTTGTTCGACAGTGATTCTCTCTACGGTCGGTACTGGGGAAGTCTTGGAGAGTTTCCCTTTCTACATTTTGAGCTTTGTTACTATCGTGGTATTGAGTTTGCAATCGAGATGGGCCTTAAGCGTTACGATGCCGGCGCTCAAGGTGAACATAAACTGGTCAGAGGCTTTGAGCCCATAAAGACCCATTCGCTCCATTGGATTCGCCACCATGAGTTTCAAAAAGCTATTGCTCGTTTTCTTATCGAAGAAGGCGTTGCCATTGATGCGCACATAGAGCAGGCAAGTCAAATGCTGCCCTTCAAAAAGGCCTAAATAACCAAGGACAGGCTACCACTCGCCAGTATTTTCCATTGATAACCATGGTTCTATAGGAGCTAGTGGCTCTCCCGCTTGAAGTAGTTCAACTGAGATGCCATCCGGAGACCGGACAAACGCCATGCGCCCGTCTCTTGGAGGGCGACTGACAAGCACTCCATGTTCGGCTAAGCGTGCACAGGACGCATAAATATCATGAACTCGAAACGCTAAGTGCCCGAAATTTCTGCCACCAGCATAGGGCTCTGGATCCCAGTTATGCGTCAGCTCGATTAAGGGCGCATCTTTGGTCCTGGCCGTTTCGGAATCATCCGGAGCCGCCAGAAAAATAAGAGTAAAACGACCTTTCTCAACATCATAACGCGACACCTCGACCATCCCCAACGCATCACAATAGAAAGCCAGTGATGATTGAACATTTGAAACGCGGACCATAGTGTGTAAGAACTGCATATTAGCCTCCTTTATAGCCCAATAAATTAAAGCGCTAAATGTCTAATGTCACTTAATAGCTTGACGATCTGAGTCATAAATCTACCCGCATCTCCGCCATTCACTAATCGATGGTCATATGAGAGCGCTAGCGGCAGCATCAGCCGAGGCTGAAAAGACTGGCCGTCCCAAACAGGTTGTATCTTAGCGTTGGACACTCCGAGTATTCCAGCTTCGGGAGCGTTGACAATCGGCGTAAACCCATTCCCGCCAATAGCGCCTAAGCTCGATAGCGTAAAGCACCCTCCCTGCATGTCAGAGGGCTTTAGCTTACCGTCACGTGCCTTGACAGCCGACTCGGTCACCGCTATTGCAATATCCCATAAACCCATATTAACAACGTCTCGAATAACCGGGACAACTAAACCCCGTGGAGTATCTACTGCCATACCGACATTGATATAGTGCTTTTGAATAAAGTGTTCACCATCCCCAGCAAGTGATCGAAGAAATATAGGATTTTCCTGCAAAGCAATGGCGATGGCTTTAATCAGAAATGCTACTGGCGAAATACGAATCCCACGAGCGTCGCTTTCAGACTTAAGTGACTTACGGAAACTATCCATCTCCGTGATATCAGCTTCATCAAACTGAGTTACATGCGGAACGTTTAGCCAATTACGCTGCATGTTTGCTGCAGTTATTTTTTGGATTTTGCTCATCTTCACGGTATCAACATCACCGAATTGACTGAAATCAATAATCGGTACATCAGGAATACCTGATGCCGTCCCTTGGGTTGATGTCGAGCCATTTACGAGCATCGCTTTCACATAATCATTTACATCTTCTCGCAAAACACGCCCTCTCGGACCACTACCGCTAACAGCGTTCAGCTGCACACCAAGCTCCCTGGCCAACATTCTCACTGCGGGACCAGCATAGACATCGCTCTGATCAAGTTCATTTTGCTCAACCACGTCATGATCGACAATCATTTCTAATTCGGACTTATTTACACTCTCTGGTCGATCCTTGGGAGAATTGGATTGGCTGATTTCTACCGGCGGCTCAATTGGTGCAGTCACAGATACTGCATCTACTGGAGACACCTCTGCCTGCTCTGGAGCATCGCTAATATTACTCGTCGTCTCAAGTTCAGCGATCGCATCGCCAACCTTGACGGTATCACCTTCTGACACTAAGTACTTAACCAGCTGACCATCAAAAGGACTGGGCACATCCATGGTTGCCTTGTCGGATTCTAGGACCAGTAAAGAGCCCTCTAACTCGACGCTATCTCCTATTGCCAGACTCAATTCAATAACATCGACGGACTCTGCCCCGCCAAGGTCTGGAACTACTACAGTTTTTATAGACACTCAATATTCCTCATACATAACTAATTCATGCTAACCCAGACCGACCTCGATAACCAATATTTAGAGATAAAGCGGGTTAGGTTTATTTGGATCGATTGAAAACATCGCTATAGCGTCAGAGACTACTGACGGCTCTATTTGTCCGTTATCTGACAACCCCTTCAATGCGGAAATCGTTATAAAATAGCGATCTACCTCAAAAAAACGTCGCAAAGTCTCTCTGCTATCACTGCGTCCAAAACCATCAGTTCCCAGAACATGAAGAGTACCTGGAATATATCTGCGCAATTGCTCCGCATAGGCTTTCATGTAGTCAGTGGCAATAACTACCGGTGCGTCAATCACACCTAACTGACTCGTTATATAACTCTGCTTGGGAGTGTCCATAGGATGTAAAAGATTCCAACGATCGATAGCTTGGCCTTCCCGGACTAGCTCGTTGATACTGGTAAGACTCCAAATGTCCGACTCAATGGAAAATTTCTCTTTAAGGAGTACTGCAGCAGCTAGTACCTCATTTAAAATAGTACCTGCCCCCATCAGGATAACCTTCTTAGCGTTGTTGTCAGGTGATTGCACAAGGGCGTAGCCGCCCTTAACGATACCGTCTTCAACGCCTTCAGGCATTGCTGGATGGGCATAATTTTCATTCATGGTGGTTAGATAGTAAAAACAGTTTTCTTTGTCCTCAAACATACGCTTGAGGCCATTTTGAATAATCACTGTGAGTTCATAGCTAAAGGTGGCGTCATAACTTTTACAGTTAGGAATGGTGTTTGCCAGTATCAGACTATGCCCGTCTTGGTGTTGCAAACCCTCTCCGTTGAGCGTTGTTCTTCCAGCAGTAGCACCAATCAAGAAGCCACGCGCTTGGCTATCTCCCGCGGCCCACGCCAGATCTCCAATGCGCTGAAAACCAAACATCGAGTAAAATATATAAAACGGGATCATCGGTCGAGAGCTTGTACTGTAAGACGTGGCTAGCGCCAACCAAGCAGACATCGCACCCGCTTCATTAATACCTTCCTCGAGGATCACGCCTTTTTTGTCCTCTTTGTAATACATGATTTGCTCTCGATCATGAGGCACATACTTTTGCCCAGCTGAGGTATAAATACCTAGCTGACGAAACATACCTTCCATACCGAAGGTTCGAGCCTCATCCGGCACAATTGGCACTACATATTGACCAATATCTTTATCTTTGACCAAACTGGATAGAACACGGACAAAGGCCATGGTCGACGAAATCTCTCGTTTTCCACTACTGGCTAACTGCTTATCAAACTCACTTAATGCGGGCACAGGCATGGCATCGAAGTCGGATTTACGGGAAGGCAATGGGCCACCCAAAGTGTCTCGCCTACGTTTCATATAGGTCAGTTCTGGACTATCCTCTGCAGGACGATAGTAAGGAACTGTTTCAAGCTGATCATCAGAGATTGGAATACCAAAGCGGTCTCTGAACCGCCTTAAATTTTCAATATCTAGCTTTTTGACAGAATGAGTATCATTGGCTGCCTGCCCTCCATCGCCAAGGCCATAGCCTTTGACCGTATGCGCTAAAATAACTGTTGGACTACCTTTATTGTTAGCCGCTTCAGAATATGCAGCATAAACTTTATAGGGGTCATGGCCACCACGGTTAAGAGCCATGATTTGATCGTCAGTCATATCTTTGACTAACTCTAAAAGCTCTGGGTACTTTCCAAAAAAGTGCTGACGAGTATAGGCACCACCATTATACTTATAGTTCTGTAACTCTCCGTCACACACCTCGTTCATTCGTTGCAAGAGTAAACCACTCTTGTCTCTCTCTAAAAGCGCATCCCAGTGCCGCCCCCATATTACCTTGATAACATTCCAGCCTGCGCCTCGAAATTGGCCTTCCAATTCTTGGATAATCTTTCCATTACCGCGCACAGGCCCATCAAGGCGCTGAAGATTACAATTAATCACGAAAATAAGATTTTCGAGCCCTTCTCTTCCGGCAAGGGAAATCGCCCCGAGAGTCTCAGGCTCATCGCATTCTCCATCACCCAAGAACGCCCAGACCTTCCGTTCCCCACGAGCAACTAACCCTCGCGCCGAAAGGTAGCGCATAACATGCGCTTGATAAATCGCCTGAATGGGCCCTAAGCCCATAGATACCGTTGGAAACTGCCAGTAATCGGGCATCAACCAAGGGTGAGGGTATGAAGACAGACCCGTCCCATCAACCTCCCGGCGAAACTTATCGAGTTGCTCAGCTGACAAACGCCCCTCAAGAAACGAACGGGCATACATACCCGGAGAACTATGACCCTGAAAGAACACCAAATCACCGAGACTATCGCCATCGGGGCCGTGGAAAAAATAATTAAATCCAATATCATAGAGCGTTGCCGCTGAAGAAAAGCTCGCAATATGGCCACCAATCCCCTCACTTTGACTGTTCGCCCGCATCACCATAGCCAACGCATTCCATCGCACTAATGAACGAATACGACGCTCCATAAAAAGATCGCCAGGCATCGCTTTTTCGCGGACCGGAGGAATTGTGTTGCAGAAATTTGTCGTCACTGACTGTGGAAGCTCAATGCCACTTTCCGTTGCATGGGCATTTAGCTGATTAAGAATATAACTGGCACGTCCCTCACCGTGCTTTCGCCCAATCGAGTCTAATGCGTCGAGCCATTCTTGAGTTTCAGTGGGATCCAAATCATCCATAAATATCGTCCAGTTAGGTGGTAATA
>DCBC01000041.1 GCA_002313335.1 Porticoccaceae bacterium UBA1117
AAGCCACAATTACCGGCGCTCAGTGCCATTGAAATAAAAGAGACCTGCACTAGTGGCTGTATCTATCGCGGAGAAGGCTAGCCGCTGGTTTTTGGTGTACGTGTTCTAATTCGCTCCCAAGCTAATACTAGAATCATAATAGCTATGGGAATTAGGCAAAACAAAACCATTTGATGCCAGCCAATGAGTTGCAGAGCCCATCCTGCTGAGAGCGCGGCAATCGCCTGAAACGAAAAAACTGTAAGATCATTGATGCTTTGCGCCTTGAACCGATCCTCTTCTTGGTGGGTGCTTGGCAACATTGTTGTTCCGGCGATGAATAAAAAGTTCCAGCCTATTCCCAGAAGTACTAGCTGCATCCAAAAGCTTTGAGGGCTGTTGTCAGAATAACCGATGGCAGTGGCAATGCAGTAGCAGACCAATCCTACCAGCATCATTCCTCTTAGGCCTGCATAGCGCACTAAAAGAGGTGTAAAAAATGATGGCAAGAACATGGCGGCTATATGGCTTTGGATGACCCATTTGGTGTCGGTTAGTGAGTGACCATGAACTTCATGCATGCTGAGGGGTGTTCCTGTCATGATAAAAGACATGACAATATAAGCAATTGCGCCACTGGCAAGTGCAAGGCAAAACGTTGGGTTCAGAAATAGATGTTTGCCAGATGTTTTTGTGCCTGCCTCAGTGGCTATTGGCAGTGACTCTGGCTTATAAAAGCTGAGCATTGCCCCAGAGATTACAATACACGTTGCAGCCATCAAAAATGAGCCCTGATAAGCCGTTACAAAAAGGTCTTTTCCCATTAGAGCTATTTCGGGGCCGACAAAGGCCGCAATGATTCCGCTACCCATAAACATTGATGCAGCAGTTGTTCTGTCTGCGATTCCAACAGACTCCATGGCTGCAAATCTACTTTGAAGTAGCGTTGCATTAAAAGAACCAAGAATAAACGAAGCAATACAAAATAATGTAAAGCTACCAATGTTTAATGCAGTCATAGCAAGAATGCACACCATTATGCCGACAGCTAAAAATAGATAAATACCAGTCTTTCTTCCGAAATGCTGCATGGTTCGGCTAACAGGGATCACGCTGCATGCTGTGCCAAGTATCATTAGTGCAATGGGGGCAGTTGCCCAGTCAGGAGAGGGTGCTAGTCGACTGCCCGCCAACGTTCCGGCTAAATGCATTAGGGGTAATGTTGAACCAGCCACGGCATTACTTAAACTTAATACCCAGGCGTTTTTGTACGTGTTAGAAAAAATGGTACTCATTCCGATGTTTCTCGTCAGATTTGATGTAAAGACTGAATGTCATTTTTGAAAAAGTAATCATAAACGAATTGTTGATAGTGTGCGGTACCTTTCTGTGATCCAACCTTGAGAACTCCTGTACAATAGCGTCACTAAAAAAACAACTCTCTTTAAATGGTTTATCTCTATGGTCACAGTCGGTAAGTTCAACCAACTTCAAGTGTTAAAGCAAGTGGATTTTGGCGTCTATCTTGATGGTGATGAGCTAGATAATATTTTACTGCCCAAACGCTATGTGCCGGATGGTTGTGAAGTCGGAGACTGGGTAAGTGTCTTTTTATACTTTGATTCTGATGATTTGTTAATAGCCACTACAGAGATACCCAAGGTTGAGGTTGGGAACTGTGAGATGTTGACCGTTGTTGATATCAACCATGCTGGCGCGTTTATGGATTGGGGGTTGCCTAAAGATCTATTGGTTCCTTACAACGAGCAGCAAAAGCCTATGGAAGTGGGTTATTCCTATGTTGTCCATGTTTATCATGATGAGCAATCAGATCGCATTGCGGCCTCGACAAAGCTCAGTCACCATTTGGACGAGCATCCTGTTTGGTTAAAACCGCAGCAGAGTGTCAGTTTGCAAATTGCCGGACGGACTGAGTTAGGTTACAAAGCTGTGATCGATAATAAGTACCTAGGCCTACTTTTTCGAGTGGATGCCTATCGGCCACTCAAAATTGGCGAGCGGTTGCCAGGATTTATTAAATCTATTCGCCCCGATGGGAAAGTTGATTTGCTTATATCGCAGGCTACGCTTCAAGGGGACCATGATCTGTCTCAGCAGATTGTCCAGTATCTTGTTCAGCAGGGCGGATCTTCTGCATTGACTGACAAAAGTGACCCTCAAGAAATCTACAGAACGTTTAAAGTATCTAAGAAAAAATACAAGCAAGCGCTGGGCAATCTTTACAAAGCTAAGAAAATCCTAATATCTCGAGGGCAAATCCAAATAATTGAGTAAATAAGAGAACCATACTCGTTGCTGCCAAGCTACTTTTGGCCTCTTCCTTTCACTGTGTCTATGCGCAAAGCCATTAGTATTATCTTTAATAGCCGTTATTGATTGCATTCACTGCGTTTTTTATTATGCGTATTCTAATATTATCCCAGCATGGTGTCGTTCGACTAATCCCTTGAAGCATTATTCCATCTTGAGTTTCTTTCTCTTTTAGCCATCTATTCATAAAGAAATAGAATTTAGTGATATGTTTGGCCTTACAAGTGAGATCCACGTCACGAGTTTTAAGAGCGTGGTGATTACTTTATTTGGGGGAAAATAAAAATTAAAGCGACTTTTAACGCTATTTCGGGGAGAAACATATGTTTCATAAGACTAAAGTAAATCGTGCCGTTGCTTCAGTGATTGCAGCAGGCTTTGCCGCTTCAGGCGCAAGCTTTGCGGCGTCTCAAGCTATTGAGGAAGTTATCGTAACAGCGACTAAGACATCCGCAAGTACGCAGGATATTCCAGTTGCTGTATCTGCGTTAACATCAGAAAAGCTT
>DCBC01000062.1 GCA_002313335.1 Porticoccaceae bacterium UBA1117
TTACAGCAGCGCTAAACCCTGGCTATAAAATAATCAGCCTCCTAGCATGTGCAAGCCTTTTCTGGCGCGGTCTTGGCCGCTAGGTTGACTCGTTATTAGAATTAAGGTCTTGGCTTTTCAAAGATAGCTCTTTTGGCCGCACTAGGTGACCAAAGTCTTGGTTAAGCCAGCGCACTAATGAAATGCACAGTAAAATCATAATCGGAATCAACGGCACAGAGCTAAGAACAGTAATGGATAAAACAGTGTCTAATGCGCCTGACTGAAGTATGCCAGCTGTAATTAGTGCCAGTAATACAGCCCATGCAACACGACTCCAACGTCTTGGTTCTGCATCGCTACGCAAGTTTTTTGCACATATGCTAGACAGAACATAAGCTGAGGAATCGATAGTGGTGGCATAAAACACTATTGAGAGTAGGGTGAAAATAAATAGGGTAAATTTGCCAAACGGCAGACTTTGTATAACCAGTGCATTCACAAAGGACATACCTTGAGTACTCAGGATTTCTTTAACGGCTAATGTTCCTGTACTTTCTAAGTAAAGTGAGTATCCACCCATCACAGCAATAAATAACCAGGTCCCTAAGCAACCCCAGCCAATAACGCCCAAGACTAACTGTCGAATGGTGCGGCCGCGAGAAATCCGTCCAAAAAATAATCCGACCATACCGGTATAGGCCAGCCACCAGGCCCAGTAAAAGCCAGTCCAATCCTCTGGGAAGCTACCGTTATTGATGGGGTCAGTCCATGTCGATGTACTAATAAAATTATTAAACATTAAACCAATACTGTTCACTGTTAGGTCTAGGATAAAAACACCAGGCCCTGCTATTAGCACAAACAGAATGGCGATAGTGGCAAGTACAATGTTAATGTCGGCAAGTACTTTAATACCTGACTTTAAGCCTCGGTAAACACTGGTACCAAAGAGTAGTGTCCATAATCCAAGCACACTCATTTTGATAACCATACTATCTGGAATTTCAAATAGCGTAGAGAGCATTGCTGATAAAAGAGGTACTCCCAAGCCTAAAGAAGTAGCAACGCCACCGACAATGCCTAAGATAATTAAAATATCAATGACGGTTTTTATTTGGTTGCGACCTCTAACGGGTAGAGCGCCATCACAAGCGCTACTTATGCGCAGAACAGGTGCACGTTTAACATAAAGCATGTAGGCAATGGGTACTGCGGGTAGTGCATAAATAGACCAAGGCACTATGCCCCAATGCAATAGCGGGTACATGTGTGCCCACTCAAAAGACTTAGATGATCCTACTTCGATACCCATGGGGGGAGTTTGCAAATAGTAAATAGGCTCAGCGAAGCCCCACGCAATAACACTGGCGCCAATGGCAGTGGTAAACATCATAGCGACCCAGTGTGTATCTGAGTATTCAGGTAGCTCATCTGGCGCGCCTAATTTAACATGACCATATGGGCCAAAGGCTAACCACATGCAAAAAAGAAAGGCGCCCAAGGCGACCGAAAGATAGAGCCACAAGAAATTACTCATGATGACTTTGCGCCCTTCACCCAGTAACTGAGAGGCGCTTTCGGGAAAAATCATTAGTGGGATAGCACATACGAGGACAATAATTACGGCGGGAATAAAGACAGCCATATCTACTTCGGGTTCTACATTTTCAATGCTTTGGAGGTCGCTCATAAGGAAGGTTATTGTTGTTGAAAGCTGATGAGAATAGCACAACCTCGTCGATTGCCAAAAGACTGTAATTTTGATGGCAGATAGAGAATTCTAAAAAGAGCGCGGCCAGTTAAATAAGCGGTGCCATTTTATCGATTAAACCAGCAAGCTCAGGTTTGTGTTGCCGAATTTCTTCAGCGGTGAGGCCATGCAATTCATGAGGAAAAACTAACCATTCGTTTGTTTCATGAAGGTAATAGTCTGGCGCGTTTCCGGTTTGGTTGTTGTTTGGCTTGTAGTAAGGTGTGGCGATTCGTATGTTAGGCGTGTTTTTCTTACAGGCCAGCTTTAGATCATCTATTGCCTGTTGAATGGACAGGCCAGTGTCGTATACATCATCGACTATTAATAGTGAATCTTCTGATTCGAGTTGACGAATAATATAGCTAAGGCCGTGTACCTTGACCTTTTTACTACGCTGACCAATACCTGTATAGGACGAGGTACGAATGGCAATATGGTCTGATTCAACGCCCAGTACGTCGAGAAATTCTTGCACTGCGATTCCAATAGGGGCACCTCCACGCCAGACACCCACAATATAGTTAGGGCGATAGCCACTCTCAAAAATAGTCCATGCCAGGCGATACGAATCTTCTAGTAGCTGCTGGGCTTGAATGTAGCGTTTTTCCATGGCTTTTTATTCCAAATTAACACTTTAACTAGCGAGTAATATTAGCATATTTAGTCGGTGGGGAGCATTACCTTAGCCAGCCATTACACCCACCAAATAATGCATTTTCAATAAAAAACCCCAAACAAAATCTCTGTTCGGGGTTGATTTTTAATACTGAAGTCTAGAAATCCAAACCAAAACGAACCATCATTTGGCGAGGGCCGATCAGCTCGTCACCCGTTGCGCCAACGCCGAAAACATCAGTAAAGCGAGCATTGATTCCATCTTCATCGGTAAGATTTTTAGCCACAAGCTCTACACGCCAGCTCTCACCAGCACCGGGATAAAATCCGACGACTAAATCAAGGACATCGTAGCTAGGCACTATATCCGTGTCAGCATTATTAAAGATGCGGTGCTTGAAGTCTCCACGATAGGTATATTGCAGCGTACTGCGCATTTCACCCCAGGCTTCAAGTTCTTTGGTCCAGCTAAGTGATAGGTTTCCAGTAAAGCTAGGTGTCTTGGCCAATTCATTACCATTTACATTCTGGATTTGGTCAGCTCGGGCTATTTGAATTTCGTTACTAAAAAGATTAAACCCTTGTCCTAACAAAGCATTGCCAGCAGCTTCTGACTGCACGTTATCTAAGGCAAGATGATCGGAGGTGATCTCCGTATCCAGCCATGCCATGCGCGCATCGAGAATAAGTGAATCCAATAAAAACGCAGAGAACTCTAATTCCGCACCGAAAATTTCTGATTTTGGAATATTGCCCACACCACCATTAAAGACTTCAGGGTCAGTCGCCTGATATTGCAGATTCTTATAATCATAATAAAAGGCGGCGGCGTTCAAACGCACACGCCCATCAGCCAAATCAGTTTTTAAGCCTATTTCATAGGCATTAACAATCTCTTCGTTAAAGATAGGTAAAACCACAATTGGCGCTATGACAGCTTCAGTGCCGTAGGTTAGGTTAGATCCCCCTGGCTTGAATCCTTTGGTAAAGGACCCAAAGAGCATTGTGCTGTCATTAATGTCATGTTCAACTACAAAACGACCGGTAACTTTATCACTTTCTATCTCTAGGATGTCTGTGCCTTCTCGACCGTAATAGTTAGTCACTGAGCTGTAAACTTCGTCTTCTGTATAGCGCAGACCAAACACAGCTCGCCATGTCTCGTTAAAGTTCCAGGTTCCCTGGCCGTAAAGAGATGTTGAGTCACGCTCTGGTTTTGAATCAGATATAAAACCTACATCACCACCATAGGCAAAAATAGTATCAAGTGTGAAGGCATCAAATGTACCATCAAACCCGAAATCGAGACGCTCAAGAATACTGATCTCAACTTCTGTGTCTAAATAAAACACGCCAGCTACCCAATCGAGCTTGCCAAATAGCGGCTCGGAGGAGACCAAATTTACTTCTTGAGTAATAGTGGTCTGTTTATTGGTTTCAGGATCATAAGCGCTTGGCAGTTGAGCAAATGGGGGCAGAAAATCTAGATCATTACGGTCATTGTCGCGACGAATTAAAATCTCATCGTCTTGATAGCTGGTTAGAGATTTTATACTAAACGTTTCGAAATCCCATTCCAATACTGCACTGTATAACTGGGACTCCAGCTCATATTCTGCCATTGAGTTTTGACGCAGTTTTCTGGCACCTGGAGTTGGATCCAATAGGCCTTTCTGTGCGGCACCGTTGCGGTCTTCGTTAAAGTACTGCGCTGTAAAATTAGCACGGAAATTATCTGAGGGTTCATAGAGCACCCTCACCCGTGATGACAGGCTATTAGCATCATCAAGATCTTGCCCGAGCGTTAAGTTTTCGGTGAACCCGTCACGTGTATTAGAGATTAAAGAGGCTCGCATTGAGACTGTGTCACTAAGGGGTATGTTAATTGCCGCGCGACCTTTAATTAGATTGTAATTACCTAAAGTGAGATCAGCAGATCCAAACATTCCATCAGTGGTGGGTGCTTGTGTTACGACATTAATAGCACCACCGGTAGAATTTTGTCCAAACAAGGTTCCTTGAGGACCTCTCAGAACCTCAATTCGCTCCAAGTCCAAAAAGTCGGTTTGCAGCGCAAAAGGTGAAGCGACATAAATACCGTCTAAATGGTATGAGACTGACGGGTTAGCAATGGCGTTTTGGTTAGCTTCATTGCCCACGCCTCGAATGGTTATAACGGTTTTGAAACCCTCATTCTTCGCAATATTGACACCAGGAGCGATTGCGCTGAGGTCGACAAAAGAAGTCACTTGTCTGGTATCTAAATCTTGTCCGGTCAACACTGTAATCGCTTGCGATAAATCTTGCAGACTCTCGCTGCGTTTTTCGGCAGTCACTAGAACTTCTTCAAAAACAGGCTTAGAGTCTTGTGCAGAAATATTAGCAGCCAGTGAAGATATAATTGCAATGCTGAGTACTTTGAGAACAAGATTAGAATGCTTCATTTTGGATACCTATTTGAGTGTTATGTAAAATAGTTGATGGCCGCCCTAGATTAATTTTTCTCAAGGGCGTTAAGCTGATTTTTTAAATCATTCAGTGCATTTTGGCCTGTATTGTAAGCGCAAAAATCTCTAAAGACTAACCTTGTTACACGAAGTTATTTGATTTGCATGATACAACAAAATTATCTGAAATTATTTGTTGAGTTAGTCACTAGCTATCTAACTGTTGGCTGAAGTATCATCTGGCCCAAAGTGGTATTTTGAATGCCATCTTAATGTAAAGAGTCGGCTAAAAATCCACAGGATACTTTGCTAGCGCTAACAATTTGGCACTCACTTTATGAAAAATAAGCGAAATATGGGCTATGTATGAACAGATTTTTGGATAGATTATTTAAGCTACAAGCGAATGGAACGAATGTCAGCACTGAGGTTTTGGCAGGTTGTACCACCTTCATAACCATGGTCTACATTATTTTCGTTAATCCACAGATGATGGCGGCAAGCGGTATGGATCAGGGCGCTAGTTTTGTTGGCACCTGTTTGGCGGCCGCTATAGCCTGTTTTGTTATGGGTTTGTATGCGAACTGGCCGGTGGGTATGGCACCTGGGATGGGCCTAAATGCGTTTTTCACGTACACGGTTGTTGGCGAGATGGGTTATAGCTGGCAAATCGCGCTGGGAGCCGTATTTCTAGCAGGCATAATTTTTGTGATTATGAGCGTTACTCGTCTGCGGAGATGGATGTTAGATAGTATCTCTCTTGATTTACGCATTGCAATGGGTGACGGTGTTGGCTTGTTCGTCGGGTTCATAGGCCTTAA
>DCBC01000120.1:0-677 GCA_002313335.1 Porticoccaceae bacterium UBA1117
TATTGCATGAAATCGATAGCTCTTTGATAGTTTGACAACCTGCAACTTCAGGAATCGGCCCAACAAACGATCGGGATAACAACGTGAGCGCTAGAACGACTAAAACGAACATACTTGGGAGCGCGATTAGCCAATATCTCTTGGTACAAAATTGAAAAATACTCTTATATTTTTCATCACCAAAACAACAATCGACAACCCCTCAGCAACGGCCAAAACCGCAACGACAAACAACGTTAAACTGCCAGTGTAGTAGAACCAATCTGCGGCACTAGCAGCATAGCCTGTCAGTAAAAGGCCAAAAATGATGTTAGATGCCGCATAACTTTTAAACGTTACTAGCGTGAGTAGCCTACTCGCGAGAGAAACTAATACGGTTTTAAATAATAATAAAATCGCCAGTGAAAAAAGCATGCCACTTAAAATGACATTCATAGCAACCTCCAAAATAAACCATCAACGACTAAGGCAGAATAATCACCCGCCGGCAACAATAGCATAGTCAGCCACTAACATTGGTAGGCTATGCTAAGCTTAAGGGACCATTAGGCGGCCGAGAACGCTGACGGCAATTGTTATAGCAAGGACCATAAATTTATGAGTAATGTTGAACGAAAAAAAATTCCATTCTCAAGCGGCGAACCGGGCGACCTCCACTATTGCCAATGGATACCAGA
>DCBC01000120.1:1069-3339 GCA_002313335.1 Porticoccaceae bacterium UBA1117
GAATTCCTTAATCAACAAGGCATTATGGTCACGGCCGATGATCATCGTGGGCATGGCGAGACTGGCAAAGCCATGGGTAATAGCTATCACATTGCCGATTCAGATGGCTGGAATCAAATGCTTGATGATCAATGGCAATTCATTAACCATATCAGGGAGGATCATAGTTTACCTCTCATATTAATGGGCCATAGTATGGGCTCGTTTATGGCAACACACCTGTGCCAACGATATGGACAGCAATTAAAGGATATTACTGACCACAAGTTGTGTGGATTAATATTATCAGGCTCAAACTATGAGCCGCCATCAACATGGAAAATAGCCTCTTGTGCGGCTCGGCTTGAACGATGGCGAGTAGGCCGTGATAAACCTAGTTCTATTTTGGAGAAAATGTCATTCGGTGCATTTAATAATGCGTTTAAGCCAGCTCGCACCGCTAGCGACTGGCTCTCTAGAGATGATGCAATGGTCGATCTATATATTGATGACCCCCTGTGTGGAGGTCCCCTGACAACGCAGTCTTGGTGTGATTTTCTTCAGGGGATGGGAGAACTTTCAAAACCTGAATCGATGGCAAAGTTGGACAGTGAATTACCTATCTATCTTTTTTCTGGCGCGCTAGACCCAGTAGGTAAAGCTGGTGTAGGTGTTACTGCGCTGCAAACTAAGTTGCTGGAATCAGGCGTTTTAAAGGTAGACATTCAGCTATACCCGGGAGGACGCCACGAAACACTTAATGAAACTAATCGACGCGATGTTTATCAAGATGTACTTACTTGGCTTGCGTCTCTCAAATCTGAGGTTTAGCCTAGTTCAAGTCATAACAAACTAGAGCTTTATATCTTAGCAACCTCAGCGCCCCTCAAAGAGCGCCCCTTCGTCGCTACGCCCACCCCCGCAGCTATGAGCATGAGAGGCATAAAGGGCTCTAGCGGCCAAAATGGAAGCCACAAGGCCATTTCAGCAGACCATGCAGGAAAAGACGCAAGCGAAGAAACCGAATCAAACCAATAGTTCCCTGTGGCCGATGCAATAAGGCCGAGAAGGATGAGCCCAACCCCTAGACACAGTTCCAACCCGGAGGGAGATTCAAGTTGATTACTCTTTTTCAGTGCTTTGTTACGTGTTTTACCCCAAGCAGCAATTCTCAATAGAAAGGCAAGAAACCCAGCCCAATAAAAAATATAGTCGTGCAGTTCCGCAGTTGAGTAGCTTTCAACGTAAGGGTAGTAAAATAGATTCCACCAATAAACACTAAATGGATATGCCCACAGAAAGTAGATGCCGCCCTTTTGGATCAACTTCCACTGTGCCTGATTTACGCGCTTCCTTCCAAACTGAAACGATGTAATGACCATAGCCACCAAAAAAATATAGCCTACACTGCCTTCTACTTCATCCCTAAAGTAATAAACCTCTGAAAAATAATAATCACGATAAAATGTCGATAGAATAAAAATAAACGCTGCTTGCCAAGCCATCCCAATAGCGAACACCAAACCTATATATTTTCGGTTACGCATCCACCAGGATGAAAAAACACCAGGAAAAAGAACTTTCACTGATGAGGCTGCCACCACTAAATAAATAAACGGAACAGCCCATCGCACGGAATAGCTGATCATGTGCGACACCCCTTCCGGAGAAGAAATATTTGTGTCAGTCATAGCAAGATAATTAAAAATACACATGGGAACCGCAAACACCAGCAGCAGGCCCCAAGTGTTTATCGCTTTATGCTTAAATATCTTAGCTAATTCAATATTCATTTTTTGGTCCTTCAGTAATTTAGGACATCTTTATAATGAGTGTCTCAATAACATCAGTCAATCAACCACCGTCCCTACAGGTTAAGAGTCAGCCCAACCCTGTGCCGAGTTAAGCCTGATCTCAAAAACCGTTAACGGTCCAATTCCTTAGCCTGCTCGGAAAGGTGAAGATCCATGATCTATATGATAGCATCGAGGTCTATCCTGACAAGTGAGGCAACGCTAGTGGGCAGCCCAACTAGAACAAGTCGGCTATTAGAGTGGGTAAAGACTGCAATTGCAGCAGGACCTTGGATACTCTCGATGTACGCGCTCTATTACGCTGAAAAACACCAAGTATGGATTCCAGAAACACCGCACCGTGACAAAATAACGATTGTTGTTTTAGTCTTAGGCTTAGGTCTATCGTTTTTACTGAAGTCGTATTTTACGGCAAAAAAGGGCCGCTAAAGTATGATTCCTAGCGTATGTAAGTCAGAGGTTAACGTGATACTTTGA
>DCBC01000169.1 GCA_002313335.1 Porticoccaceae bacterium UBA1117
TGGGTCTTTGGAGTAATCAAATAGTGATCAATAGAATGAAAAAAGTATTGGTGGTACCCGGCGATAATATTGGTCCGGAGATTATTGCTGAAGCGGTAAAGGTGCTCAAGGCTGTAAGTAACAAGTTTGATTTGGGCGTTGAGTTGGACTATGCGAATTTAGGTGGCGCGGCAATTGATGCTGAAGGCCATCCTTGCCCTCCGAAGACCTTGGACAAAGCTCGAGCGTGTGATGCTATTTTGCTTGGTGCGGTGGGCGGTCCCAAGTGGGACGATGTTGAACGCCATCTTCGCCCTGAAAAGGGTTTGCTAACTATTCGCTCAGAACTTGAGTTGTTTGGTAATTTACGTCCTGCCATTATGTACCCGCAATTGGCGCATGCGTCTTCGCTGAAACCTGAGTTTGTCTCGGGTCTGGATATTCTCATTGTGCGCGAGTTAGTTGGAGGTATTTACTTTGGTGAGCCACGGGGTATTCGAATCTTGGATAATGGCGAGCGAGAGGGTTACAACACCTATAAGTACAATGAGTCGGAGATTCGACGCATTGGTCGTATGGCATTTGAGGCGGCAATGGTTCGTGACAAACGTCTTTGTTCGGTGGATAAGTCGAATGTCTTGGAAGCAACTATTTTGTGGCGAGAGGTGATTACGGCGATGGCTGCTGATTATCCCGAAGTAGAGCTGAGTCACATGTATGTTGATAATGCTGCCATGCAGTTAGTGAAGGAGCCTAAGCAGTTCGATGTGATTGTTACAGGCAATATGTTTGGCGATATTTTGTCCGATACCGCGGCAATGTTGACCGGATCTATTGGTATGTTGCCGTCAGCGTCACTGGATAAAGATGGCGGTGGCATGTATGAGCCTTGCCACGGCTCAGCTCCAGATATTGCGGGTAAAGGCGTGGCTAATCCTCTGGCAACTATTTTGTCAGTAGCAATGATGCTTCGTTATTCATTGAACGCTGCTGATGCCGCCGATGCCATAGAAGATGCCGTGAGTAAAGTGTTAGACCAAAGCTTGCGAACGGGCGATATTTATACATCGGGTATGACTCGCGTGGGTACGATTGAAATGGGTAATGCTGTGGTTTCAGCGATACTTTTGTCGGTATAACAGATTAAAGAAACAACGATTAAGCAATGTGAACATAGGCGGAATACATGAAAAAGACAGGTCTGGTGGGATGGCGCGGGATGGTTGGCTCAGTGTTGATGGAGCGAATGCGTATAGAGAATGACTTTGACCATATCGAACCAGTATTTTTCACCACCTCCCAAGCTGGAGATGATGCGCCTATTGTGAATGGATCCTCGTCTCTACTGCAAGATGCGTTTGATATCGATGCATTAAGTAAAATGGATATTATTCTTACCTGTCAGGGAGGAGCTTATACCAATAGGGTATATCCCCAATTACGAAACAAAGGTTGGAACGGGTACTGGATTGATGCGGCGTCGGCGCTGCGTACTAAACATGACTCGATAATCGTTCTGGATCCGGTTAACAGAACTGTTATCGATCAAGGACTAACCAATGGCGTAAAAGACTTCGTTGGCGGAAATTGTACTGTTAGTTTAATGTTGATGGGCCTGGGTGGACTATTTAAAGAAGGGCTAGTGGAGTGGGCAACCTCGATGACGTACCAGGCCGCTTCAGGCGCAGGTGCAAAGAATATGCGTGAATTGATTGCTCAGATGGGTGTAATTGAGCAGTCAGTAAGCCACCAACTTACAGATCCATCATCAGCTATCCTGGAGATTGATCGTACCGTCTCAGCTACCCTCAGAGGAGAGTCGTTACCTGTTGATAATTGGCGTTACCCTTTGGCCGGAAGTTTGTTGCCCTATATCGATGTCCAGTTGGAAAACGGCCAAAGTAAAGAGGAGTGGAAAAACCAAGTAGAAACCAACAAAATTCTCAATCGTGAGTCTAATCCAATTCCGCTTGACGGTCTCTGTGTGCGAGTTGGTTCAATGCGGTGTCATAGTCAGGCGCTCACTATAAAGCTCAACAGAGATCTTCCCTTGGACGAGATTCATACTATTCTGAGCGAGGCTAACCCATGGGTTAATGTTGTAGCCAACGACAGAGAAACGTCGTTAGCCACATTGACGCCTGCGGCCGTTACGGGAACCTTGAGTGTTCCAGTAGGACGTCTGCGAAAGATGAATATGGGCCCTCATTATTTGTCGGCGTTTACCGTCGGCGATCAGTTATTATGGGGTGCCGCTGAACCACTTCGCAGGATACTGAAAATAATAGTCACTGAGCAGTAATTAGTGAGCATTCTGTATAGCAATGATTGGTTGTATAGCAGGTGGCCATGCTTTTCTGGTTGACGCAGCGTGGTTTCCCCATACGGTAACCGGTGATAAGGGATTTGACCTAGATTATTCGCTGTATAGTTTGTTATTATTCATGACAGCAACGTTGTGCGTCACAGGAAAGAGCAATCTATGTTTTTGGAAATTTTCAAGTTTTTAGCGGCGTTTTTACTGATAGTAAATTGCTCGCTATGGTCTTCACAATCCGCAGCGCTGAATCTCGGTGAAATAGAACTGGTGTCAGAGCTTGGCGACCCGCTTCGGGCGACTATTCAAGTTGTTGGAAATAATCTTAGTGATAGCAGTTTTTTCTCTGCAGATCTTCATTTAGACGAGAACCTCGCCAATAGGAGTGCTGAAGAGAAGCTCTTTCTAAACAGTTTGTCATTTCAATTTGCAGACGATGTGGTGGGCGTAAATAATCTTCTTATTATTACTAGTCCGGAGATTTTTCAGCAGCCTGAGCTTGATTTTTTTGTCAAAATTACGGCGGCTGACAAGTCTGTGTTGGTCAGAGTAACCTTATTGGTTTTGGCCGAAAGCTCGGCAGCCGTCGCCCAAATCGTTGAATTGACGAGTGATATTTTTTCCCATGAGGTTATCGTAGGCGATACGTTATGGAATATTTCCGCTAGTTTTAGCGCTAATAATGTATCTATTTGGCAGGCGATGGATGGCGTTTTTAGCGCTAATCCAGATGCTTTTTTAGAGGGTGATCCAAGTAAGATTATTATTGGTTCGTACTTAAGCAGACCTAGTGAAAGCCAGATTGAGCGCCAAAGTGGGTTTGTTGTCGCAGATCAATTGGGCCTTGAGGTCTATGGTGAGACATCAAGTAATACAGCCATTGCTGATCGGCCAGCAGTGATGGAGGGGTCTCTTGAATCGTTAGATGTTAGTGACTCAAGCCAAGAAATTCCCTACTTTAAAGTCATAGATAGCATCATAGTATATGATTCTGTGGATATGATTGCTGATTACGATGGTGGCGATCCGATAATTGAAGTTGAGGTTGATGAAAATCAGTTAGGGAAGGGTTTATCATCTAATTTAAAGCCCACGAGCGTCGAACTAATCGACGACCCAAGGCCTATTGATGGGGA
>DCBC01000073.1 GCA_002313335.1 Porticoccaceae bacterium UBA1117
GTTTGAGAGGATTCATCCGATGCGCTACCCTGAGGCTCCGGTGCTGGGAAATAAACGCCAATAGCTGGCTTTACCACTAATAACAATAATGCAATAAATGCTGCAGCTACGGCTGAGCTTTTGATCAAGCTAACCATCTGACTATTTTTATACCAAGGCTCTAATCTTGGCTCAATTAATTCAGGTACTTCAAAGCGAGCAGAAACAATCGTGACCACATCTCCACGCTCTGCATTAAAGCCAATCAAACTTTTAACTAAGTTAGAAAAACGCTCTAGCTCTAGCTCTGAAAATTCACCGCGGTCTGCATTTTCGGATTCGGTCTGGTCCTCATCCGCCATGACCTTTGCTCTTGGTGGATTAAGCACAACCGCAACGGATATTCTCTCAACTATGCCGCCTTGTCGCTTCACATATCTTATTGCTTTGTCCATTTCATAGTTGCGTGTAGTTTGACTACTCAGCATGCTTTTATTAGGGGCCGGCGGCGCTTCGTCAGTATTAGTATTTTCTGCAGGCACGGTATTTGATGTAGCACCCGGAATACCCATCGCTTGAGAACTCCCTTTTTGCTCCATAGTTAAAGTCTCTGAACGCGCGAGCGGACCATTGTCATTTCCGTCGTATTCTTCATAGGTGGATTCAATCTCAGTGAAGTCTATCTGCATATCAACCTCAGCTCGGACATTGCCCTTCCCAACAATTGGTGATAAAAAATCGTTAATCCGATTACGATAAGACTCTTCCCTGCTTTGCTTGTGAGCCATTTGTTCGCTACTCATGAGCGACGTAGACCCTTCATAGTTGGTCAGTAGTTCTCCACGTTGGTCAACAACAGAAACATTTTCTGTCGCTAAATATGGAACACTTGAAGCAATCAGATGAATAATTGCCTGTACTTGGGACTCTGAAACTACCCTCCCCGGATATGGAGAGACAACTACCGATGCTTTAGCAGCCTCACGGTTTCTTACAAAGACACTTTGCTTTGGTGAAGCTAGGTGGACTCGCGCTGACTCAATGGTAGAGATTTTTGCGACGCTGGCAGCGAGCTCTATTTCAACTGCAGAAATATAACGAACCTGTTCCATAAATTGGCTGGTTGTCATCGCGGCTGTTTCGCTCATTGCACCAACACTTCCCGTCACGGTACTTTTTGGCAACCCTTGAGAGGCCAGATACAGGCGAGCTTCGTGATACCTAGATGAAGGTACTTTTACTTGGCCAGTTTGTGTATCTATTTTGGCACTAAAGTCAGCGTTAGAGAGGGCTTCAAATGCAGACTGCCGATCTGCCTCTGATAATCCAGGGTAGACGGTTCTATAAGGGGAGTCTTGGCTCAAAGAATACACCAGGATAAACAACACGACAGCCGCCAAAGCAATAATCGCTGGCATAGCCCGCCTAACCGCTGGCTGGGACATCGTCTTGCGAATAATGCCGTCTAGCCCCGCTGCACCCGGCTGCGGCACTAATGGCCCTGACGGTCTTCCCACCATGCTCCGTGTTTGGGACGCCCCTGGCGTCTGTGTCAACGTATTTAACGCTACATCTTGCGGGGTTGCTGCTATATCGACCATATATCTTATCTCTTATCTCTTATCTCTTTAGTGTTTTTACACTGGCATATTCATGACGTCTTCGTAAGCCTTAAGCACCTTGTTCCTTATTTGCAACGTGGCCTCGAAGGCCAACGATGATTTTTGCATGCTCATAACAACCTCAGTCAAGGGTATCCCCTCCCCCTGCTCATAAGCAGTTCGGTTAGCTTTTGAGGTTTGCTGCATGGAATTAACGTCTTGCAGTGCGCCCTTAATAGTATTGGCAAAGCCATTCTGTCCTGAGAGCGCATTGACTGATAAATCATTCGCTTGAAGCTTTACTCCCTGGGCTGCTTGGTCCTGATACTGCCGAATTTGACTTAACATGGATTCGACACCCTGCATATTTGTTGAATTTACCACTGGGTTTTCCCTTCTTTTTTATCGTGCGTAAGCTCGAGTGACTGTCATGCCATCTTGACGCAATCGTTGTAATTTATGGCGCAAGGTTCTTGGGCTGATACCTAATTTTTCAGCCGCCTGTTCCCTACTCCTTGATTCCTGCAGCGCAGCCATAATGTTTTCGCATTCACTGATCTTCATGGCCACAGATAAAGGTTTCGTGTGATTAGACTTTGATAATGCCGGGTTAGTCCTCGAGAAGCTGTGCTTAGCCATAAAAGACCTGGCGGAGGTACCTTCTCCTATACTCGAATTACCATAAGCCAGCTGATCTTGCTCTTGTGCATCTGGAAAAGCTTCAGGCCAGTCATCAAAGACAAGATGCTCTGGCTCTATAACCCCTTGGCGCGACAATACTTGCGCTCTGATGATCACATTTTGTAACTCCCGGACATTGCCAGGCCAGTGATAAGAGACCAGCAGCTCTGCCGACTCTGATGTTATTCTTAAACTGCGGCCCTTTGAAAGTTGAGGGTCTAGGAACTGATAAGCCAGCGGCACTATGTCTAGCGGCCTCTCCCGTAATGGAGGTGATGTGATTCTAAAGGCGCTGAGTCGAAAATATAGGTCTTCGCGGAATGAGCGGTCCAAAATGGAAGCTTTCAGGTCTCGATTGGTCGCCGCAATAACCCTAATGTCTAGTGCTATATTCTGCTGCCCGCCCAGCCTTGTAACTGTACGCTCCTGCAGAACTCTGAGTAGTTTCGCCTGTAAGTGAAAGGACATCTCACCAACTTCATCTAAGAATATGGTTCCTGTGTGAGCTTGTTCAAATAGGCCTGGCTGAACTTTCGTCGCACCTGTAAATGACCCTTTCTCATGGCCAAAAAGCATGTCTTCAATGAGGCTTTCTGACATTGCCGCGCAGTTGAAAGCTACAAATGGCGCCGCATATCTTGGCGATGATTCATGTAATATGCGCGCTAGAACCTCTTTACCTGCTCCCGTAGGTCCTGTAAGTAAAACCGTTACATCTGCTTCTGCGACACGCTGTGTCAGCGCCAGTAATTTTCTACTTGTGGGATCAACAAATACATATGATGGCTGGTTATTGCGTGGCGTTATGTCAAGGCCTTCAATGATATCAGTCCACTGGCTGGGGCTAGTTTTCCGGTCTGGCACAACAGTGCCAACACCTAGCTGCATGGCTTCAATTCCCTGCTCAAATTGATCTATGCCAAGCCTGACTACAATGGTTGGCATTAAATCTAATTGTTGGGTCAGTCTTTTTAGCTGCCCAAGCTCAATTAATCCATGAGCAGGCCTAATAACAACAACTTCAACTGACGCTAACACTTGATTAGGCAGTTCGCCGATCGGAAACTGTTTTATGTCAAGACCTTGATCGCCAAATGCGACTATCTCGGTCTTTGTTAGCTGTTTTGATGAATCAATCCATAGTATTGAACGCGCTGTGCACTTAGCCACTTTAGTATCCTCTTTGCCTTTGCCGCTTTGACTTTGAAAAATACGATGCAAGGAGTGTGCCAAACTTAAAGTTTCAATTAAATCAGATGCTTAGCGTTATTTTAGAAGAGAGTGTCAATTATTTGCCATCAAAAAACAGTCGGGAAAATGACGCCGTCTATGAGGACGACTGACTAGAGTGATTAACGCTTTATACTGAATGCATACCGTGCTTGTTAATTTTTTCAATCAACGTAGTACGGCGTAAGCTCAGTAATCGCGCTGTTTTGGATACGTTACCTTCGGATTTACTAAGCGCTTGCTTAATAAGGCGGCGCTCAATCTCAAGCAGATGCTGCTTAAGCTCCAACCCTTCATCAGGAAATTCTGGCCCTCCCTGAGCAAGATTGATGACTCTTTGGATCTCATCAATATCGCTGTCTCCAATCGGAAGGTCAATCCGGTCGGGGCTACTTGCTGGCCTATCAAATAAATCGGCTGTAACATGATCAAGCTGTTTGACAGCCCGCCTGGATGACTCATCCTCGCTCAGCGTTCTATTTTGCGATTCTTTTCCTTGCATTAGTTTACGGAGCCCAGAGGGCACCATACTCGCCGGGACTAGACGCAAGTCAACTTCCTGCTGCGCGTAAAGTGCAGTATATCGATCGACCAAGTTAGAAAGCTCCCTAACATTTCCTGGCCAATCATAGGCTAGCAGAAGTTTCATCGACGCTGGATATATAGAGATCGGCGCCTGTAATACCTTCGCTTGTTGCTTAGAGAAATGTTCAATAAGTAGCGGGATATCTCCCGCTCTTTCTCTCAGAGGTACCGCTTCGATAGGCATAATGTTTAGGCGATAATAGAGGTCTTTCCGGAATTTTCCTTCATCAATGAGCGCTTCAATATTTTGGTGGGTTGCCGCAATAACTCTGACATCGATGGAAATAGAGTCTGAAGACCCAACTGGATCTACCGTCCTTTCTTGTAAAACTCTGAGTAGCTTGACTTGGAGGTCCATAGACATGTCGCCAATTTCATCAAGGAATAAGGTTCCCTTGTGGGCTAACTGAAACCGTCCTTTGCGGTCGGATATAGCACCAGTGAAAGAACCTTTTTTGTGCCCAAATAATTCACTTTCGAGTAAATCTCTAGGTATAGCTCCACAGTTTACTGGCACAAATGGACCCGCCGATCGTCCTGAACATCCGTGTAGAGCATTCGCAATAAGCTCTTTTCCTGTGCCACTTTCACCAACAATCAAAACAGTTGAGTCGCTCGGCCCAAGTAGCTTAATTAGCTCTCTAAGATCTTTTACAGGGGGGCTTACCCCAATAATTTTTTTAAGTTCTAACAACTTTATTGCACCTTTTTTAGCTAATGCAGTCTTTGTCATGAAGTATTAATATCACTTTGGCTTGCTGCGAGCAGGAGATTTTCTACACATTACTATACGGTTGTAAATAGGTTATCATACGACTATGCATGTTTCTAGTACTAAAGAATGACTCGCTCGATTGGTTTACTGCGAAGGTCAGCCTTCTTATGCCGTTTGATACACTATTTGATAGCCTGCGAGGCAGGTATGAATGTGAATAGTTTTAGCTCTTCTGGCAATACCTTTGCTTGCTGTGGCACCCCCCGCTGAAAACGTGATATGAACGGCCAATTTAGTGTAGGCACTCTGCCGGCTACCCTGCTAGTGTTGCATCAACATTATTTGTCTTTTTTGTTAAGATTATTGGTCTTTCTGCCGATCTAGATTTGGTCCTTAACTATTTTGGCGGTAACGATCATGAAAGCAAAATTTAAACGCGGCGCTGCGGCATACCGTAACGTGCAAACCACGGCAGCTGCTCAATACGCAGACAGCATACAACTTACTCAAATGCTTTTTAGCGCGCTACTAGAAAGTTTGGCTGAGGCCGAGGGGCACATAAATCGAAACGATTTTGAAAAGAAAGCCTCGTCTCTAAGCAGGGCCAACAAAATCCTATTAGGCTTGCAAGGATCATTAGACTTTAATAAGGGTAAAGATCTTTCGATGAATCTATCCGATATCTATGAGTATTCAATTCGGCGTCTGCTTCATGCTAGCCTAAAAAACGACGTTACAGTCGTTCAGGAAATCAAGGGGATCATCTCGGACATCGACAGCGCCTGGCAAGGCTTGCCGACCGCCTTAGCTAAACAATCAATTGCAGCAGCTTCGTAAACCTTGGGGATCTTTTTGTTAATCTCGAGGTCTTTTATATGCCACTAATTAGTTATTGAGCTTTTTATGATAAAGCAGCAGTTCATCGCAGTCTGTTTAGCTGAGTTAGAGCAAAAGATGGTCACTGAAATGCACAGCGTCCTGTCCTTTCAAACATCAAGGGGCGCCGACTATCACTTCGATACGTCGATTACGCGACCTTCCTGCGGCGGTCTCATTAGTCATGAGTGGCTTAATATCTGCCATCCCGCTGGCCATAATTTTCCCGCGCACTTGAGGTGCCACGCCGAGTAGAAATTCAACCACGGCAGCCGAGCGCGCGGAAGATAAGTCCCAGTTATTTCGAAACTGCGTGTTGTACGCCATGGGGATATCGTCAGTATGTCCCTCAACTGCAATCTCTCCGGTCACGTCTCGCAGTGCTACTCCAACTTTGCTTAACAGTCTCCTAAAACTAGGTTTTGTTTTTGCACGCCCGCTGGCAAAGGATCCCTGTTCTGCTAAACGAATTATAATTCTCTCGTCCTCCACTGCTACTTCGGCCTGCCCTCTAATTATCTCTGCAGCCAAAGCCTGCCTGATAGACTCAAACTGGTTCATAAGGCTAGTCTGTTGGTCATTAACATATTTAATTTGTACCTCTTTCTCTGTCTCTGCCTGCAACTTAGCTACCTTCGCGTATAGCTGCACATCCTCTTGTCTCACTTTAAATCCCTTGTTAGAGAGATCGCCCTGTTTGAACTCTCCAGAAAGGTCCGGCGCTGAAATTTCAACGATGGTATTAAATTCGCCCGCAACCACTAAGACTTTGCCAGTGGCTATTTCTATAGCAAGCGACGCCTCAAGCAATGCCACGTCTGCATTGCGCTTATACTCCTTTTTCCTATTAAATCTTGTCAGAACAATGTCTTTTGGAGGCCGTATATCGGTGGTTGGCTCTGTAACTACCTTGAGCAAAGTATCATCAACTTTGCTAGGAGAAAACGTTTTGGCTAAAACATTGTCGCCCTTTGGCGGTGCTACCACGGGAATAGTGTTTTGAACGCCAAATTCGCCATCAAGCTTGCCAGATATTAACTGCGCGCCGGCTACATCAGTGTCGTTAAATGAAATTAACAGTACAAAGAAAGCCATCAGTAAAATTGCCATATCTGAAAAGGTAGCCATCCACAGTGGAACTCCTTTTGGACAGGGTTTGCAGTCATTCATTTGACGTTAGCTCTTTCTGCGTTTCTGCGCTAACAATAATTTCAATTCGGCGGTTCTTCGCTCTTCCTTCTTTTGTGGCGTTACTCTCTAAAGGTTTAGAATCAGAAAACCCGGCAACCACTAAGCGAGATTGTAAAACGCCTGAACGCGTAATTAGGGCCGCAGCAACCGAGGCGGCCCGAGCGGCCGAAAGATCCCAATTAGAAACAAATCTTTCACTAAACATAACGGGCATATTATCAGTATGGCCCTCTACTCTTACCCTTCCACTTGAGGTGTTTAAAATTTTACCCAGTTTATCTAAAAAGATCTTAGTTGTAGGCTTAAGTTCTGCTTGTCCTGAATCAAAAGAGTCTTGGCTATCCAATCGAACTATCAAAAGGTCGTCCCTTAGAATTACATCGAGTCTTTCGTTGCTACTGTCTTCAAACAGGGCGTTCTGTATCTTTGTAATATCGCGGTTCAGCTCTAAGATATTTTCAGCACCATCGGCATTAGGCGTTTGCAGGTGTTGAGCACGAAAGTCAACCTGAATGTTGTTATCTGAATTGACCGTAAGCACCTTGGCGACTATGTCAATTGCACTCTGCTTTACTCGTGCCCCCTTTTTCTCGTCAGGATCTTCTCCACCTCCGCCAGGTGTAACCAAAGAATATAGCTCGATAACAACAATATCATCCTCTATTTTTACTTTTACTTCTCCGTCAATAATTTCTTCAGAAAGAGTACGTCTTAGCTTGGTTTGCACTTGCTCAATATCAATTGTTCCCGCTTCTGTTTCAGTATATTTTGCTCGGTACGAGCGGGTCGGTGTCGGTGCTTGTTTAGTAGGCTCGGCCAGGGGTGATGCTTCGGCAATCACGGGTGTATAGGTTTCATTCAGCATGCTTGTCGCCGTGGGGATATCATCCATAATGACTGTGCGCTGCGAGCCAAAGGCCGCTCGAATTGTCGCAGAAAAATAAGCTTGCTCTTTGATATTTATCGCCGTGAAAGAGTACAGCAAAGCAAAGAAGGCCATTAACAAAATAGCCATATCGGCAAAAGTAGCCATCCAAGGGGGAGCTAACTTTGCGCATTTTGGGCAATCATCCTGATTTATAGCGTTGCTCCTTAATAAAATACTGTACTTTAAACCGATTAGTAGTTTAGCTTGATGTTTCCTCAGCAGTCTGGTTCGCCTCGCGCTTCAGCTTTGCCTTGGGCGTCATAAAGGCTCCTAAAGTCTCCCCAAGCAATCTAGGGTTCTTTCCGCTTTTGATGAACATTATTCCCACAATAATGAGGTCATTATTATTAGCTTCACGCTTAGCATAGCCCTCTAGTTTCATTCCCATCGGAATAAAAAAGACATTAGCCAATACCGACCCATAAAGCGTAGTCAATAGAGCAATGGCCATATTTGGCCCAATTGATGAGGGGTCATCGAGGTTCGCTAAGAGGTTGACCAGCCCAATAAGTGTACCAATCATCCCCATACCCGGAGCCAATTCTGCCCCTGCGCTCAGTATGTCTGATCCGCTTTCGTGTCTAGCGGCCGTCAGCGCCTTTGCCCTTTCAAGCCCTTCCTCAATGATCTCGGATTTCATGCCGTCCACTAAGCCAGTGACCCCGGTCTGAAGTAACCGATTAGACAGCTCTACGCTCTCAAGCGCTACCATTCCATCTTTACGTGCTATTTGTGCAATATTTATAAGCTGATCAATCAATTCTTCTGGCTCTTCGGTCTTATTGACAAATACTTTTCCAATAACCGCACCTAGGCTTATTGCATCAGATAATTTAGAACGATAGAGCATTATCGAGACGGTAGCGCCAATCACCAGATAGATTGAGGGAGGATCAATTAACGCACCAATGTCTGAGATTCCAAGGGAAAGGAAAAACAGAGCGCCGATTAGACCAATGATTGAAGCGACATCCATATGTTCACCTAGTGCATACACATTGCCCGGAGGAAGCCTGTCTTTAATGTGATATACATCACACTATGGCCTACACAGTGAGAATTAGATCACACTTATGCGGAAAAGTATAACCATAATAGTCAGCAATTAAAGACTCGCTCCAACCCGTTTGAGAGGTATCTCGATTAAGTACCATAATCCTACATCCCCTGTGGGTAATATCGACAGTTGTGGCTTAGAGTTTAGTCCTCCATTAAGCATTTAATGCGTGTTACCCCTCTCTTATCGCTTTTCTCTTTTATCGCTTGCCCGCGTTAGTCCCGACTAACTAAAGCGAAAAATTCATATTTTTAGATTTGTGCCGATATAAGTTAAGGAG
>DCBC01000098.1:0-18049 GCA_002313335.1 Porticoccaceae bacterium UBA1117
ATGCTATCGCAACCTCTAAATCGGCAATGCGAGGGATATCATCAGGGTGAATGATTTGAGCGTGCGCAATAGAAAACTTTGCTGTTGAATCTGGGCTTGCTTTTCTTGCCGCGTCAAAGGTGTCTAGTGCGACACGAACGGCTCGATCTCCAATGGCATGGCTGTGAATATTAATGCCAGCGGCATAGAGAGCGAGGGTATAGTCATAAATAAATTGATACTCTTTTTCTAATACCCCATTGCTCTCAATGCACTGTGAGGACAAAAACCCATGTTCGGCTAAGAAACTCTGTTCGAATGCTCCAGATACACTATTGGCCACTTTTTCACGGACAGCTTTACAGACATCTGAGTTTGTATCAACATAATCTGCAACCTCCAGGGCTTGAGTATCCTTATTAATATTAAAGATGGGTTGCAGATAATTGTTGAGGGAGGCGGCATTTGGCAGCATTGGTGGAAAAGAGTACGGGTCTCCTTCAATGACGCCATCGACAAAAATTTTCGCCGTATCGATCTTTAAATTAAGCACGTTATTGTGACGTAGTTGTGTGCTTTTTAAATCAGCCATTAAAGTAGAAATGTTTATAGGTTGATCTTTGCTGGGCCGATAATCTTCAAATTCTGGATAAAAAGCGGCGGTTAAGCGATAAGTTAGCGGAGAGACCTCTGCCCACTTCGCAAATTGGTCAATCTCATTGATTCTTAACGCCGCATCCATAGTGGAAGTAATCCCTGAGGCAGCAAGCCGCTGGGCGATTTTCTCATACACCGATAAATCTATTTTAGGATAGCCCCAAAGGCTCGGAAGGTTGACTAGTTTGCGTGCATCTTCATTGATAATACCATTTGGTTCACCATTCCTATCGACGCCAATAACATGTTTAAAACCAACAAATTGGTTATTCAGGGTTTGTTTGGAAAGGCCAACATTAAGACCATTTACGTCAGTCGCAAGGCTCATTGCAAAACTATTGACAGCACCATGATGGCCATCATCACCAAGCAGAATAATAGGGTGAGCCAGAGATACAGCATCCAGGGCAGAGCGCAGCGTTGGAAAATCTTCCGAGGGCTCATTACCCTTAGAGAACGCCCATTGTTCGACGGTTAGCCATTCACCCGCTGGTAGGTCCAGACGATCGATACACTCACTAATGACTGGGACTATGTTTTGTAGAGTATAAGGTTGACTGTCCAAATCACAATTATCACTACTAATAATTCCGGGAAGATGAATATGAATATCATGCAAACCTGGGATAATCATTTTTCCATTTAGATCAATTATTTTTGTACTAGGTTTGACACTACTCAATGCATTCTTAGAATTACCAATATAGACCACGCTATCACCAGCAATCCCAATAGTAGTAACAGATTGCTGATTTTTGTTGGCAGTGTAAATAACACCGTTAGTAAAAAGTATTTCTATAGGAGTACTACTTTCTTTTTTACAGCCGGATAGTGATAAAACAGACACAAGTAATAACAGAAGTAGAGTTTTGTGTGACATGATTAATTTTCGCCTCAAAAAGTGCGTTTTGCTGACAGAGTATAGCTCTACATACCCTTTTTGGGTGTGCAAATCTGCTGAACAACTGTCGCTTATCAGATACTATGGTTTATTGACCCGCTCACCGATTATAGAGATAGACCTTTATGACGCCAATCTTGCAACTCGACCAGTTCCTAACAGATAACCCGGACATTGAGATGTTCGAGGTTCTTCTTCATGACTTAAATGGTGTGCAGCGAGGAAAATGGTTACCCAGAGACAAAATTAATAAGGTATTTAGCGGCGGTTATAAAATGCCATTAAGTAGTTGTGCTTTGGATTGTTGGGGACGTGATCAAGAGGAGCTGATTGCGGCAACCGGGGATGCAGACGGCATTTGTGTGCCACACCCTGAAACCTTGGCAGTTGTGCCTTGGGCGGATAAAAAGACTGCTCAAATAATTGTTTCAATGTCTAATGAAACAGGTGATTTACCGTATGCGGGAGATTGCCGGTCTGTGTTGCAGGGGGTAGTTGATCGGTTTACTGAGTTGGGTTTGACACCAGTGGTGGCAAGCGAAATGGAATTCCACCTTTTGAGTTTAGATCGAGATAAGTTTGGTGTTCCTCAGCATACTCAGACGGCGCTTGATGGGAGTCCGGCGATTGGAGGGCATACCTATGGCATAGATACTATGCGTGATACTGCGTCTTTGATGGATGCGATTATTGATGCGACTAAACAGCAAAATTTGCCAGTAGACACCTTGATTACAGAGTTTGGTCCATCTCAGTTTGAGATTAATTTGTACCATCAAGATTCCGCTGTTCGAGCCTGTGATCAAGGGAGCATGTTAAAAAGAGCAATACGCAGTGTTGCTCATCAGCATGACAAAATAGCGTCGTTTATGGCAAAACCCTTTGCTGACCAAGTGGGTAATGGCATGCATGTTCACTTTAGTTTGTTAGATCAACAAGGTAAGAATGCTTTTGATAATGGTACGTCCGAAGGGAGTGAGCTATTGAACCATGCCGTTGCGGGATGTTTGGCGACCATGGCCGATAGTATGGCAATTTTTGCTCCTAATATTAATTCCTTTCGTCGAATGGTACCGGGCTGTTATGCACCATTGACGGCTAATTGGGGTTATGAAAATCGGACGACTGCTTTACGTATACCGGGGGGTGAACATCGAGCTATGCGCATCGAGCACAGAGTTGCAGGCGCTGATACAAACCCTTATCTAACCGTAGCGGCCATTTTGGCAGGCGCCTTACATGGCATAGAGAATAAGTTAAAAGCGCCATCTGCGGTCGTGGGTGATGCTGGTGATGCAAAGCCAACGTTACCTCACTTTTGGAATGATGCGATCGGCGTGTTTGAAAAATCGAGCTTTATTAAAGAGTATTTGAGCGAAGAGTTACAAACCAACTATGCCCGCTGTAAGCGTCAAGAGAAGCATGAATTTGATAGCCGTGTCACGCTCATGGAATACGACGCCTATCTTTAGTTTAAGTGATTATTAATCATAAATAGTCTGAATATTATTCCATATAAATCTATAACTAATATTTTTGTTATCAAAACTTAGGGGGTAATCTCTCCCTCGTCTCTTGTCCTGTCACCGCGATTTAAAATAAAGCTCTAAAACGGACGTTAAATTCTAAAAGAACGAATAAGATTTTATGTCAACGCGCGTGACCTAATCGTGTCCGTTATCGCTCTCATTTTAATAGTTGGCATCTCACTAGACGATTCTTTTGCGCGGTTAATCATGGCAGTAAGTGGAGAGTTAAATTTCACTGACAATAGGGGGCTTAAAGCATAAAGACCCTACTTAATGGAACTTTGTATAGATATTTGTTGATTATCGTAATGCAAATCACTATCATTCGCATGAATGGCTTACTCAAATGATAACAAGGACTCTAAACGATGGATTTTACAATGAAAACGACATGGATAGCTTCAGCGGCGGCCGCAGCTTTACTAGTAACTAGTTCAATTTCAACATTTGCAAATGATAATGAAATTGCTTCAGGACAACCACTCAAGACCGCTAAGAGTGATATGGAAATAGAAACAATTACTGTTTATGGTAAGCACAATCAGTTGATCTTAGAGTCGGGAACAGCGACTAAATCAAATATGAGCCTGATGCAAACTCCAGCAGCAGTTGTCGTAGTCGATAGGGTATTGCTGGATGACCAAGCAGCCAGCACTCTGCAAGATTCGGTTCGAAATGTTAGTGGTTTAACCCAGTCAGGAAATAACTACGGTATTGGTGATAACTTAAGCATCAGAGGGCTTGGCGCTAACTACACCTATGACGGAATTTACGGTGGTGCAGACTTGGGTAACAGTTATAACCCTACTCGGTCTATGACAAACATTGAAAGTGTGGAGGTACTGAAAGGTCCGGCTACTGGGCTTTATGGTATGGGCTCAGCAGGTGGAATAATTAATTTAATTGAGAAAAAGCCCCAGTATGATGAAGCTTTTGAAGCTCGAGCAGTAGTTGGTCAGTGGGGAAATTACGGCATAATGTTAGATGCTACTGCTGCTTTAACTGACAACGCCGCCTACCGTGTGGTTGCAAATTACGAAACCTCTGATGGTTATAGAGACTTAAGTTCAGAGAGAAGTGAGTTATATACTTCTCTTCATCAACGTTTTTCTGAAGGCCATGAGCTGCTAATTTCAGCTGCTTATATTGATGATTCAGTGCAGATTGACTCGGTTGGTTATCCTGTACGGATCTTGAGTCTCGATGATATTGAGGTAGCTACGGCCAATATTACAGCAGCAGATATACCTAATGATGCTGACGGTGACGGGGATGGCAGGTTTGGTATCGTATTAACAGATCAGCAGCGCCAGCAGCTTGCGAACTCAATTACTTCTGCTGAGGGCATAGAGCCTTACAATCTAGGTGATCAAGGGCTTATTTCGCCTTTATCTAGCCCTAATGATGGTAAAGAATCTCGCCTTAAGGTGCGTCATGACATTACGCTGCCCAATAATGTAATGCTCACCCACCAATTTTTATACCGTGACTATTCTTCAGATTTTACCCGCCAAACTGGCGCGTTTAATTATGTGTATTGGAACAGACGCGGTGAAATTAATGCCAATCCCAGAGCTCCATTGGTCGTTGATGATGTGCTGTACCCATTTGCCGCACGTCGGCAGGAGTATCGTCATCAAATTGCAGATGAGAAAACATTGCAGTACTTTGCCGACTTATCTAGCAGTTGGTCATCAGCTGATATTTCCGGAGAGCACTTACTAAGTGTCAATTATGAAACGAGAGAGGCGACTGTTCAGTCATATTCTGCCTATGATGCTGACGGCGGTGGCAGCGTGCCATACATTTTAGATATCCGAAATCCCAACTGGCCTGCAGGCAAGTTTGAAGATTATACCCCGAGCCTAAGATCAAATTACGATAAAAATGTTACTGCGTTAGGGATAAGTGGCCAAGAGGTTATCTACTACGGGGACTTCACTGCGAGAATCGGTTTAGCTTATATGAAAATAGCGCAAGATTACCAGCATCTGGGTTCAGATCGAAAACCAGGAGCTGGGGAAGAACTCGATACTGATGACGCGGGAGTGACATTTAACATAGGGTTGAATTACCGCATATCTGAAAAATTTGCGACCTTCTTCAACTTTTCTAAGGGCACCACCGCTTACAGCATTTTAGGCAGCCTAGACTCTAAAGGAAACGACAGGCCAAACTCTGAATCAGAATCTAGTGATCTAGGTCTACGGTTTACTGGTTTCGATGAGGATTTATTAGGTTCACTTGTGATATTTGAAACCAGTAGAACAAACCTACGATATGGTAATGATCTGTACAATGATAATGAAGAAGATATTGAGTTTAATGTCAGTGTCCCTCAGTATTTCTATGATAAAGGGGATCGAAGTCGTGGTGCAGAATTTGATCTCAACTTGGCGCTTAATCAGCAATGGAGCGCGAACTTTAATACGACTTATCAAGAAGCTGTAACTTTTACAGGAGACGACTTTTCAGGCCAAACAAAAGGAGTACCGCGTAAATACCTTCGGCTTTGGAATAATTATGAGCAGGAATTCGATGCTTTGTCTGCACCGATTAAATTTAGCCTAGGTTTTATTTACGAAGATGAGAGAACCGTTAATTCTTCTAGTTTTGGTCTACCTTATGCAGTTTTACCCTCCTACACCGCGTGGGATGGAGCAATAAGTTATGATGCGGACCATTTGAACGTTCGGCTTAACCTTCGCAACTTGACCGACCAAACATACTTTACCAGAGCTATGTTTTTGGGGGGACTCCCAGCAGAGGGAAGAAACGCTAAGCTTACAGTGACTTATAATTTTTAATTCACCCTGAATTGTTTTTAGCGTGACACGAAAAGCTGAGGTATTTTTTCGTACCATAGCCGCCATTTTTGGCGGCTATTTAATTGCTGCGATTTTTAGTATGGCTTTTGTTCCGATACTGGTTTGGTTGCAGTGGTGTGACCAAAATGAAGCTGTGATGATTGCGACAATGCTGAGTTACATAATTTATTTTGCGGTCATCATTATTAGTTTTAGTCGCCAAAGTACACTGCTTTTGTGGAGAGATATTGTCTTAACTCTCTGTCTTGGTTGTGCGACGTATTTGTCGATGGGTAGCCTATGAATCCTGATTTTAGAAAATCTATGATCTGGTTGCATACCTACTCAGGATTGGTGCTAGGGTGGCTGTTATTCATGATTTTTTTGACAGGTAGCTTGAGTTACTTCAACCCTGAAATTAGCCAATGGATGAAACCTGAACTAGTCAATGTTACATCCACGCAAAACTTGACTAATCGTTCACTGGAAAAACTACATCAGGTGGCAGTTAATTCTGACATGTGGCGGATTACCTTACCTAATGAGAGAACACAGCATTGGTCCTTACAGTGGCGTCATGGCAGCGAAAGGCACGCACTAAGCTTGGGCGCTAATTTTGATCAAGTCGTCATACCAAGAGACACCCACGGCGGAAATTTTTTCCGTAAATTTCACCACAGTTTACAATTGCGCGGTTATGGTGGTCGTTACATAGTAGGCATTGCTGCCATGTTCATGTTGGTGGCAGTGTTTAGTGGTATTTTTACTCACCGACGATTGTTCAGTAATTTTTTCACCCTACGGTTAGGTAAATTGTTAAAAACCTTAACTGATTTTCATGCTCTTGCAGGATTAGTTACTATTCCATTTATCATTATGATTTGCAGCAGTGGCATTATGATTTATGTAATTATGTACCTGCCCTTCAGTGCGGATCACTTTGCAGGTGGGCAAAGAAACTTGAGTCGAGCACTAAGTCCCGGTTTAGAAGTAATAGATAAGAATGCTCCTAGCCAGCTTCCTTTAAGCGACTTTACGGTTGTACAGCGTAAAATTGAGCAACACTGGCAGGGACAAAACCAAATTCGGCGGATTACCTTTGAACAGCCTTTTAGCAAAGACGGGCGGATTATTGTTGATAGGATAAAAAACTTAACGTTATCCAAGCAGTCAGAACGTTTAGTTTTTTCCTCACATGATGGAAAATCCTTGCAGGGGTATGCTCAGGCCAGTAATGCGGCGCAGGTCAGGCGAATTTTTTTTGGACTGCACGAAGCCCAGTTTGCCGATATTGGTTTACGTTGGCTACTATTTTTACTCGGTCTTTTATCCAGCGCACTTATCGCTAGCGGCTTGATCATCTGGTTAAATAAACGCCTCTTAAAAGTTAAAGAGCCACAAATTGGAGACTTCGTGGTGGAGCGTTTAAATATTGCAGTTATCGGTGGGTTACCATTAGCCATAGTGGCTTTTTTTCTAAGTAATAGGCTATTACCAAAGTTGTTAGAAGGTAGGGCCACTGTGGAAGTTCAAGTATTTTTTCTGGCATGGATGCTTTGTGTGTTCGTTAGCTTATTTCGTCCAGCAAAGAAAGCATGGGTAGATCTGCTATTGGCCAGCGCATTAGGTTGTTATTTGCTACCTGTAATTGATCTGTATCAAGACAGTCAGCGGCTAAAGGAGGCCATATTGGGCCTAAATTTAGTGTATCTGTCGTTTACCTTTTTAATTCTGTTAATCGGTTTGGTACTGATGAAAACAGCGTGGTGGTTGAGAGCAAAAAATGAAGATTGTGAAAATTCTCGTATTAGTTTAAATCGCCGATGTTAGTTAGCCTCATTTGCCAAATGTTTGGGTTAATTTGTTTGTCATTGGCAATGGATAAACACTTCAAGTCTGCTTTCAACACACCCTTGACCTATCAGGCAAAGATTTTTTTGAAATGTTTGGGGTGGGTTGCAATAGTTTTGTCAGGCTGTTTTCTGGTGATGTTTGCCCAACCACTCACTATTGCAATCGTGAAATGGCTGGGAGGGTTTTCAGCTAATGTCGTATTAGTTGCCTTGATCTATTGTAGGTTAGCGTTAAAAAATAAGTAATAGGGTTGTTTAAATCTCAAACTTAGATTTTTTTTCGAAACTGGATTAAGTAAAATTTTTCTACTCTAACCAATCTACAGACACAGTAAAAAGCAGTTTTACACTAGCCTGACAGGATTGCCAACGACATATTCGGCAGCATTCATGTTGGAGCCAACTTAAACTATACCGTCTACTTTGACAGTGTTCCTGGGGATGCTTTAGAGGTTAGTTATAAGGATGAGTTTGGCTTTGCTTCCAATCTTGGTTTTGATTATGTTATTAATGAAAAATCCTATTTTAACGTTGATCTTAAACAATATAAGCTCTCCATTGACACTTTCATTGTCACTGGAATAACAACGGCATCTGTTGATTTAGATCCACTTGCTATTAGTGTTGGTTTTGGGTGGAAATTTTAGGGCTATCTCAATAATCAGGGGTGAACTAAGGACTGCTTGGACTAAACATAAAATAGAAGCATAAGGCGCACGGAAGTATTGATAGCGCGTCCATGCGCTGCTGCTCACATTACCTGCAACCATCGACCGACATTATACAAATGGCCGCCGCTCTAAGGGAACATCCGTTTATACTGTTGATAACACCCTTCCGAAGCCCTAAGGTTACACAAAAAAAACATCATGCATAACTGCCCGTAAGGACAGCCAGTAGTTTTACCCGACCTTACTAAGTCGTTTTTTCTATTAGGTGTGAATTACTGAATACAAATTATTGAGAACGTTTAAGCAAAAGACTATCAATTTCATTTTGTGCCAATTTTGCTCGGGCTGAGGCTATTTTGGATGTATTAACAAAAGGTCCCACCAGCACACGATGCCAGATATCACCATTTTTTCTTGTTACACGCTCACTTTCCGCGGGTAAGTTTAAAAGTAGTAATTGAACCTTACGGTTTTCAGCATCCTGAACATTCTTAAAAGACCCAGCTTGTAATAAGTATTGCGCATTTTTGTCAGGATTAATCGAGTTTGATTGAGCTTCTTGATCATCGGGAATCAGAATTTCATTGTCTTTGAGCAACGTATAAAAATCGAATTTTAATTCCTGAATATTGGCTTTTTCGATCAACTCACCAACAGCCGAGGGGTTTGACTGCGATGTTTTATTAAGCATAGGCGGTACAAAATACATTACCGCGGCTCCAATCAGTAAGCCTGCAATAAAGGCCGGCCGCGACGATTTTTCCTGCGCAGCAGGCCGACGATTGCCTTTGCCTGAGCTATTTTTTGACGCGGATCGATTCATAACAGTTAGACCTTCCGTATTAATCTGGATTGTAGGTGAAATAACAGGTCATTGGCAAAATTAAACGTCAGATTTGACGAATTATTTCTTGATGACACTACATTTCTTGCGGATCAACGTCGATAGACCAGCGGACCCGTCGCGCATCTTTGTGTAGGTTAAGCTCTACGATTAAGGCATCCAACAGTATCTGAAGAATTGACCTTTTACTGGCGTCAATTTGTAAAACAAATCGATAGCGGCCAGCACGTTTTTCTAACATTGCGGGTAAGGGCCCTAAGTAACTTACCAAAGGGCTTGGATGATTGATTCTCTCCGCTATATTGCGAGCGGTGCGTAAAAATGTCTCAGCCTCATTGGCTCTATCTGACTCGGCGCGTATTACAGCCATATGCCTAAATGGAGGAAGTTGAGTTATTTGCCGTTCCGACATTATTTGTTGAGCGAAAAAACTATAGCCGCTGCCGATCAACATCTCCAAAAGGGGGTGTTGGGGTTGGTGGGTCTGAATAATAACTCTACCGGGCAAATCGCCACGTCCGCTGCGCCCGGCAACCTGAGTCAATAACTGTCCCAAACGTTCATGACTACGAAAATCTGGGCTGAACAATCCACTATCAGCATCGAGCACCGCAACCAGGGTCACATTGGCAAAGTGATGACCCTTAGCGAGCATTTGTGTCCCAATTAATATACAGGGTTCACCACTGGATCCAATCTCAAAAACCTCTTGCATCGCGCCCTTTTTACGCGTGCTGTCTCGGTCAACACGCAATACTTTGGTTTGTGGGAAACATTTCTCTAAATATTCTTCGCTACGCTCGGTACCTTCACCTAAAGATATTAGTTCTTGCCCTTGGCAACCCGGGCAAAGGTGGGGAACGCGTTGTTGATAGTCGCAGTGATGGCATATAAGTCGATTTCGTGCTCGGTGCACCGTGAGCCGAGAGTCACAATTATGACATTCAGCAGACCAGCCACAATGATGGCAAATGATGGCAGGAGCGAATCCGCGACGATTCAGAAACACTAATACCTGATGACCTTGTTCAACGGTCTGACTAATCGCTGACAGAGTAGAAGCGGCAATGCCTGCCTCACTCTTTTCACTTTTCAAATCAACTAATGACCAGTTTGGCTGCTTTGCAGTTCCCGCTCTATCGCTCAATATAAGATGATTGTAGCGACCTGTGGCACAATTATTTAGGGATTCTATAGAGGGTGTCGCTGATCCAAGAATTACCGATATACCCTCTTTGTGTGCTCTTGAAACGGCTAGATCTCGGGCTGAATAACGAAAGCCTTCTTGCTGTTTATAGGACTGATCATGTTCTTCATCGACAATAATCAGACCAGGTCTAGCCAGTGGAGTAAATATCGCTGATCGTGTTCCCAAAACAATTTGAGCGCTACCTCTTTTTGCACTGGTCCATGCCGCGAGTCGCTGTTTATCGGTCAGACCAGAATGAAGAGTAACAATAGGCACATTAAATCGATCACGAAATCGCTTTTCAGTCTGAGGCGTTAGACTAATTTCCGGAATAAGTACAAGCGCCTGTCTGTCATAACGCAATGTTTTCTCAATCGCTTGTAAATATATTTCAGTTTTACCGCTGCCTGTAACTCCATCCAGTAGGTAACAATTAAAGCTATGCTGATCGATGCTATCTAACACTAATCGTTGTGAATCATGCAGCTTAAGCGCGTCTTGCTTAAGAATATTTTGTGTGGAGATTTTAGGGTTAGCGTGTTGAAAAGACTCGATGAGTTGCTTGCTCTCAAGTGCGGTAATAATTGCTCGTGAAAAATCGCTTACGAGTATCGAATCCGCGCAGGCCCCATCGGAGAGTAATCGATCAATGAGTTCTTTTTGGCTTCTCGCTCGTTTGAGCGAGTCACTCCCCAAGCCCTTGCCCTTGTTAGTTAACTGCCAATATCGAGTCCCCAGTATCGGGAGTGGCTCTCCCTTTCTAAGTAATACTGGCAGCATACCAAACAGAGCGTCACCAATAGGATGTTGATAGTAATTTGCGGCCCAACCAAACAAGGTTAGTAATTTAGAGGGTAATAAAGGACCTGAGTCCAAAAGCCGATTAACTGGTTTTAGTTGATCAACACTCAGTTCACTGGTAGTTATATGCTCCACTACTAGGCCAACCACTTCACGCCGACCAAAGGGAACCATGACTCTGCAGCCAACCTCCGCCTTACAATCTGGCCACGCCTCAACAACATTGTTGGGAATGAGATAGTCAAATAGACGGCGCAGGGGCGAAAGCACTGCGACGCGGACAATAAGAGGCGTGTCTTCAGCCATAAATAATCAATAATTCCTGTTGTAACTAAATTAGTTTCTGCTAAAATCCGCGCTCATTAGAAATGGCCTACCGTGCCTTGCAGTAACTGGACAGCTCAAGAGCTGTTTTTTACCGGTTCAGAGATGAGGTGGCGGTTCGTAACTTGGAGTATAAGATGAAAAATGAGATTCACCCAAACTATAACGAATTAGTTGCAACCTGTAGTTGTGGCAATGTTATAAAAGTAGGTTCAACGCGCACTAATGCCATCTACCTCGATGTGTGTTCTGCTTGTCACCCGTTTTACACAGGTAAGCAAAAGACTGTTGATGCTGGTGGTCGAATTGATCGCTTCAACAAGCGGTTTGGTGCTGCTAAAAAAGGCGCTTAATCGCTCTTTATAAGTCATACCAGTTTGAGAGATGCGGCTTAGTGGTCAACTATGCCGCATTTTTTTTATTAGTCACTCGGCTACTAACAATTCAAAGATGACACTGATACGGTCGTTGAACTTGATATTATCATGTAAATAAATACCGGCATCGGAGTCTGACGACATCATGGCTGACCGTTGGTGTTCATTAAAAGGTCGTGGATACTGAATGTCAGAGCCCTTATAGGTGATGGTTATAATTGACCCCAAACTCGCGCCATAGGATTGAGCAAGTTCGCTGGCGATTGTCTTTGATTGGTCTATAGCGCGCTGTCTGGCAAGTTTTTGATAGGTGGCCTCGTCGGCGACTTTTAAGTTAACTTTACCCAGTTGATCTATTCCCGCCGCTAGAGAAGTTGCCATTACTTCATTTAGCTGGTCTAGCTTATTGATCGATACCGTTATATTACGTACTGCTCGGTAACCCACTAACTCACGCTTTTTAGATGCATAATTGTAGTGAGGGGCTAATTGTAAACTAGATGCTATTATTTCATCTTTTGGAATATCTAAAAGCGCTAAGCCTCGCAAAAGTCTATTGAACTGGTCATCAAGCTCTCGTTTGGCACGGTTACCGTCTTTGTTAATGGTTTGTAGCTGCATATTGAGCTCCGCCATATTTGGAGCGACATATACTTCGCCTTGACCCGATGTAACAATAGTGCGCTGAATAGTGTCTGCGCCAACAGCCAGTGGGAGAAACGTGAGTAGGCTAAAATAGAGGATGTAGAGAAATAATTTCATGGGCTAACGTCCTTTTAGAAATGTGGAAAGTTGTCCTTAACTGCTTAAATTTTAGCATCATCTATGTTCATTTAAAAAAAATTGTCGAATTTTTGTCGACTAGATTGGCAAAGGTTATAATAGATTCTTGAAGATCTAATTGGGAGAATATCTTGCGCGGAATTCGGCTGTTTTTACAGTTTTTGTTGATTATTAGTGTGGTGATAATAGGCGCTTTTTTTGCGATGGAAAACAGCCAGATAGTAAACGTTAGCTTTATCTTAATTGACGGGCCATCCTTAAGCGCTGGTGTTTGGATGCTAATCTTTTTAGCGTCGGGCTCTTTTTTAGGCATGCTTGCCAGTTCAGTGCTTATAATTTCTTATCGGCGTAGATTATCGCGCGCAACCAAAAAGGATTAGTTCAAAGATGACCAATGTAAAGTCTAATGTAATTGTAGCCCTTGATTATGATGATCAACACCTGGCTCTGGCGCTAGCGGATAGATTGGACCCTACGTTTTGCCGGTTAAAGGTTGGCAAGGAACTATTCACCGCCGCTGGACCATCCATTGTAAAAAATTTGAATGATCGTGGTTTTGATATTTTCTTGGACTTAAAATTTCACGATATTCCCAATACGGTTGCTAAGGCAATTGGTACTGCTGCAGATTTAGGTGTTTGGATGGCCAATGTGCATGCATCGGGGGGTAGCCGAATGATGAGTGCTGCAAAAAGAGCATTGGACAGCAAGGGCAGTGAGATGCTTTTGATAGGTGTTACTGTGCTGACTAGTATGGATGCGTCAGATCTTGAGGAAGTGGGTGTGCGGCGCAATCCTAGCGCTCAGGTCCTTCATTTGGCAGAGTTAGCGAAACATTCTGGACTAGATGGCGTAGTCTGCTCTGCGCAAGAAGCTAAACTATTAAAAGAGTCTTTGGGTCCAGAGTTCAAATTAGTGACCCCAGGTATTCGCTTGGCCGATAGCGCGGCGGATGACCAGCGCAGAATTTTAACACCTGCAGATGCAGTGGCACTGGGTAGTGATTATCTGGTGATTGGTCGGCCCATTACTCAGTCGACAGACCCCCTTGCAACACTTTTAGAGATTAATCGGTCTTTAACATTTGATGTTTAGTTAAACTCATCGGTAAAGATGGCAGTGCCAGTGGTATTGTAAATACGGACATAGTCGATATCGAAGGTAGCTTGGGTAAAGTCAGCATCGATTACCTTTTCAATAGCAAAGTTGAGCAGAACATATTGTGGGGTATCAAACGGCCAAGTGGCTTGATTTTTGATGGTTGGGTTGTAGGTATAATGCTGCTTTCCATCAACGCTAAACACTAATTTTTCAGCCGTCCAGTCCAGTGTGTAAATATGAAATTCAGAAGATATTGTGGGGACTTTCTGCCCACCTAAGTTAATGGTGTTACCGAAGCTTGAGCGCGTATGTATTGCACTTTGCGCATGGTTTTGCTTTTTGCCCCAGTGCTCCAAAATATCAATCTCACCACAGTCAGGCCAAGATTGCTTACCAAAACCTTGAGTCTCAAAGTAGGCACCTGCTTCGGAGATATTTTTGGATAGCATCCATATGGCTGGCCACGTTCCATGACCTTTAGGTAACTTAGCGCGAACTTCCACTCGACCATAGGTAAATGCGAATTTAGAATTTAGCCTAGCAGAGGTGTATTGTTTAACCACGCCTTGATCTTTAAAGGATTCTTTTTTGGCTTTTATCTTTAACAGACCATCGCTGACATATGCATTGTCTATTCTGTTTGTATAATGCTGCTGTTCCTGATTATGCCAACTCTTACCATTAGGTAGTTGGGTCTGATGAAACCATTTAAGCGGATCTACTGGGTTTACAGTCTTTGATTTTTCACACCAAGCAAGAGCGCTAAAAAAGACCAAGCAGCAACTCATTAAGCGGATCAAAAATTGAGATCGGTTCCTAGTCAACGTCTCTTCTCCCTGAAAAATAAAATGATAGCATTAGGTATGACTCACTTAATTTTTCTGAAATACTCTCACATAGTCCACAACCATACGCTGCGGGAAAACCGTTGACGAATTTGGATTTCCTGGCCAATTTCCACCCACTGCGATATTAAATATAAAGAAAAAATCTTTTCTAAAAGCCGCTAGAGATGATGAGTCATCGATAGCCATAGTATGATATTGAACGTCATCGATATACCAGGTAATACTGGTGCTATCCCAGTCTATGCTGAACACATGGAAGTTACTTGAGAGCGTTTCTCCACTGGGTAGTCCGTAATTTCCACCATAACTCGCATTCTGGTTGTTCGACTGGTTATACCAGTGCGCGGTGCCATGAACTGTATTTTCTCGACCATTGCCCCCGATCATCTCCATGATGTCAACTTCGCCGCTATGCGGCCACCCAACAGTAGGAAAGTTTGCGCCGAGCATCCACAAAGCAGGCCAGATTCCTTGGCCTTGCGGCATGACTGCGCGGATATCAATACGACCATAATTAACCGTTTGTTTGGACTGAGTTTTTAAGCGTGTTGACGTATATTCACGTCCAGCATAATTTTCTTTATCAGCCCTTATGATTAGATGTCCCTCGGTGAGATAGGCGTTTCGATCGGTATAAAACTCAAGTTCATTATTACCCCAGCCGCTACCGCCAATATCATATCCCCAGTTACTTTCATCTATCTCAGAGCCATCGAATTCATCAGCCCAAATCTTGCTGTAACCCTCATAGCTTGTTGCTGATTGAAAGCCGAGAAAGTCAGGAATTTCCCAGCCATCATCACCACCACCAACTGGTGTTACAACAGAACCATCATCGATTCCTTCCCAGCGAATATTATCTAGCTGAAAAATAGTGCTTGTATAGGCACTTGCCCAAATGACAATGCCAGTATCCACTGAAAATAGCTGTAAACCGGCAGAGACTAATTCAGCGACAGGCACTGTGACAGTTTCCCAGCCTGATGCACCATGACTACCAATGGCTTTATCCCCTGAAGTACAGGGATAAATACAGTCAACTTTCATGGTGTAGTTACTATCACCACTGACGGTGTTTATATCAAAAATAATATTACCGGTGGAGTAGGCACGCAGATCCATTGGGGAATTTGTTTTAACGAAGAAGATAGCTTGTTGACCTGCGGCACTATGCGCTATCTGAAGTACATTTCCTCGGTCAACGTCCGCAACAATCTGCCAGCTTAAATTAGGACAGGCGGCACCTCCATCCTGGGAACATGAGGTTCCCCAGTTATTGGTAGAATCCTGGCCGTTAAGTCCAGCATCAAAAGCAGAATCGGCTTCGCCATTATCGAACACCGACAAACTAATCGCTTGAGGTGTGTCAGGAGATACCACAGTGACTACTCTTGTTTTTGTAGCAGAGTTATCCGCTGCATCGGTGGCTGTGAACGTCAAAGTATATTCACCTACCTCTTCGCCAACGTCACCTGAGACCAAGACCTCGACATCACCGTCGACCGCATCAGACGCTGAAGCACCTGCATCAATATAGTTAGTACCTTGTACGTGCGAGACCTCGGAGTCTCCGGTCAAGGTAATAACCGGTGGTTGAGTATCTGTGACAGTAATTGTTCGTGTGGCAGTTGCAGTATTTCCAGCAGAGTCAGATGCACTGTAGGTAATCGTATAAACTCCGGCAGTCGTTCCGACTTCACCTGAGGTGGACACAGAAACAGCGCCATCTACGCTGTCAGATGCTGATGCACCCTGATCATCATAGGCAGTACCTTGTTCATGGTTGATCTCCTCGGCCCCCACCATAGTAATTATCGGTGGAGTAGTATCAGCCACTGGCAGATTTATTGGGACAGAACTGCCGCCACCGCCACCACAGGCTAAAATTATTAGCGATAGTAATGTGATACTACCGAATTTTAACAGCCGAGCTAATCCACCAAATGAGTACATAAAACATCCTTACGTCGAAGATAAAATTTTAACGTCCAGTAGATGTAATGTTACCGGCTTTACATATTAAATGTGCTCTTGGCACAGCAAAATCGGCCAAAAATAAGACGAGTACTCAATAGGTTGCGATAAGTGGGTAAAAGAACATACTTATGACCGATTTAATGGTACTAAATAGATTCTCGTAATAAGGAGTTAATAAGATTTTAAAGCCAACGTTAGCACTGATAATTTTTCTACTCTGGTTTTTTCCTAACGTACGAGCTAGCGCACAGGAATTTGATCTCGTTATTAATAATGGCAGAGTGATTGATCCTGAAACTGGTCTTGATGATATTCGTCATATTGGTATTGAGGCGGGTACTATTCAATCGATTTCTGTCATGCCTTTATCCGGAACGACCGTGCTAGATGCTAAAGGTTTGGTTGTAGCCCCGGGCTTTATTGACATCCATAGTCACACGCCGACTCAGCTGGGTCAGAGGATGAACCTTTTGGATGGTGTTACGACACAACTTGATATGGAAGCCGGGGCTTTTCCTGTCGACTTCTTTGGGCAGAGCTATAAAGGCGGAGCGCAATTGAATTATGGTGCTTCAGTAGCTCACTATGCGGTGCGCTCAAAAGTCATGGAGGGGATTAAAACCGAATATCTGATCGGCAGTACTGACCCTTTTAGGATGAACGGAGACTCTTGGATAAAGCCCGCTAATAAACAACAAATTGAAGCCATGCGATTAATGATCCATCAGGGTATTGATAATGGTGGTTTAGGAATAGGTGTGCTGTTGGACTACCTTACATCAGCGGTATCCGAGGCTGAGTTGAGTATGTTATTTGAAGTGGCTGGCGAACGGCAAGTCCCGATTCATGTCCATGTTAGGCGCGGCTATACGGGCGATCCAGCAGGTCTTATAGAGGTCGTAAATCTTGCAAAGAAAACCAAAGCGCCATTATTTGTAGTGCACGTCACCCACAATGCGATGGGTCGAGTAAATGAATGGTTACAAATGATTGATGATGCCAATCAAGCAGGTGCCAACATAGCCACCGAAACGCTTTCCTATGCTGCTGGTGGTACTAGCATATCGGCCGATGTATTTCGAAATCGCGATTGGCAGGCTATGTTTGATATTACCTACGAGGATGTTCAATGGGTTGCGACAGGCGAATGGCTAACGAAAGAAACGTGGCAGCAATATGCAGAACAACAACCCATGGGCTCGGTTAACCATCACTATGTCAAAGAAGAGTGGATGAAAACAGCGTTGCAGTGGCCGCGAATGATGGTGGCGACCGATGCATTGCCAGCGGTTAGTCTGGGGGTTAAAACTAACCCTAATGTAGCGGGGACTTTCTCTCGAGTGTTGGGGCATTATGTTCGAGAGACTAAATTGCTGTCGCTTTCTGATGGGTTGGCACGTATGAGCCT
>DCBC01000098.1:18438-24799 GCA_002313335.1 Porticoccaceae bacterium UBA1117
GGGTGCAGACGCAGATATAGTTATTTTTGATGCTAAAACGGTGTCTGCTAATGCAGTTTACGGCGATCCATACCAGCCACCCACCGGTATTCCATACGTCATTGTTGGGGGTCAATTAGTGGTAGAGGAGGGCGTAGTTGTGGAAGGTATTTATCCGGGTAGGCGTATTCTTGGTGACGGGTAATAATCTAACCCGAAAAGCGCCGCTTGATGCCGTGTCTTTCACCTTTTGTTATACTCTTATACGACTCTTAATGGTGAACTAAAACCATCAAAATAGACCTATTGGGATAATTAATGTCAGATACATATCTTACCTGTGCGCTCTATAAATTTGTGACGCTTCCGGATTTCGCAGAACTTCAGAAACCACTTCAAACAGTCATGTCTGACAATAATGTCTTTGGTACCTTGCTGCTGGCAACAGAGGGTATCAATGGCACTATCGCTGGATTGCCGTCGGATGTGCAAGCAGTACTTAGGTGGTTAGAGCAACAACCGTTGTTGTCTGGAATTGATCAGAAAAATTCTTATCATAGTGACATTCCGTTTTACCGAACCAAAGTGAAGCTTAAGAAAGAGATAGTCACCATGGGTGTGGAAGGAATAGACCCCAAGCAAGTTGTCGGTACTTATGTAAAACCCAGTGATTGGAATGCACTCATTTCTGACCCAGAGGTAGTGGTTGTGGATACGCGTAACGATTACGAGGTCGAAATAGGCACGTTTAAAAACGCCATTGATCCACAGACTAAAACATTTCGAGATTTCCCTGCGTGGGCTGGAAAAAATCTCAATAAAGAAAAACATAAAAAAGTCGCCATGTTTTGCACCGGCGGTATCCGTTGCGAAAAGTCCACGGCTTACATGAAAGAGCAGGGCTTTGATGAGGTGTATCACCTTGAAGGCGGCATTCTAAAATATCTGGAGGAAGTGCCTCAAGATCAAACTTTGTGGGAAGGCGAATGTTTCGTTTTTGATAATAGAGTTGCCGTTGGCCACGATCTTAAGCGTGGTTCCTATGACCAGTGCCATGCCTGTCGAATGCCGATTACCGAACAAGAAAAACAGTCCGAATTTTATCAGCAAGGACTTGCTTGTCATCATTGCCATGATGTTGTGGAGGATGATCAAAAGGTTCGTTTTGCTGAACGCCAAAAACAGGTAGAGCTAGCCAAACAGAGAGGGGAAGAACATATCGGCAATGCAGCGTTCGAGGCTACTGAACGCCGCAGAGCGGCTAAAAAAAGTCATAAGTTGAAGCAAAAATAGTGGGGCGCGGTATTCTAAATTGCTGAGCCAAATAGGGAGTCGATACGGTGAATTTCGACAGCCTAGTGAGGTAGTATTTGAGAAGGCAACTATCGGGATTAATCTTAATGAATGCACGAGGGAATTAGATGACAGAGCTTGATATTTGGCACGCGCAGGTGAGTGAGGAGGCATTAGAGCCAGAACGTCCGATTATAGATGCGCATCATCACCTCTGGCGAGTCGGAACTCCTTATGAAATTGATGACCTTTGGGCAGACACACGTTCTGGTCATAATATTGTTGGCACCGTTTTTATTGAATGTGGCGCAGAGTATCGTGTCGACGGACCGGTTTCATTGCAACCGGTTGGTGAAACCGAGTATGTGAGAGAGCAAATTGAGTATTCGCAGCGTCATAAGATAAAGGGTCAGCCGCCTGTTATGGGAATGGTCAGTCATGCCAACCTAATGCTGGGTGCCGATGTTAAACATGTGCTCGAAGCTCATACAGCAGCAGCCGGGGGATTGCTCCGTGGTATTCGTCATTCGACAGCGTTTTATCCTGATCCTCCAGCGGTTGATCGCTATACGGGGCGTATAGCTGAACTGATGACGCAACCTAAATTCCGAGAAGGTTTTGCACAATTAGCACCTGCAGGTCTAAGTTTCGACGCCTGGCTTTTACATAACCAAATTAGTGAATTAACTGCTTTAGCTAATGAGTTTCCTGAAACGACTATTATTTTTGATCACTTTGGTGGTCCTTTAGGCATTGGCCCGTATGCCGGTAGGCAAAAAGAGTTGTTCCCACAATGGAAAGCTGATGTGGCGGCGCTGGCTCGCTGTAAGAATGTGGTGGCTAAATTAGGTGGATTAGCCATGGTGATTAATGGTTGGGGCTGGGACGAACGTAACAAGCCTGCTAGTTCAGATGAAATTGTAACCGCCCATCGAGATTATTATCGGCATGCCATTGACTGTTTTGGCCCAGATCGGTGTATGTTTGAGAGTAACTTTCCTGTGGACAAGTTGTCAGTGTCCTATGGTGTACTTTGGAATGCATTTAAAAAAATAGCTCAGGGGTTTAGTGACTCTGAAAAAGATGCGATGTTCAGAGGAACAGCAACACGTGTTTATAAGCTATAGAAATTAGAGATAAAAAAATGAGCCTCGCGGCTCATTAAAAGGTAGGACTACTTTGACGTAGAGGGATATGATGGCGCCGCCAAACAACCGTACTAACACGTTAGTGTATGGTTGTAGGGCTGAGCATCATGGGGTGGAGGTTTGGTAAAATCTTGGTTCTTACAAGTAGCGCCTCTTCACAGGTCTTGCGCTGTCTTGTTGTTAACTTTGTTCCGCAGCTCCAGTGACCACTGCTGAGCGCCCAGCGAAATTCGGTAAAAATTCGGTTTGGTAAATTGGCTATCACCTCTTCAAACATTATTTTAGGCCGCTTCTTTTTTAACGTTAGTCAAAACCGGGGACTCAGCCTCAGCAATAATGGGGAGCGGGTTTCTCGAACCGACTGCCTGCTCGAGTGAGGTAAAACCGTCTTTCTTCATTAATTGGACGAGTCCACGATTGATTTCGCTGAGGTTTTGAGGGCCATCAAAAATCATAGTAGTGATCATATGGAGTAAGCTCGCGCCTGACGTAATCTTTTCATATGCATCTTTGGCTGTGAAAACGCCACCCACACCAATCAGTGTTTTAGTGCCGCGTGTTCGCCGATAAACATGGCGTATGACATCGGTAGAAATTCTTTGCAGTGGCAGACCACTCATTGCACCTTTACCGGCGGGTAGAAGACCTTTCACCGTTGGATATTCCTCAGGTAGATGCTCAGTGTTGTGGGAAGGTTTGGCTAGGTTAGTCAGAACAAACCCATCCATATTGTGTTTTACGCAACCATCTACGATGATGTCAATCTCAGCAATTGAAATATCTGCAGCTAATTTCACGTAGATTGGCTTGTCAGTGATTGGGCGAATGTGTTGAGTTACTGCGGAAAGCAATGCGTCTAAATTGTGCTCATCCACAAATGGCTCGCCGTCTTGCGTATTTGGACAACTGATATTAATCGTGAAGTAGTCTCCAACATCTTTGAACAAAGTCATCGTCTTCAGGTAATCACGAATTGACTCCTGCAACTCAAATTCTGGAGTAACATTGGACTTAGCAGCGTTGATCCCAACTCTGAGGCGTCCAAAGTCTACCTTGGCAAGTCTTGAGGCTATTTTCTCTGAGCCTTGGTTGTTTAGGCCGTACCAAACAACAATAGCGCGAGACTTGACCATCCTGAATAGTCTGCGACCGGGGTTTCCTGGGCATACTTCTCCCGTAAAGGAGCCAAGCTCTGCTAACCCAAAGCCCATTGAGGGGTAAATCTTTGTTAGCTCGCCATCTTTGTCAAATCCAGCTGACAAACCTACCGGATTACGGTATTCAATTCCATCTACTTCAATGTTTAGACTCTTATGGTTGTAATCCCACATCAGCGAAGAGAACCCTCGCGTGATAGGGTTACTTCCTAAAAATACGCCTACGCGTTTAAACGCATAATGCGCGTTTTCGGGCTCCATCAAAAAAATAAATGGACGCGCAGCACGAAATAACAACCACAGGGTAAAGTTTCTCAATCCGACTATAAAGCTCATGTTTGACCTCAAAATTAAAAACGACTAACTACGAATACGAATGATAATAGATCCTATTCGTATTAATCAAGCGTTAAGTCAGCTTTTTATTAGTTAATGCCTTGGTATGAGCATCCGAGCATTAATATCGAGTCGGCTGTAAATAGTTAAATGTTGGCGATTTTATGTGAGTAAGATATTAGATAAATCAAAAATTTAGTTTAAATTCAGAAGCTTGAGGTTTACTAAATGATTGATTCAAGTATTCCGACACCTACGATCTATGGCAAAGAATAGCTTTTAACATGGTAGTTAATTCATCGTATTTATGCCCGATATGCGATAGCGTCATGCGGTTTATCATCACAAAGATAAATGTCTAGTGCACTTAGATTCTGTTAGCGTATTAGCTTTAAATTACTGAGCGTCAGTTTCGTTAAGATTTAACTACCCCCCATTCTTAAGTGTGCACGTTTAGTCAGCTTTATTGTTAACAGTAATAGTTTTTCTAGAGTGATTGTGACAAAATCCACCGCTGATGGTTAGTAGGGACAGCGGTAGTTTATATGAAAATATTAGACGGTGGTATTGGGCGTTACTTAAAAGAAATTGGTGCTCCATTTCAGCAGCCTGAATGGTCTGCTTTAGCCCTGATGGAGGATCCTTCTTCTGTGAAAGTTGCTCATCAGGCTTTCGTGGATGCGGGCTCTCAAGTTATCACCACTAACTCCTACGCGGTAGTCCCTTTTCATATAGGCGAAGATAGATTTGTTGAACGTGGTGCTGAGTTAATTCGATTATCCGGCCAGTTAGCCCAACAAGTTAAACAAGCTTCGGGAGAAGCTGTGTTAGTTGCCGCAGGTATCCCTCCAGTATTTGGCTCCTATAATCCTGACGAATTTGTTCATGATGACGCCGTTGCCATGCTAGAAATCTTTAAGCAGAATCTTTTGCCATACACGGACATTATTTTAGCGGAAACACAATCAAGTATTGCCGAAGTGACGGCTATCCAATCAGTGTTCGGAGATTGCGAGCAACCGCTGTGGATTAGTATGACGCTCGAAGATCTGGGTGCATCTAGCAAAGGGTCAACCTTGAGGTCAGGTGAATTACTCGCAGAAGCCTTGAAAACTATTGATTTTCAGCGGGTGGATGCGGTTTTATTTAACTGTAGCCAGCCTGAAGTTATGGCTGACGCTATTACATTAGCGGTTGAAATACTACCAAGTGGTAAAGATATTGGCGTGTATGCGAATGGCTTCCGACCTATTACGAACGCTATCGACGCCAATGACGGCTATTCTGCGTTGAGAGAGGATTTAACTCCTAAAGACTACCTTGCATTTGCACAGCACTGGCAGCAGTTGGGTGCCACTATGGTGGGTGGTTGTTGCGGTATTGGACCCGACCATATTTCGCTACTAAAACGCTTAAATGACTAAAGCAAGACAATAGTTAAGGCGGCGCTTAGCGTTGACTTAACTATTAAAGACGTTGGTAAATCTCAGTAACTTCAATCCCATCAACCGTCGCTGTTTGGCTGAGATTATCCTGGTCAATCAAAACCAGGTGGAGCGACCGTTGTGCATCAGAGTTCGTCTGAACAGAACTAGTCATTCCTGTTTCAACGGCTTGTCCGTTTTCCCCAAACTCAATAGAACCAAACCAGAACTCACTACTATTTGATAGGTCTGGCCCCTCAGTTAAGGTAGTTCGCTGTAGCGAAATAAAGTGCCCACCACCAATAATCTTGGTAGTGAAAACACCATCTTGTATCCTGTGCCAGAGGCCATCATAGGGGGAGGTTACGATTGACGCCGTATTCCATGTCTCGACCATATCTAATGAACGGCCATCATCGTATTTCATACCCATTATGGTTTGTATAAAACCGCTGTCAGTCTCCTCAATAGCTACATCAAAGCTGTAGCCTTTAACCGCTCCGTTATGGTTAACAGTAGGTACTTCAACCATTACACCGTTGTCCCAAGTTGCAATGCCGGCACCAACATCGATACCAATTTCTTTGTTCATAAAGGCGAACATAAATCGATTATTCGTATAAATTTTTATCTGGTCGCGCAGTAAAACACTGACTGCACCGTTCTCTGTGACTTCTACATCTTTAAGTAAGTACGCGCCATCAGGAAGTGCCGGAACTCCAGTAAAAGCGACGACAGCCGTTTTATCATTATTACAGGCTGTTAAAAGTAGGACAGCAAAACCGAGCATTAGACGCTTTAAATTCATGATTGACCCTCTGGGCTTAAAAGCTATTAAGAATACTTGTTTTTACGGTAACACAGGGTGAGGCCTGTGAATAAAGATGTCGTTACCATTGAACGCAAAAAAAACAGTCTTTGTCGAATAAAGAGTACATAGATTGCTAAGGATGAAAATCCTTCAGAGACAAAAAAACCTCACTACAAAAGCAAGGTTTTAATGTTTGGTACCAGTGGCCGGACT
>DCBC01000098.1:24907-45935 GCA_002313335.1 Porticoccaceae bacterium UBA1117
ATGATTGACCCTCTGGGCTTAAAACTATTAAGAATACGACATTTTTACGGTAACACAAGGTGAGCCCTGTTAATAAAGATGTGGTGACCATTGATCGCAAAAACAGCAGTCTTTGTCGAATAATGATTACATATATTACTAAAGATGAAAATCCTTCAGATACAAAAAAACCTCACTACAAGAGCAAGGTTTTAATGTTTGGTACCNNATCAGAGACTAAGGCAAAACTAATTGCTAACGGTATTTGTATGGATAAACTGACAATGACCAAAGTTGGCAGCAGAGTCTGTGATGCCATTCCCATTTTAAAACTATTAGACACAAGCAAAATCACTTGGGCTGACCTTATGTATCAGGAAAGTCGAGCTGTTATTTCAGCTATGGCTTCACTCAGAGAGAACTTCAATATTCCTGCTTATTCGATGCACGATGGGCTTATTGTCCCTGTATCGGGCAAGGAGATAGCCGCAAATGAAATCATGAGAGCATTTGATGACTTAGGGCTGGAGTGCAGAGTAAAGATAGAAGTTCAGGCTTAATCCCTATTTATCCTTTAAAATCAATTACTTACACCAATAATTTTCACACTAGGGTCTATTTCTCTATCTTGGGCTATCATCAGTTCTATGACAGGAATTATGACAGGAATTGAAGGTTTTATAACAAAAAAGCCCCTGCAGTCTATTGAATACAGGGGCTTTAAAGTATGTTTGGTACCAGTGGCCGGACTCGAACCGGCACTCCCGAAGAAACCAGATTTTGAATCTAGCGTGTCTACCAATTCCACCACACTGGCATTTTCCGCACAGTTTCATGCAGGCCGCGATTATAGCAGTGATCAATAGAGGGTCAACCGATTTAACCCTATCAGTTAATGAAATAGGTAGTGTATTTTTTAGTATGAATTATTTGGCGCTTTTGCGTTAATTTCTATACCCTTGCTGACCCATAAACTAAAGCTACAGCTAATTGACATGCGCCGTGACCATTTTCAATTTAATCTTCCCAACGAGCTGATCGCTCGGCAGCCGACGGATCAACGCCAGGGCAGTCGATTGCTGTTTCTCGATGGTGCCCAGAACATCTTAAAACATCAGCAGTTCAGTGATTTCACAAGTCATTTAAAAGCGGGTGATTTGATTGTTTTTAACAACACTAAAGTTATCCCTGCACGACTTTACGGGCAAAAAGCCAGTGGCGGAAAAGTTGAAGTCTTAGTAGAGCGGCTCGTCGATGCTTACTCGGTGCATGCTCATGTGCGTGCCAGTAAGTCTCCAAAACCAGGCAATCAAATCATTTTCTCCGATATTTTTTCCGCTGAGATGATCGGCAGAGAAGAAGGATTGTTTGAGTTAAGGTTTAACCAACCGGTACTTAACATTCTGGCGGAAATTGGTCATATGCCTCTGCCGCCTTATATCGACCGAGAGGACACAGAAGCGGATAAGTCTCGTTATCAAACTGTTTATGCCGAGCAATTAGGTGCTGTAGCAGCACCAACAGCCGGACTTCACTTTGATGAAAAAATGCTAGTGGATATTGAAGCGGCGGGGGCATCAATAGCGTTTGTGACTTTGCACGTAGGGGCAGGAACTTTTCAGCCAGTACGAGCGGATAATATTCTCGACCACCAAATGCACTCGGAGTGGTTACAGGTGACTCAAGCCGTGGCTGACCAGGTTTCGACAACTAAAGCTAACGGTGGCCGAGTTATTGCGGTAGGCACCACTAGTGTGCGTTGCTTAGAGACAGCGGCGCAAAACGGTCAAATAGCCCCGTTTGAGGGTGACACTAACATTTTCATATACCCCGGTTATAGGTTCAATGTAGTTGATGGCTTGCTGACCAATTTTCATTTGTCAGAATCAACACTAATTATGTTAGTCAGCGCGTTTGCAGGTTATCAGCCTATAATGGCGGCTTATGACGCAGCGATTGCCGAGCGTTATCGTTTCTTTAGCTATGGCGATGCCATGTTTTTACTTCACAACCCTAATGCTGATCAGGATATACCGCAATGAGTCGCGAATGTTTTATGCAATTTAAGGTGTCATCTACCGATGGAAAGGCGCGTCGAGGTGAGATGCAGTTTCCTCGGGGTGCGGTCCAGACGCCAGCTTTTATGCCGGTGGGAACCTACGGAACTGTAAAAGGTATGTTGCCGCGTGACATTGTAGAGATTGGTGCTGAGATGATTCTTGGAAATACCTTTCATCTAATGTTGCGGCCGGGCACTGAGGTAATAAAAGCGCATGGCGATTTACATGACTTTACCCAGTGGCAGGGACCGATTCTGACCGACTCCGGGGGTTTTCAAGTATTCAGTTTAGGCGATATGCGTAAAATTACTGAAGAAGGGGTTAAGTTTAAGTCGCCCATTGATGGTAGCCCGGTATTTATTGATCCAGAAACCTCTATTCAGGTGCAACGAGATTTGGGCAGTGATGTGGTAATGATTTTTGATGAATGTACACCATACCCTGCCACCGAAAAAGAAGCCGAAGTGTCGATGCAGTTGTCACTGCGCTGGGCGCAGCGTAGCAAAGATGCTCATGGTGATAGTCCATCTGCGCTTTTTGGTATTGTTCAGGGGGGCATGTACGAGTCCTTACGAGATCAATCACTGGCAGGACTGGTGGATATTGAGTTTGATGGGTTTGCTATTGGCGGTTTGTCAGTCGGTGAACCCAAAGATGACATGCTTCGAGTTCTTGATCACCTCGCCGATACCATGCCTGCGGATAAGCCGCGTTACCTAATGGGAGTTGGTAAACCTGCCGACTTAGTCGAGGGGGTACGCCGCGGTATTGATATGTTTGACTGCGTAATGCCAACTCGTAATGCTCGCAATGGTCACTTGTTCACCAGCACGGGCGTGATTAAGATACGCAATGCAAAACATCGTCATGACACGGGTTCTTTAGATGCAGAGTGTGACTGTTACACCTGTACTAATTTTAGCCGTGGTTATCTTCACCATCTTGAAAAGTGTGGTGAAATGTTAAGTTCTCAATTAAATACAATTCATAACTTACGCTTCTATCAAAGCCTTATGGCAGGTTTACGCGATGCAATTGCCGAAGGTCAGCTGGATGCGTTTACTGAAGAGTTTTATCGAAAACAAGCAATTGGCGATGGTGGGGGTTTAAATTCCTGAATCTGCCCCTATTTACTAGGGATGTCGTTATAATGCGCCCCGAGAATAAAAGGATCGATTGACCCATGTTAAACAAGTTTCCTCTATGGAAGAATCTTCTGATTCTTCTGGTGATTACCTTCGGCTTTGTCTACGCCGCTCCAAACTTCTATCCTGCGGATGCGGCTGTTCAGTTATCGGGCCAAAGTGGCGCCATGGTCATAGACAGCAATGTTCTTGCTAAAATGGAGGGTGCTCTTGATGAGGGTGGCATAGCGTATTTTGGTAGTGAGTCTGATGGCGAGAGCGCTTTGGTACGTATCACTGACAAAAACCTGCAATTACGCGCCAAAGAAGTTATTCAAGCTGAAATGGGTGGTGATTACATTGTTGCTCTTAATTTGGCACCAACGACGCCTCAATGGCTGAGTAATTTGGGTGGCACACCCATGAAACTTGGTCTTGATCTCAGTGGTGGCGTACATTTTTTACTTGAGGTCGACCTTGATTCGGCTTTGGCAGTGCGCCTTGAGGGCGACTTGGAAGATATTAAAGCGTCATTGCGTGAAGAGCGTGTTCGCTATAGGAGCTTTGAGTTGCGAGGCCGGCAAATTATTGGTCAGTTTCGCGATGCAGAGCAGGTCGATAAAGCTAATACTATAATCCGTACTAACTATAGAGACATGCAACCGCTTAACGTTCCAGGGCAAAATCCCTTGTCGATTGTGCTCAATTTAAGTGAAGTGGCTACCAGCCTTCTTGAAGATAATGCTATCAAACAGAACCTTACGTCTTTGCGTAATCGTGTGAATGAGTTAGGTGTGTCAGAGCCGCTAGTGTCCCGTCAGGGTAAAAATCGTATCGTCGTTGAGCTGCCCGGCGTACAAGACACGGCCGAGGCCAAACGAATTATTGGCAAGACAGCGAACCTTGAGTTTCGTCTAGAATCTGATGGGCGAGGAGGGGAGCGATTTGACTTTCGTAATCCTGCGGGTCAAGGGCCCGATGCAATGCTCGAGAAAAAAGCCGTTATATCAGGAGAGAACGTTACTGATGCCCGTGCGAGCTTTGATGAAAATGGTCGGCCACAGGTTAGTATAACGCTTGATTCAAAGGGCGGTTGGCAGATGGGCCATGCCACTCGCGATAACATTGGGCGACGATTAGGCGTACTTTTTATTGAGTATAAAACTAAGTTGGAGAAGTCGATTGATGACACTGGTGAGCTCGTCATTACTCCAGTACCTTTCGTTGAAAAGCATATTATTAGTTTGGCGACGGTTCAATCGCAGTTGGGTAAACAGTTTCGTATTACCGGCCTTGACGGTCAACGTGAGTCTTCTGAATTAGCGCTACTGCTGCGCGCCGGAGCATTGGCTGCGCCTATGTATATTGTTGAAGAGCGCACCATTGGACCTTCATTGGGGGCGGATAACATTGAGATGGGTGTAAGGTCAGTTACCGTAGGCATGGCGATGGTGCTGTTATTTATGGTGGTGATCTATCGGGCATTTGGCTTAGCGGCAAATGTGGCTCTGACAATGAATCTGTTGCTGTTAGTTGCCTTTATGTCGTTGCTGGGTGCAACGTTAACCTTGCCAGGTATTGCCGGGATTGTCTTAACCGTAGGTATGGCGGTTGATGCCAACGTCTTGATCTTTTCCAGAATTCGAGAGGAGCGCAAACTTGGTGCCACAGTACAGGGTGCAATTAGCGCGGGTTATGATCGCGCATTCGTATCGATTTTAGACGCCAACATCACTACATTAATTGTCGCACTGATTCTATTCTTGATAGGATCAGGCCCAGTAAAGGGTTTCGCGGTCACACTATCAATTGGTATTTTGACATCAATGTTTACCTCGATTGTCATGACACGCGGATTAGTAAATCTCGTGGTTGGCGGCCGTAAAATTGACAAGCTTTGGATATAGGGAAAAGATGATGACAGAGTCAAAAGTTTATAATTTTATGGGTATCCGCAAGTATGCGGTGATCTTCTCAGCGATTTTATTAACAGTATCTGCCTGGTCACTCTATACCCAGGGTTTAGTGTTAGGTTTGGATTTCTCTGGGGGTACTCAGATTGAGGTTGGTTATGACAGTCCCGCGGATGTCAGTGCGCTTCGTCAGAAGTTGGAAAATGCAGGGTTTAAAAATCCTGTGGTTGTGCAGTTTGGTCCAGAAACTGACGTGCTGATTCGTCTGCAGGGAGAGCCTGATCGGGATCTTGCAGAGCAGATGGTAGAGGTGCTGAAAACTGATGGGCAAGAGATTGATTTGCGGCGAGTTGACTTTGTAGGGCCGCAAATTGGTGAGGAACTTCGTGAAGATGGCGGCCTAGGTATGCTTGCTGCATTGGCTGTGGTAATGCTTTATGTAGCGGTGCGTTTTCAGCTTAAATTTTCGGTGGGCGCGGTGTTAGCACTCGCTCACGATGTGATTATTACTTTGGGTATTTTCTCATTAGCTAGGTTTGAGTTTGATCTTACGGTGTTGGCGGCGATCCTGGCGGTGGTGGGTTATTCCTTAAATGATACGATCGTGGTGTCTGACCGAATTCGTGAGAATTTCCGCAAGATTCGTAAGGCATCTTCTATTGAAGTCATCAACGAGTCGCTATCACAGACACTGTGGCGAACCATCAATACCTCAGCAACAACGATGTTGGTATTGCTAGCCCTGTTCTTTATTGGTGGTGAGTTGATTCATAACTTTGCTATTGCGCTAATGATTGGCGTGGCCATAGGCACTTATTCATCCATATATGTTGCCGCTACAGTTATGCTTGCGCTTAATGTTGATCGAGAAGACTTGCTGGAGACCGTTGAAGGCGAGCTAGTTGACGACCTACCCTAGACTGCCCAACGCACGAGAATAAAAGCGCTCACTTTAGTAGTGAGAGCGTTATTTTTTGAAGGTCTGAACATACTCAAAAATATCTTGGGGATCGCTTTGTCTGGCCGATCGCCACTGATCGTTGCTCTCTAAGTTTAGCGGCTCACCGTTTAAATCCAAAATAATTACCCTTGGGATACCTTCTTGAGATGGCAAACCTAGTGCTGCCATCAGCGACATATTGCGGGTGTATCTGCCAACGTCAATGCGCATTATTACAAAGTGTTGTCTTAAAAAGACCTTAAAAGTGGGTAAACCCAATATCGCATCAAGACACTGAGCATCGGGACACCAGTTAGAACCAAAAAGTACTAAGGGCTGTTTTTTTTTGCGCTGAGTATCGGTTATAAATGAGTCTAAAGCATCTCTGCTAATGTCCTTTTCATCGTAGAGGCTGGGCATTATTGATGGCATCTGATCATCGCTGTTTAATTTAATCATATTGGCTAATTCCACCAAGGATAAAAAGAGGGCATGTCGGTAGACGCTTTTTGCGTGAACGTCGGGGCACGTTTTTCTAAGAAAGAATTAACGCCCTCTTTTCCACTATTTAAACTGGCGTAGTAAATCGCCAGAGAATCAACTTCATGCGCTTTCATTGGGTGATCTTGTGCAGAGTTTCGATAGATCATTTGTCGAGTGAGCGCCATGGATACTTGACTAAAATTAACCATTCTAGCCGCGAGAGCATAGGCTTCATTAAGAAGCTGATCAGGGGCATAAATTGCTTTCACAAAACGTTCTTTGAGCAGCGTTTCTGCATTCAATATTTCAGCGGTATAGCACCATTCTAGAGCCGTTTGAATTCCGACTAAACGTGGTAAAAACCAGCTTGAGCATGCTTCGGGTGTGATACCTATTTTGTTAAATACGAAGCCAACTCTGGCTTTTTCAGAGGCAAGACGAATATCCATTGCACAGGCCATAGTAGCGCCAATACCAACGGCAGCACCATTGATAGCGCCGATAATAGGCTTCTTACAGTCGTACATTGCCAGTACGACGCGTCCGCCGGAATCACGCACACCATCTTCAATCTCTGCTTCATGGGCGCGTTCACGCATATCTTGCAACGTTGGGCTAAGTGACTCATTTAAACCAAATACGTTACCTGCAATATTTAAATCCATACCTGCACAAAATGCCTTACCGGCGCCAGTAACTACAATTGCACCGACGGCATCATCATCACTGGCCCTGTTGAACGCATCAATGAGTTCGTGACTCATTTCTGTAGTGAAAGCGTTCATGTGATCTGGGCGCGATAGCGTCAGCGTTAATATAGAGTCTTGGGTAGTGTAATCGATCGTTTTATACTTCATCGGTTGAAATCCCATTGGTTATCAGTCACTTTACGATTACAGTATATCGCCCTAACGGGACAAATTTAAGATGTATTTATAAGCTTTTTAGAGATATCTGAGAGTATGGTTTTTTTTGATATATCCCTGCTAGGGTATGCTCCCAATGGTAGGATTGTTCTATAATCCACAGCATTGAAAGACTGCAGAGTAGATGACAAGATGTTAAAGAAATTATTTAAAACTCACGATCGTGCGAAGCACCAGCAATTCTATAATCGTGCGGGGGTGACCAAGGCGCAGTTTGATGCTCATTGGATGCCCTTTTCTGGTAATCGTGAGTTCAAAAAGAATCCGCGAATGATCGTTTCTGCCCAGGGTAGTTACATTACCGCTGCCGATGGACGAAAAGTGTTTGACGGTTTGTCTGGCCTTTGGACCACTGGATTGGGTCATTGTCGCCCAGAAATCAGTAAAGCTATTGCCGAGCAGACGTCTACCCTTGATTTTTTTAGTGGCTTTCAATACGGACATCCTAAGTCTTTTGAATTAGCTGAGCGTATCACTCAATTTATGCCTAAAGGTCTTAACCGAGTTTTTTATACGGGGTCTGGTTCTGAGAGTGCTGATACGTCTCTTAAAATGGCTAGGGCGTACTGGCGCAAGAAAGGAATGGCGTCTAAAACACGATTGATTGGTCGAGCTAAAGGCTATCACGGGGTTAACTTTGGCGGCATTAGTGTCGGTGGTATTGTAGGTAACCGTGCGACCTTTGGTCAGACGCTTGAGTCTGACCATCTTGCCCATACCATGCTTCCAGAGAATGTGTTTAGTAAAGGTATGCCTGAACAAGGCGCGCATCTAGCCGATGAACTACTAGCGATGATTGCTCTGCATGATGCAAGTAACATTGCAGCGGTTATTGTCGAACCGATGGCTGGCTCTGCGGGAGTTATTCCTCCTCCAGTAGGCTACTTAAAGAGACTTAGAGAGATCTGTGACCAACATCAAATTTTATTAATCTTCGATGAGGTTATTACGGCGTTTGGTCGTGTTGGCTCAGCCACAGGCGCTGAAGAATACGGTGTAGTGCCAGATATGATTAATATAGCAAAACAGCTTACCAACGGCTCAGTGCCAATGGGTGCAGTCATTGCTAAACAAGAAATTCATGATACTTTTATGGATGGCGGTGGCGCTGACTATATGATCGAGTTCCCTCATGGCTATACCTACTCAGGACATCCATTAGCGTGTGCTGCGGGGCTTGCCACTCTTGATTTACTTGAGAAAGAGCATAGTTTTGAGCAGGTTGCGACCATGGCACCGGTGCTGGAAAAGGCAATACACAGTTTACGCGGGGCCAAGCATGTTGTTGATATTCGTAATTATGGTGCAGCCGCAGGTATTACCTTGGCGTCATTGCCAGGGGAGCCGGCCAAGCGTCCTTTTGAGGCAGCAATGAAGTGTTGGGAGAAAGGTTTTTATGTTCGCTATGGTGCGGATACGCTGCAGTTAGGTTTGCCCTTTGCCACTACAACTACGGAAATTGATTCACTGATCAATGCGATGGGAGAAGCCATCAGCGAGATCGACTAAGGATCTCGCTATAGTCGTCCAGAGCTTGGCTTATTAAGTTACTTTGATTCTTCAGGCTCTTTAGAGTCTGTCGGTGCGTCGGTGGTCTCAAGTAAGCTAGAGTCCCACCGGTAAATTTTCTTGATTAAGCAACGATCTGCACCTGAAAAACCATTGGTGACAATAATTTCGTCGCCACGGGTTAGACAGGAAGATCCTCGTGTTCGAGTAGCGATGCTCATCATTGCGTTAGAAACATCGCAGACACCGGATAAATCCAGCTTGTATTCATCTCTCACCCCTTTGGTCAAAATCACAGAATGTCGCTGCCCTTTGACCTCACGCCAACCATTGATTGAGCTGGCAAAACAAATTTGTTTAACAGTTTCACCTTGTCTTACATCCACAAGCTGTGGCTCAGGATCCTTGACCACAGTGGAGGCGCAGGAAGCAACCAGGAGTAGTAGTGCAATGGATATTAGTTTGTTTATCATTAGGATCTCCACTTATCGTTAAATAGGAATATGTGACATAAGGTTAGTTAAGCACAAAAGCTGTGCGCGCAGTGAGACTCGGGTCACAGTTTTAGGTTGTATGTTGTTTTTAATACAATTACTTTTTACTAATTAGATGGCCTAGAGGTAGTTCGGTCTTGTAGCAAATGGGTTTTAGCGAAAAGCTACTCTTTACATGACTGATACCCTCGAACTGAGTTAATCGTTGGTCAAGAAATTCTTGATAACTTTGTAGATCTGGGCTGATCACTCTAATTAAATAGTCAAATTCACCGGTCATTAGATAACATTCCATAACCTCTGGCCACGACGCTACCTGCTTAGCAAAGTCATCTAGTTCTTTTTTAACTTGGTGATCTAAGGTTACCTGAACAAACACGGTCACAGGTAAACCTGCCTTGATCGGGTCGATAAGACTGACACGTTTGTTGATATAACCTTTTTCTTCAAGATTTTTTACTCGCCGTGAACAGGGGGATGGCGATAAAAACACCATTTCGGCAAGCTCAATGTTGGGTATGGCCGCATTACTTTGCAGAATAGATAGAATTTTCCAGTCAGTTGAGTCAAGCGTATCGTTGGCCATTTTTTGTAGTTTCCTTCCACGAGCCTTAACGGCAAATTTTGTATAACTCTGATTTAAACCGAAAATCTCACAGATTGCTAATCCTTGTTAATTTTTAAATACTACTATTAACATTATTCAGTAACTGAGCAATTACTCACTAAATTTTGACAGTTTTCAGCAACAAATAACATATTCGAGGAGAAGTTACTGTCTATTTTGGCATGATTATTTGTCTTTTAGCATGCTACTTTAAGCGTTATATAAGGTAACAGTTAATGTACTAAGAGGGCGACGTTATGACTGCTAAAGCGAACGTAATAGGAGTTCCAAGATTCACGGAGATCACAGACTTAACTATTCCTACTCTGAGTATTTTGGACGCTGAGGGTAAACTTCGTAAGGACGCGCACGAACCTTTAATTAATAAAGCTACGGCAATGAAAATATATCAGGATATGGCTTACATTCGTATCCTGGATGAGCGTATGGTCGCCGCTCAGCGTCAGGGACGACTGAGTTTTTATCTTACCTGCACCGGCGAGGAGGCCTCAGTCGTCGGCTCAATTGCCGGCTTTAAAAGCCACGACATGGTCATGAGTCAGTATCGAGAACAGGCGGCATTACGCTATCGTGGATTTAGCTCTGAGCAGTTTATGAATCAGTTACTAAGTAATGATCTTGATTTTGGAAAGGGCCGTCAAATGCCTATTCATTATGGTAGCCGTGAACTGAACTATATGACCATAAGCTCCACATTGGCGACCCAAATTCCGCAAGCAGCAGGTTATGCATACGGTCAAAAGTTATCAGGTAAAGATGCCTGTACGATCTGTTATTTTGGCGAGGGGGCTGCTTCGGAAGGTGACTTTCATGCTGGGCTTAATATGGCTGCGGTGTCTAATTGTCCAGTAGTTTTTGTAGTGCGAAACAATGGATACGCTATCTCAACACCTACATCAGAACAATTTTCTGGTGATGGTATCGCACCAAGAGGCATCGGCTATGGGATTAGTAGTATTAGAGTCGATGGTAATGACATATTGGCAGTTTATGCGGCTTCAGTGGAGGCTCGAAAGTTAGCTTTAGAGAAAAATGCGCCGGTTATTGTTGAGACTATGAGCTATCGGCTTGGCGCTCACTCTACATCTGATGACCCTACAAATTATCGAAGTAGTGCGGAGGAAGACGTTTGGCGGAAGAAAGACCCAATTCTTCGAATGAAAAATTGGATGCTAGATAAAGGTTGGTGGAGTGACCAACAAGATCATCAATTGAAGGCCCAGTACAAAAAAGAGATTCTTGATGCACTCAAGAGCCAAGAAAAGCGGCCGTCGCCATCAATCAGTGAGCTAATCACTGATGTGTATAAGACACCACCCGCACATTTGCAAAAACAATATAAGGACTTGTTGAGTCACATCGATAAGTATCCAGACCATTACTTACCCAACCCCAATAAAGTTGATCATCAAACTGCTTTAACACAGTTTAACTAGGGTATTACCTATGCCACAAATTAATCTTCTTCAAGCCGTGAATAGCGCGCTTGATACGGCTATGGCGTCTGACCAGAGAGTAATTTGCCTCGGGGAGGATATAGGTGAGTTTGGTGGTGTGTTTCGAGCGACGAGTAAACTTCAAGAGAAGTATGGGAAACAACGTTGCTTTAATACTCCGATCACGGAGCAGGGTATTGTTGGTTTTTCTATTGGACTAGCGGCACAGGGTTCTGTTGCCGTAGCCGAAATACAGTTTGCAGACTATATTTTTCCCGCCTTTGATCAAATCGTCAATGAGGCAGCAAAGTTTCGCTATCGTAGTGGTGATCAATTTAGTTGTGGCGGTCTTACCATTCGTACTCCCTATGGCGGAGGTATCGCCGGAGGTCTCTATCATTCTCAGTCCCCAGAGGCTTATTTTTGCCATACCCCCGGACTTAAGGTGGTAATTCCCAGTACCGCTTATCAAGCTAAAGGACTACTTCTTGCATCGATACGAGATCCTGATCCGGTAATATTTTTTGAGCCTAAAGCTATCTATCGTGCCGAAGTTGGCGAAGTACCAGATCAAGATTATGAGATACCTTTAGGTATCGCAGAAGTCGTAACTCGCGGAACTGACGTCACCTTGTTGGGCTGGGGAGCGCAGATGCACCAACTACATCGTGCAGCAAAGATGGCCCTTGAAGACGGAATTCAGTGTGAGGTGATTGATCTAAGAACATTGTTGCCATGGGACCTAGAAACCATTGTCGCATCGGTTAATAAAACCGGACGACTTATTGTTAGTCATGAAGCACCTCGTACAGGTGGATTTGCAGGAGAGATTGCCGCCGCCATTCAAGAAGAGTGCTTTTTGTCCCTAGAGTCACCGATTATTCGTGTTACGGGAATGGACACGCCTTTTCCATTAGTGTTTGAAAAAGAGTATTTGCCTGACTATTTAAAGGTCTACGAAGCCATAAAGCAAAGCGTCAACTTTTAGTCAATATGGTTACTATGACAAAGGGGAATAGATTATGAACAGAGATTTTATTTTGCCAGATATTGGTGAGGGGATCGTTGAATGTGAGGTTCTTGAGTGGAAAGTCAAAGAGGGCGACATGATTGCTGAAGATCAAGTGATAGCTGAGGTTAGTACCGACAAAGCAGTCGTTGAAATACCTTCTATGTATTCGGGCCGAATCACTAAGCTTTACTATGACGATGGAGAAATTGCTAAGGTGCACTCGCCCTTGTTTGCCATTGATACTGATGAGGAAACCGTTGATACCACTGAGTCAGTTTTTGACATTCCGGAGATTGCCGAACTGAAGTTAGAGTTGGTGAAGCAGCCAAGTCAGGTTGTTCGAGAAAATCAAGCTAACAAAGTGCTGACGACGCCAGCGGTGCGAAAATTGGCACGGGAGCATGATCTTGATTTGTTGCTGATTTCTGGTACAGGGAAAAATGGACGTGTCCTCAAAGAGGATGTCCACTTATACCTAAAGACAGCAGACCAAGGCTTGGCTCAAAAAATAACGGGGAAAAATAACGATCGGACCGAAGCTATCGTTGGGGTTCGAAAAATTATGGCGCAGCATATGTCTGAGTCTGTTTCTAAGATCCCTCACTTTACCTTTGTGGATGAAATCGATGTCACTGAGCTTATGCTGTTGAGAGCGAGCCTAAAAGAAGCTTATAGCGATCAGGTAAAGATCACATTAATGCCCCTGTTAATTAAGGCGCTGTCACTATCTATCGGTCAATTTCCTATTATGAATAGCCGAGTTGACGAATCGTTCACTGAACTTACTTATGTAGGTAGCCACAATATTGGTATGGCTGTGGATGGTAGAACAGGACTGCTAGTCCCCAATGTCAAGGACGTGCAAAACCTTTCTATTTTGCAGATAGCCACTGAAGTGGCCAGATTAACTGATGCTGCGCGTAGTGGCATCATTAATCTTGCTGAACTCAGGGGAGGTACCATTACGATTTCTAATATAGGCGCTATTGGCGGCATTTCTGCCTCACCCATTATTAACAGACCTGAGGTTGCTATTGTCGCCTTAGGGAAAATTCAGAATTTACCACGATTTGGTAATGACAACCAAATTACAGCGCGCAAGATCATGTCAGTGAGCTGGTCAGGCGATCATCGTGTTATTGACGGTGCTACTATCGCACGTTTCAATAATTGTTGGAAAGCCTATTTAGAGAGCCCAGGCACTATGCTAGCGACGATGGTTTAGAGCACTAATAATCCGTATTATTGTTCTATTCAGGCCACATGAGCCCCCTTTGAGACCTCTCTTTGGGGGCAGCTATAAACCTTTTAGTAATGACCCTAATTATTAATAGCAGAGTACTTTTCAAAATTGTTGAAAATGATCACACCATCCTTCATAACAAATACTGGCTTTTCTAGCGTGCTTATATCCTCTAAAGGATTTCCCGAAACAGCGATAATATCGGCTAACTTATTAACCTCGATACTACCGAGTTTGTCATCCCATTGCAGTAGCTCCGCACCAACAATGGTGCCAGCTTTAATGGCATCCATGGGGCTTAATCCGGCTTCAATCAGAGTTGCAAACTCGCGCGCGCATACATGTGATGGCACGGCATAGCCACATAGATCTGAGCCGACAGCAATTTTCACGCCGGCCCTGTAAGCCTTGCCAATCATCTTCAGCCAATCGGCTCTAAAGGAGGTGTAAAACTCATCGTTTTTACTCTGCGCGAGTAGCTTGCCACTGTTAGCGTAGTAATCCCCAATGTAGATTGTTGGGACATAATAGACCTGGTGTTTAACCATTAACGCGATAGATTCTTCGTCAAGATAACTTCCATGCTCAATAGATCGTGCACCGGCGATAATCGCTTGATTAATGCCTTCTGTGGCATGAGCATGTGCAGCCACCGGGATATTGTGCCGTGAAGACTCTTCAACTGCAGCCGCTAGCTCTTGTGGACTGAATGAAACATTCCTTGGGTTATCACCCACGGACATGAAAGCGCCGGTAACCATTATTTTTATCCAGTCTGAGCCGTACTTAATTTCTTTGCGAATTGCTTTACGAATTTCATCCGGACCATCAGCAATTAAACCATCGGCGATAACAGTTTGTTCCGGAGAAAAATAGTTAATATCTCCACCACCACCGGTAATCGAAATATAGTGTGCAGCACCGGTAAGACGAGGACCAATGAATACGCCGCTGTCAATTATCTTACGAATATCTTGATTAGCATAATATACATCGCCGTCACCCATTACCCTTATAGTTGTCCATCCGGCCCTAAGCAGGCGTTGCAGATTCTTCAGGCCCAAGAGTGCTTTGTAGGCAGAAGATGCCTGTAAATGTGCATTCTGATAGTCACTTTTGTACAGTAGGGGGTGCTCATGGGCATTAATCATTCCTGGCATCAAGGTTGTACCTGGGAGATTTATAATCACGGCTGTTGCGGGAATTTGACTAGTATCAACGACTGCCGTAATCTTTTTATCCAAGACCAAGACCGCTTTATTTTTTAAAGCGATGTCTGACCTACCATCAATAAGGTTACCAGCTACCAGAGCGTACTCTGTTGCGTTGGTTATCGACATTAGGAAAATGGCAATAACACCTGTTACACGGCGCAAAACAATAAATATAGCCATACTATATTTTTCCCTTTGGTTATCCATTTGATTATATACTAAGGTGATATATTTTTAGCAATGAAAGTCGATAAGAACTAGGCTTGATAGCAAATTTAAGCCAATAAAATATTTACTACAGGGCAGGTATTTGTGGCGCAAGAAAACACTAAGGAAGCGTTTAATCGCAGCGTAGCACTGATGAAAAGTGGTGCTCTAGATGAAGCTGAAAGAATGTGTCGCTCGTTAATTCTAGAGGATCCTCGGGATGTTAATTTTTTATCCTTACTTGGGAGTGTGTTGCTTCGTAAAAACCAGTTTGAGGAGGCTGAAAAGCTCTTAAGGTCAGTGATTGAAAGAGCGCCAGACTATCCATCTGCGCAAGAGAATCTAGGCACAGTACTGTTAAATATGGGCAAGTCAGAGGACGCACTAATCCCTCTCCAAGCGGCTATTGAACTCAAGCCAAATAGTGCCAGTACATTCTTTAAATTGGGTGGGGCACTCAAGAATTTGGGTAGAGATGAAGCGGGTGATGCGGCGCTAAAGCATGCAGCTAATTTATCACCGACACAGGCGAGCCTAGAAAAAGCTACAAAACTATTTGTCGAAGGCAAATATCGAGAAGCTGAGACGTTGGCCAAAGAGCTTGTCAATTTTAACCCCAGAGATGTTAATGCCGGGTTACTTTTAGCTCGCGTTGCTATTCATGCGCGCGCCTATGATGATGCGGAGAAATTACTTAGAAAAGTCCTTGAGATTGCCCCTCGCTTTATTATTGCGTGGCATGATCTGGGCGCCGCGCTGAATGAGCAAGGTAAAGAGGAGGAGGCTATTGTTGTACTCAAAGAGGCGCTCTCCCATGATACTCAAAATGCGTCAACTCATTATTTTTATGCAGCAGCGCTTGCAAAGGCAGGTCGAACTGAGGATGCAGCTGACTCTTATCGAACTGCAATTGAAATTGAGCCTAAATTAGCGGGTGCTCACGTGGGGCTTGGTCATGTACTTAAGACGCTGGGTGATCAAGAAGGTGGTATTGCTTCCTATAGGGCGGGCATAGCATTACGACCGAATTTAGGGGAAATATACTTTAGCCTGTCGAATCTTAAAACATTCCGCTTTAGTGATGAAGAAATTGACGACATGATTGAACGTATTGTCCAACCTTCATTGGATTCAGAATCAATAGCGCACTTTGCTTTTAGTTTGGGTAAGGCCTTCGAAGATAAGAAAGATTATGATCAAGCGTTTGAATATTACAGCCAAGGTAATCAAGAGCATAGAAAGAATATAAGTTACGACCCAGTGCAAACAGAGGTTGCACATAGAAAGATGAAAGAAACTTTTAGCGAAGAGTTTTTTAGTCGGATAAAAGAAACTCAGCCTGGCAGTCAAGATCCTGCGCCGATTTTTATTGTGGGGCTTCCCCGATCAGGATCTACCTTATTAGAACAAATTTTGGCAAGTCATAGTTTAGTCGATGGTACTAGTGAATTACCTGATCTTGGTATTGTGTCTCAAATGATAGCTGACAAGCAAAAAGGTCGTTCATTTCCCGGCGGCATCCTTGAAATGAATGATGCTGAGATCACCAGTTTGGGTCAGGAGTATTTGAGAAGGACCGAACGGCATCGCCGAGGCGCTCCCTTTTTTACGGACAAAATGCCAAATAATTTCGCTCATGTAGGCCTACTTCATGCCATTTTGCCTAATGCTAAAATTATTGATGCCCGCCGCCATCCTTTGGATAGCTGTATAGGATGTTTCAAGCAGCATTTTGCTAGAGGACAAACATTTACCTACGATTTGTTCGAACTTGGTGAGTTCTATCTCGAATATGATGGGTTAATGAAGCATTGGAATGCGGTGCTACCTAACAAGGTACTGCGAGTACAGTATGAAGATGTTGTTGATAACTTAGATAAAGAGGTTAGACGCATTTTGGACTATTGTGGCCTTCCTTTTGAGGAAGGCTGTGTCAACTTCCATGAAACTAAGAGATCCGTGAGGACCGCGAGTTCTGAGCAGGTAAGACAGCCAATTTACAATCAATCGGTGGATACGTGGAAGCGCTTTGAGTCGCACATTGATGACTTGAAAGAGACCTTAGAACCTTTGATAAATCCATCTGACCCTTCGGGTATTCTGCGGTAGTTTATTATGACTTTACCAAAACTAATCGCCACCTCAGTGGTGCGAGGAAGTGAAAAAGGGCAGAGCCATGGTGGTGTTTATACTATTGATTTTAACACCCTAGAAGTAAACCAACATATTGATTGGAATAAGGGCGATATTGATTTTGCTGGTCGGGGTTGGGACAGGGGGCTTCGGGGAATTGCGTTCCACAATGAGCAGATATGGGTAGCTGCTAGTGATGAATTGTTCTGCTACAGTCCCAATTTTGAATTGCTGGGCTCCTATCGGAATGAATACCTCAAGCACTGTCATGAGATAAGTCGTCGAGATCATTTACTTTTTCTTACTTCCACAGGTTACGACAGCTTGTTGGTTTTTAACCTTAATACACTAAGTTTTAGCTGGGGTTTGTATCTCTCTAAGAATGGCAGTGACTGGATTGGGCAGCGTTTTGACCCCTTAGCTAAAAATGGACCTCCATTTTCAAATCACTATCACATTAATATGGTGCATGTGTCCGAAACGGGTGTTTATTTTAGTGGCCTACATAGTCGCGCATTATTGAGATTATCTTCTGATATGACTATCTCTCAGGTATGCAGCCTCCCTGAGGGGGTACATAATGCGCAGCCGTTTTTAGACGGAATTGTTTTTAATGATACCAAAAGCGATGTTGTACGTTTTATAGATCGAGCTGGGGCATCAAAGGTGTTCAAAGTGCCGGCATATAATGAAGAAGACTTGCAGTTCCATGGCGTGGATAGCACTCAGGTAGCCAGGCAGTCATTTGGTCGAGGTCTTTGTGTTGTTAATGATCAAATGGTCGCAGCCGGGTCATCGCCATCTACGATTAGTTTATATGATATTCAGAGAGGTGAGCGAATTGCAGTAGTTAGCCTAACTATGGATATTCGCAATGCGATACACGGACTAGAGGTATGGCCCTTTGATTAGCAATAGTAGGTAGGATACAAAAAAGGCACGCTATGCGTGCCTTTTTTGTATCAGTCTTACAGTACTGATATTGGGTTATAAATTAAAACTCACGTCTGAGCGAGAAGTTAAAATTTCTTGGCCGAACTATGTTGTCGCTATTACGTCCGTAATATGGGTCGAAATCTGATGAGTCTCTATAGGAAACACCTCTCTCATCGGTAATATTATTTAGACTTAGCTGCGCTTGCCAGTCGCCCATGTCATATCCCAAAATCAGATCAGTCAGACGATAGTCCCCCTGCTCTTGTTGCGGGGCGTTGCCGCCATCGCTTAACTGATTGAGGGATGTACCTTCAAAACTATGCTGAAGTCTCGCATATGCTTCACCACCACCGAAAAGAGCCATCTGTGAGGAATATTCCACATAGAAAGAATACGAGGTATCCGCAAACATCGGTAGATCGGACTTTGGATCTAACCCAAGTGAAGCTTGCCCTCCTTCAAATCGATCGTCAGCAACGCTTCCCAGAGCATTTACATAAGCATCAAAAATGCTCGTGAGATTAAAGCCCATCTGTATGTTTTCATTGAGAACGGCGGTGATACTTATATCCATTCCCTTTACAGTGGCATCACCGAGGTTAGCAACAACGGCTTGCCAAGGTTCTCCAATCGCAAAACTGGGGTCGGTTACTTCCAGCTGCATATCTTTCCATACCATGTCATAGATCGTTGCATTGACTTGTAAGGTGTCATCCATCCAGGTAGATTTTAAACCGAACTCCATATTCTCGATGATATCTGATTGATAATTAACTGGAAGCGACGGTATACCTCTGCCACGGTTAGTTCCACCCACACGATATCCTTCAGAATAGACACCCCAAATCATCAAGTTATCGTTGATATCAAGTTGAATACCAACTTTAGGGGTAAACCCATCATCTATTGCATCTCTAGGGGGTGTTGATAAGTTCGCATAGCCCGATGGCTTTTCCACCATGTATTCAATATTTCTATCGACCTCATACCAGCGACCACCGACTAGGAGCGAGAGCCTTTCTGATAAGTTGATATCCATTTCACCGAAGATGGCTTTATCTTCTCGGGTAGTAGATTGACCTGAATACCACCAAGCAGCATCGGGTGAAATAGATATACCCTCATAAGCGGCATAGGCACTCCAAGCAGCGTGAGCAGGCGAGTTGCCGTAGTCATCCGTATAGCTATGGAAATCCCAATGCTCATCAGAATCCATGAAGAACATTCCCGCTGTCCAACTGACTTTGTCAGTTGCATTAGATAATCGAACTTCTAGTGTTTTAGAGGTATTGACCTGATCATTGGTTAGGTAGCCGACAGGATCTGCACCAAAATCATACGTCGCATATCCAGCATAGACACCAAGGGTGTACATAAAATAGGCAGCATAAGATTGGGTGTCGTGCTGATACAGTGTTTCGCGGTCATAGTAGGACGCAGCTACAGTCAATTGGGCAAACCCTAAGTCACCGTCAATCACAAGGCTGGTTTGTTCCCAGTCATCGGTTCTGAACTCATCGTAAAACTTAATGGTCTCCAAATCGCCTACAGTTGGATCCATATCATTAAAGCCATTAGCCTTAATTTCTTGGTAGTTGTGACTGAGTGTACTTGACCAGTCATCCGAGATTGACCATTTCACAGAAGCCCTGGCACCAAACCATTCAACACTGTTGATGTCATTCTCAACCAGGGCGGAATTGTTTTTCAATCCACCAAGTCCAGAATACTCATCTACCACAGTATTACCCAATACGTTGTCAATAAAGCCGCCGTCTTCTGCACTAAATACCGATACGCGCAAGGCTAACTTATCTTCTACGAGTGGAATATTCAGAGTGGCATCAAAATCATGTCCGGCATCACCGCCTTTAACTGACGATAGACCTACACCAATATTGCCGGAGACATCTGTACCCTCAGCATCTGGTTTGTTGGTAATTACACGAATGGTACCGGTCTGTGATGACGCGCCAAACAACGTTGATTGTGGCCCAGACAAGGCTTCTATTCGCGCTATATCTACAGGATAGATGTCAGGCGCCATTGACGTCATAGACATGGCTTGCTCATCTAGATAGATGGCTGCGGTCGGGTCAACAAGGAAACCACCACCATCACTTACACCTCGGAACACAATTGTGTTTTGCCCGGCGGCTGTTGTTGTCACGTTGAGACCTGACACAAATCGAGAGAAGTCTTGGAGAGTGGTTATTCCTTGCTTTAGAATATCTTCACCGGATACCGTATCGATCGTCATAGGGATATCTTGAGATGATTCAACTCTCTGACGAGACGTTACAATAATCTCTTCAAGCGTTGCGCTCTGGGCCAGAGCAATTGGAGCTCCTGTTAGTCCAAGTGCAGCTGCCATAGAGGTTACGAGTAACTTCTTTTTTAAAGTAACTTGCCGTTCTGATTGGTTCAACATAGTCATTATATTCTCCGTAAAAATAGACTGCAAAGGCCGAATCTTTTTATTCTTTTAAGTCCTTAACCCGAGTAAAATCCAACACTTACTTGACGCAATTTTTATAAGTCCTTAATAAGCATAGGTTATTTTTGGCGTGGGGTAAATACCTTTTTTTAGTGGGCTTATGATAATGTTAATGGTCTCACCGATAGAATTACTAACGTGCTGTCAATGTAGAAAAGATGTGAGTGTTTAAAATGATGCGGGTAATCAGATTCCTAACCTATAGGCAAAACAGGGCATTTGGCGATTCAGTGGTAGACTCGAAAATTAATCGTAGAGCGTAGGACGTCAATGAAAAAAAGCGCCTTCTTTGAT
>DCBC01000082.1 GCA_002313335.1 Porticoccaceae bacterium UBA1117
GCTGATTTGACTGAAATTTTAGGTAATCTGTTAGATAACGCCTGCAAAGCAGCTGAGGGTGAGGTGTTGTTAAAGGCGATGTCTTCCGAATTAGAGTTGATAATAAGTATCGAAGACGATGGCCCCGGCGTTAACGAAGACCAAAAGAGTAGAATTTTCGAGCGAGGTATACGTGCTGATTCCTATGACCAGGGGAATGGTATCGGTTTGGCTATTGTACGCGACTTGGTAGACAGTTACGGAGGATCTTTGACCATAGAACGTTCTGAAAGCCTGGGCGGTGCAAAATTTTCAATTCTATTTAAGCAAACTACCTAGACCATAGTCATACAGCTTCTGCAACTGAGTTCTAACCCTTCAGGTTACGTTCATCTTTACCTCGCTACAATTCGTCTAACATCATAAAACGGATTATCAAGATTATGGACGCGCTCAATATACACTTCAAAAAGCTACTACTTATTACACTCCTAAGCAGCTCTTTTTCACTGACGGCATGCTCTACATCGAGCGGAGATGTGGCTGATTTCCAGTCAATACAATACTCGGATTCAACAGACTCCAACGATGCAGGATTTAGCGATGCGCAGCTGGAACAGGTGCTGGCGCCTATTGCGCTCTACCCTGACAGTTTGCTGACACATATTTTGATTGCCGCTACTTATCCTCTTGAGGTGGTGATGGCTAGTCAGTTGCGCGCCAGAGATAAAGAATTGAGTAGTCCCCAGATAATGGATAAGGCAGAGGCTATGGATTGGGACCCTAGTGTGATTGCACTATTAGCATTTCCCGCTGTTTTGGAAAAGCTGAGCAGTAATCTAGACTGGACTCAAAATCTTGGTGATGCTTTTTTGGACAATGAAGCTAGGGTATTAGCGCGTATTCAGTCACTTAGAGCACAGGCTTATAACGCAAATAGTTTGTCTGAAATGGAGAATATGTCCATCACTCATGAGAACAATCAAATAGTCATTGAGTCGATTCAACGAGAGATAGTTTATGTTCCCTATTATGATCCTCGCGTCGTTTACGGTGACTGGCGCTGGCATCGCTACCCACCGGTCTATTGGGCCCCAGCTTATGGTTATAGCGCGCATCCTCACAGTTACTTTTCTTGGAATAGAGGGATAAGAATACACTCCAATTTTTTCTTTAGCGCTTTTCATTGGAGTAACCATAGAGTCGTTGTGATAGATCACCACAATTCGCATCGCTATCGCCATAGAAATAATATCACCAGCGGCCGTGATTCCAAGTCTTGGGATCACAAACCAAACCATAGACGCGGAGTTGCTTATAGAAACTCTCATGTTAAAAAGCGCTACAAAAGCCATAAACCGATAAGAGAAATCAACAAAGCACGTAAAAAGGAATTGCGTCGTTCGGGTCTAAATACAGTGACCAAGCATAAAGTGAGAGGTGAAAAACATTACACTGATCAGGCTAAGAGATTGGAAAAACGCCACAAACCTAGAAAGCATAAAAGTGAAGAAACTTTTGCCAAAAGGTTACGTAATAACAGTGCGCCGATTAATAGTCAGCAACCTATTGGCGTTAAAAAGCGTACTCCAGACAATTTAGAACGCAAAGTCGATAATTACCCGAAAAAGCAGCGGATCCAACGTAATATAATGGGCAATAGCGTAAAGGTAATGTCGAAAAAAATGCGCCAAATAGAGAAGAATCACTCATTAGCTAATAGACCAAAGGCAATTAGTGGTTATAAAGCGCCACAGAAAAGGAAAAATAGTGGTGAAGCGACCATAAAACAAGATGCAAAATCACGTCCCGTTGTTCAGAAAACTAAAAGTTATCCATTAAACAAGACTGGCAGGAACAGTCGTGGATCTTTACCAGAAAATCTTAGTCTTAGTGGAACAGAAAAAAGGCGTTAAAATGTGTTGAGCGCCATGACTAGATTAAGTCGTCAAAGTTCTCAGTCGCTAATTCCATGAGAGGCCATATTTTAATATTATTCATTTTTAACCGGTCTTCATCCATTAAAAAGCGTACCAGAATAAAATAAATATCTAGATCAAAATTGACGATCGAAAGTGGTTGAGTAGATCGCTCTGATTGGCAGGAAAAGTCGCTAGATGCTAGTGCATTTACGGTCTGAAGTCCGCGATCAAATAGTTCATCTGGCGAGTCTATTTGCGCCATATAGGACCAATTATTGATCAGATGGAGCGCTGACTGTTCGGGGTCTTCAGAGTTTCGTTCTTCGATAAGAATCGGCCCTGGGTAAGGCCACATTTGAAGTTGGTAGCCCTCCAATGCCGTATTAATTCGCTGATTGTAGAGCTCTGGTGTTTCGGCACCATGACACGCACCTAAACATTTATTCAGCTGTGCACGAAAACAGGGCTTATCAGCGTTGGCTGGCCCAGCTTCGAGCCCAAGTAATTTATGGCAGAGCGAGAACTGGTCTGCGAGGGATTCTAGTTTTTTAACGGCCTGACGCGGCGAGCGAAATAACCCAATATTAGTGTCATCGATCCCACTGCCCACATCAACAGCCTCTATAGACAGTCGTTTATAGCCTTCGCTGTCTTCATAACTACGAAATTGGTGCATTTTTTTGACACGTCGAAGGCGGCGGTTATAAAGGGGATTGAGTGCTTTGATTTGGTTGCTTTCAAGCACCTGAGCACCAAAATCAGACGGTGTGTTGTGAAAGTCAACATGGGCAATTTTTGCACTCATTTGTAAATCTTTGGCATTCTTGTGATCTTGAGTAAAGTGGCTCATTACCCGATTGCGAATATGAATACTTTTGCCGACATATAAAAGGACACCCTTCAAATCATAGAAATAATAAACCCCAGAGGAGGACGGTAACTTATCAATTTCGTTACTGGGTAAATTCATCGGTAATGCGGGTCGTTTCAATTGTTGCTTGCAGGTTGCGGCGATCTCCTCGGCAGAAAATAAAGCGGAGGATTTCAAAAAGAACTGATAAATCATTTCGGCATCATCCATTGCACGATGCCGATTTTCGATGGTCAAGTCGAATCGTTTTATAATGTGGGACAGTCCATGACGATTAAACTGAGGGAACAAAGCCCGGCTGAATTTTACTGAGCACAAGGGCTTAGTCGAAAATTTTATATCCAGTCTGGCAAATTCATTTTTGATGAACCCATAGTCAAAACGTGCATTATGGGCGACTAGAGTCCGGCCATCGAGATATTGGAGAAGCTCCTCCGCAATATCACTAAACGTTGGTGCACCGATTAGCATTCCTGGGTTAATGCCGGTAATTTTTTGAATGAACGGGGGTAGCGCTGTTTGCGGGTCAACAAAGCTTTGCCAGCGTTTAATCAGTTTACCCTCTTCAATGACCAACAGGCCAATTTCGATGATGCGATTGCGAGTGGCATTACCTCCAGTCGTTTCACAATCAAGCAAAACCATCTTCTCGGGAAAGCCTTCAGATAGGTGTGTCGCATCATTGTCAAACCAACTAAGTTGCATAAAGTATTTTCAGCCTGAATTTAGAGTTATATTTGCGTACATCAACAAACCAAGTATACGGCAACGCC
>DCBC01000080.1:0-5714 GCA_002313335.1 Porticoccaceae bacterium UBA1117
CCGCCGTCGCGCTGGGGGATATTATTTGTATAACAGAGAATATTTTCCTGGAAACCGTCGTTCCACTGAAGTGCCACTTCGACACTTGTACCATCTTCACGGTCGGTGTTGAAGTGCATAATTTTATTAACAGTACTTTTATTGGTGTTCAGATACTCGACAAAAGCACGCAGCCCGCCTTCGTAGGCATATACTTCTTCTTTACCACTTCGCTCATCGTGCAACACAATACGCACGCCCGAATTGAGAAAAGATAGCTCTCTCAACCGCTTTGCAAGCTGTTCGAAGTGAAACTGTATATTAGTGAAGGTACCTTCGGAGGGCATAAAAAATACTTCAGTTCCCGTTTCTGTTGTTTCACCAACCACCGCTAACGGTGCATCAGGCACCCCGTGGGAATAAGTCTGCTCATGAACTTGTCCATTACGGCGTATCGTGAGGCGCATTTTCTGAGAAAGGGCGTTGACTACTGAAACGCCAACTCCATGTAAACCACCAGAGACCTTATAGCTATTGTCGTCAAATTTACCCCCTGCATGCAAAACAGTCATAATAACTTCTGCCGCAGAAACACCTTCATCGTGCATTTCTGTTGGGATCCCACGACCATTATCTGAAACCGAAATGGATTCATTTGGGTGGATCACGATACGGATTTCTGAACAATGCCCCGCCAACGCTTCATCAATGGAGTTATCAACAACCTCAAAGACCATATGGTGCAGACCTGTACCATCATCTGTGTCACCGATGTACATTCCTGGGCGTTTTCGAACAGCATCCAGCCCTTTCAGAACCTTAATACTAGACGAATCGTAATTAGTTTCTTCAGACATAACTCTATAGCTTCCTGTTATTCAACCTGCGGTAATCTCGCCATGTTCCATGTGGAACATCTGATATGCACTATCTTTCAATAAACCTTCAAAATCTTTTTTGTCTACGCCAGTCACAAAGAACTGGCAGTCCAGCCCATACAAACAAGACACCACCTGCTGCCGATGGTGATAATCCAACTCGGCCGGTAAATCATCGAGTAAAAACACGCAGGACTCGCCAACTTGATCCCTAAAGTACGTCGCTTGCGCTAACTTTAGCGCATACACCAACAGCTTCGTTTGCCCCCGCGATAAAATATCCGCCGCGGGTGTACCGTCTACCCTCACTCTCATATCTGCCTTATGAGCGCCATGACTTGTAGAACCAACCGCAATGTCACGCTTGGTATCTACAGTCATTGCCTCTAATAAAGACAAGCTCTCATTCCAACCTTGATAATATTCAATCTCAAGTATACCCAAGCCGTCAAACCCGGCCGCTACGGTCTGGATATGCGAAACCAGCCCTTCAACATAGCGTTTTCGGCATGCGGAAATTTGCTCGCCTAAGGGTGCCAGCTCAGCCGTCCACGCCCGAAAAGAATCCTCGTCCATTCTAGCATGACGAAGCAGTTGATTCCGCTGTTTTAGTGCCTTTTGAAAGCGCCCCCATAACTGAGAGTAAGATTGTTCCACGTGGAACACGCCCCAGTCCAAGAACTGCCGACGCTGCAGTGGTCCTCCCTCAAGTAAATTGAAACTTTGCGCGTCGATCAGCTGGAGAGGAAGTACTGTTGCTAACTGGCCAGCCGTCAGGATCGCCCTGCCGTCTAGCCGAGCCGCGAAATTACCGCTACAACTCCTCTTTACACCGAGCTGATGAATCACCAGCGGGTCGTTGTTTTTGACCTTGGCAGAAACAACAAGCTCGTCAGCTTGATGGTTAACCACCAACCTTAGATCTCTATGACGAAAAGACCGGCCACGGCCAAGCAGATATATAGCTTCAAGCAAGCTGGTCTTGCCGCTGCCATTAACGCCATAAATAATATTGGCCATACTATGAAAATCTACTGTAAGACTTTGTAGGTTTCGAACTTGGTGAATTTCAAGATGAGGAATATACATGAGAACCTTGCCCAGCAAACCCAGACTATACATCTGGCCTTGCATGGCAGATCGCTACAGGCGCATTGGCATGACGACGTAAACAGCCGAACCGTCTGCCGCGTCTTCTACTAAAGCACTGCTATTGGAGCTTGAAAGAGTAATCCGAACTTCAGTGCCCGTGATAACCGAGAGTACATCCAACAGGTAACTAACGTTAAACCCAATCTCTAAGTCTTCTCCCGAATAATTAACAGAGACCTCTTCTTCAGCCTCTTCCTGCTCAGGGTTGTTTGCTACCATTTTAATGGAGCCTTCGGACAGTAAAATTCTTACACCACGATACTTCTCGTTGGACAAAATGGCCGCGCGCCCAAAAGCTTGCTTGAGCTCAGTACGATCACCAATCACAATTTTATCACCACCTTTTGGCAGTACACGGTCATAATCAGGGTACGCTCCATCCACTAACTTAGAGGTAAAGCAATAGTCTCCGCCTGTAACGCGGATATGATTAGAACCCATAGCCACCTTCACATCATTTTCATCAAGTAGGCGCGATAACTCAATAATACCTTTACGAGGTATGATTGAAGTAATAGGCTCAGCTACAACAACTTCGCACACACCGTCACACAGCGCCATACGGTGCCCATCGGTAGCCACTGCTCTTAACTTATTCTCATTTAGCTCCCATAGCATCCCGTTAAGGTAGTACCTAACATCCTGCTGCGCCATCGCAAAAGAGGTTGCCTCTATCAAACCTTTTAGCACTGAACCGGGAACCATAAACTCTACGGTCTTCTCTCCCTCATCAACAGAGGGAAATTCGTTAGCAGGCAAAGTAGATAGCGTAAACTTACTCCTTCCACTTTTGATGGTTGCCTTACCATCACTGCTGGAGAAATCAATCAACGCTCCATCAGGAAGAGAGCGACAAATATCCACCAGCTTCCGCGCCGATACAGTGACATCACCGTCTTCGCCAGGAGCGCCCGTATCAGTTACACCGACGATCTCAACCTCAAGATCAGTTCCAGTCATAGATAATCGTGATTCCTCAAGACTCAATAAAACATTTGACAGTATAGGCAATGTTTGGCGCCTCTCAACAACACCGACAACCAGCTGAAGAGGTTTCAATAACGCTTCACGCGATAAGCTAAATTTCATAATAATTTATTAACTCCGACTCTACTCTTAATAATGATCAACTAATGTAATTTAAGTGGATAAGGCTCGATACAAATTCTTTAGGTCTCTCTGAACTTCACGGTCCATTCCTTCTAGCTCTTTTACCTTTCTACAAGCATGAAGCACAGTAGTATGATCTCTACCCCCAAATGATTCTCCAATCTCTGGGAGACTATGGCTAGTAAGCTCTTTAGCAATCGACATGGCTAACTGCCTAGGCCTCGCCACCGAACGACTTCTCCGCTTAGACAACATATCAGACATCTTCAGCTTATAGTAGTCCGCGACCACCCGCTGAATATTATCTATGGTAACGAGCTTATCTTGAAGTGCCAATAGATCTTTAAGGGATTCTCTAATTAAATCTATATCAATAACGCGCCCAGTGAATTGAGCATGAGCCATAACTCGTTTAAGGGCGCCCTCCAGCTCTCGAACGTTAGAACGAATACGTTGGGCTATAAAAAACGCGGCATCCTTTGACAGATCCATGCCCGCCTGCTCAGCCTTGTTCATTAAAATAGCAGCCCTGGTCTCTAGCTCAGGCGGCTCAACTGCCACCGTCAAACCCCAACCAAACCTAGACTTCAGTCTTTCCTCAACGCCATCTATCTCCTTCGGATAACGATCGCAGGTCAAGATCATTTGCTGACCGCCCTCAAGCAAGGCATTGTAAGTGTGGAAAAACTCTTCCTGAGAACGTTCTTTCCCAGAAAAAAACTGAATATCATCGATAAGAAGTGCGTCAACTGAACGATAAAACCTTTTAAACTCATCAATCGCCTTTAACTGCAGCGCCTTGACCATATCTGCTACAAACCGCTCAGAGTGCAGATATACAATTTTTGCCTCAGGATTCTTCTCGCGCATTGCGTGACCAACCGCGTGCATTAAATGAGTTTTACCTAAACCAACCCCACCATAGATAAATAGCGGATTATAAGAGCCACCAGGGTTCTCGGCAACCTGCCGAGCCGCTGCAAACGCAAGTTGGTTTGACTTACCTTCTACAAAACTATCAAACGTAAAATTTCGATTTAAATTGGTTTTCAAGCTACTCTCAGCTGCAGAGGTAATAATTGCTGGAGCCTGTACTTTAAACTCTCCCACTGGCGCCGCGTTCCAACCAGAGACTTCCTTCTGCCCCCGGTCACCCGCCAAAATAGGCTGACTAACATCTCCATTAAAATGACTAACCGCCACTAAAACCTCGACTGTAACTCTGCGGCCGCAAAGCTGATCCATTAATTCTTGAATCCGCGTGAAGAACTTATTTTTCACCCAATCTTCAATAAACCGATTGGGCGCAAGCAACTGTACTCCATCGCTGTCAGACTCAGAATGTGCAACTAGAGGTCTAATCCAAGTATTAAACTGCTGCTCAGGAAGCTCTCCCCGCAATAAGGCTTGGCACTGAGGCCAAATATTAGAAGCGAGATCAGATTGCATATTGAATCATCGCCACCTTAAACCCTAGTTGACAGAGAAAAGCAGGGCCTTTAATTCTGTAAGTAACGACGTGATTTATTATAATTATGCTTTTCAAAATGTCCCCCTTAAACGTAATAAATGCTCCCTGCCGAGCGCAGAAAAAAAGATTATTACTGATGAATTAGTGTATACAATAAAAACCACATTATCCACAAAAAGTAATAGGGGGTTTTTCGGTAAATTAAAACTAAGCTAATTAAATCAACAACTTATAAAATAACAAGTTTTACATTACCCACAAAAAATAAGTAAATGCTGTATACAAAATAACCTTATTTTGTTGATAACCTGTATATATACAGTGAAAACTCCGTGTGTAAAGAGACTATTTGCGGCGCGCTTGATTGGTAGAAGAAAGTTTTTTAAATAAGGTGACTTTTATTCTTTATTTGGTCACTTTCCGATACAGAACGACGAAAATATCCTGCCGAGTAAATCATCTGACGTGAACTGACCTGTTATCTCTGAAAGCTCTCTCTGCGCTTGACGTAAGTCCTCAGCAAGCAGCTCTCCAGCTCCGGCATGACGTAGTTGAGCAATACCAACAACAATAAGGTCAAGGGCTTTTTCCAAGGCTACCAAATGTCGCCTACGGGCTGAAAAAAGTCCCTCTGAGTGGCCAAGAAAACCTGCACTCTTTTGTAGATGCTCAACCAAAGCGTCAAACCCTGTTTGTTCTTTCGCAGATATAGCGAACGCCGTTTTTTTTCCCTGCACTGCACCTGGAGAAACTCCCGATATATCAATCTTATTAAGTACCAGTGTTAGCTGCTGCTTTGAACTTGGGTAACGATCAAAAAACTCCGGCCAGACGGACTCTACGTTTTGAGAGCCATCCTGAGTCGAATCAACAATAAACAAAATCAGATCCGCAGCCTCGATCTCCTTCCAGGCCCTACGTACCCCTTCAGCCTCTATTTCGTTATCAGTATCACGTAATCCTGCGGTATCGACTATATTGAGGGGCAAACCGTTAAGCACGATCTTTTCACGCAAAACATCCCTAGTTGTCCCCGCGATCGGCGTCACAATAGCAGTATCATTACCTGCCAGTGAATTTAATAAACTCGATTTGCCCGCGTTCGGTCTTCCTGCTAGCACAAG
>DCBC01000080.1:6115-7008 GCA_002313335.1 Porticoccaceae bacterium UBA1117
CTTAAATTAGCAAAGAGCTTTTCATCTTGTAAAAAATCGATTTCTTCCTCTGGAAAATCAATTGCTGCTTCAACATAGATACGGATCTGAATCATTTCCTCTACAAGCTTATTTATAAGCTTAGAAAAATCTCCCTGCATAGATCTAACAGCTGATTTTGCGGCTTCCACAGATGATGCATCAATCAAGTCAGCTATCGCCTCAGCCTGCGCTAGATCCATTTTATCGTTGCAAAAAGCTCTCTCACTAAACTCGCCTGGCCTAGCTACCCTGGCACCCAAAGAAACACAGCGTTGAACCAACGAGTCCAAGATAACCATTCCTCCATGACCCTGAAGTTCAAGAACTGATTCACCCGTAAATGAATGCGGTGCAGGGAAATATAACGCAACGCCCTCGTCAATGGCTTTACCAGAAGCATCTAAGAACCGACAATAGCTTGCCTGCCGCGGTATAATAGCTCGACCTATTATGCCTTGAAGATAGGGGGCTAGATCCTCACCAGACAGTCGTACAACACCCACACCACCACGACCGGTGGCGGTAGCAATAGCAACAATAGTATCTTTATCATTTTGTAACATAACTATAATTATGTCCGAAAAAAAGGCCCCTAAAGGAGCCTTAATCTAACTTTTACTGTTGATCAGTTGACGATTCACAAACCATTGTTGCGCCATTGACAACAAGTTGTTCACCGTCCAGTAGAGAACCAACCCTGAAGGAAACCCCATGAATAAAAAGGTAAACGCAATGGGCATAATCTGCATAATCTTTGCTTGCATCGGGTCCGTGGGAGCAGGCTGTAACCTCTGCATAAGAAGCATGCTTGCGCCCATAATAATTGGTAAAACGAAATACGGATCTTTTGCAGAAAGATCTTGAATCCAAAA
>DCBC01000080.1:7398-17840 GCA_002313335.1 Porticoccaceae bacterium UBA1117
GGCATTTGTAGCAACATTGGGAAGCAACCGCCAGCTGGGTTAACTTTCTCTTTCTTATAAAGACTCATAGTCTCCTGAGACATCTTCTGGCGGTCATCGCCGTATAGCTCTTTAAGTCTAACCATCTGAGGCTGCAAGTTTCTCATTTTCGCCATTGATTTCAAGCTTGCTGCAGACAAAGGGTAAAGAATTAATTTAATCCCTAGTGTTAGCAAAATAATTGTCCAACCCCAATTGCCAATAACACTGTGAATCATTTTCATTGCTTTGAAAATTGGCTCTGCCAAAATCCACAAAAACCCGAAGTCTAACGTCCTATCGAGATACTCAGCCATTCCAACAAGAGCGTCCTGATCTTTGGGCCCTATGTAAAAGCTAGCCTTATAATCAGCAGCTTGACCGGCTGGAACATTAATCGGTGCACCAGTGAAAGACAGTAAATACATATCCTGTTTATTTAACTTACGCAAAGTGAAATTGTTTAGCTCGTCCGCTGGTGGAACCCATGCACTAATAAAATAATGCTGAACCATAGCCACCCAACCCCCTTCAATTGTAGTCTTCACAGACTCATCTTCGATGTCACCGAAATCGAATTTTGCGTAATTCTTTTCAGGCTGGCGAATAGCGGCACCCAGAAAAGGCTGCATACTAAACCCAGAAACGTCCGTCACTGGCGGTTTAGAATCTCTCTTTATCTGCCCATAAAAAGTTCCGTTCCAGTTAACAGATGAACCATTATTTATGATGTATTGGACACCAATATCATAGCTATTTCGCGAAAGAATAAAGCGCTTCACGATTCTTACGCCGCTATCATTTAAAACTAAATCTATGTTAAGTGTGTTCTCATCACTGCTTAAGACAAAGTTTGTTCTATCAACAGAGAATGTTGGTCTTCCCTCTGCTGTATCAGTTCCACTTGGACCAATCAAACCACTGCGCGCAACATACGTATTGTCTTTACTATTTTGTAAAATAGGAAAAGGCCGGCCCCCATCCTCAAGTTTTTTGTCAAAATGCTTTAAGAGCAGACCGCTAACGATATCTCCACCTGTGGGGTCAATGACGATTTCAATAACATCATTCTTAGCAGTAATGAAATTTGTTGTTGAAGAAGGCAGTGCCAAATCCAAAATAACAGACGACTTAGGCGCCGATTCTAATTGGGGCAACTCCTCACTGTTTTGAATGTCGTTAGGAGTAGTCACTAAATCTAGGTTCGATGCATAGTTAGCTTGAGATTCAGTATAACTTGCCTGTAATTCGACTTCTTGGTCTTGAAATTGATTCCATTGAATAACAAGCATCCAAGCAACAAGGCCCATGCCGCTGATTAAAATTGTTCTTTGCCAATCCATATTAACTACAACTCTGTTGATTTTTGCTTGGGTGGGTTTTTATTCTCAATAGTATCCATAACAGGATCATAACCACCGGGGTGAAAAGGATGGCACTTAAATATCCTGACAATTGAAAGATAACTTCCTTTCAAAATACCAAAGCGATCTATCGATTCATGTGCATAACAAGAACAGGTTGGTTCAAACCGACAATTATTTCCAAGAAAGGGACTAATAGCCAACTGGTAACCACGAATCATTTTAATCGCTAATTTACGCATTTTTCGCCTTTGAATCATTACAACGCTGCCGCAGTCTGCACCAAGATTCCTGCAACAACAAGGCCATGTCTCGAGCGCTTAGCTTATCGGCTCCCTTGCGAGCTAAAAAGATAACATCAATCGAATGAGGGAGGTCGGATTTACGAAAGGTTTCACGAACTAGTCGCTTGATAAAGTTACGACCCACAGCAGTAGGTATGTTTTTCTTACCAATGACAAGACCTAAACGAGACTCACGGTCTCCATTAAACTTTGCTAACAGAAGCCAATTAGGATGAGAAATCTTAAAGGTATTTAAATCGAAGACCTCTTGAAATTCAGAGGCCTTGAGTAAACGCTGGTCTTTACCGAACTTAAACTTGGGCACTCGGCCCACGCCCTATGCTGACAGACGCTTACGGCCTTTCGCTCGGCGACGGTTAAGAACCGCTCTTCCACCGGGAGTAGCCATACGAGCCCTAAAACCATGTGTGCGCTTGCGCTTCAAATTACTAGGTTGGAATGTTCTTTTCATGGTATCTCGTCCAAATTTATGTGTTGTACCCTAACAGGGTGCGCGATTCTAAAGAAATAAACGCCCTACTTCAACGATTTATTCACTAAACCCTTAAAAACACCGTCTTTTTTGCCCAGAAAGACCTATAAAAAAACGATACAGTTTTATCAACAGCTAATAAACAGTATATTAAGGACTAATTCTATAAGCTTAATAGAGTGTGAATACCTTCTGTATGAAAAAAAAATTTGCCCACAATGTTAGACCATAATCACACAGTCCATCGCCTAACCTTAAATTTAATACACGCTCAAAACAGGTTGTTAGCTTTTGAATGACAGCTTTACTCAAACAGTTTTACATTCTTTTTATCGTTATAAGCAACTGAATTTATAGCGTTATTTAGATTTATCCACATTAATAGAAAGCCCTAATAACAACAACAATAATATAAACTATTAATATATAAAGTAAGTTATATAACTATAAAAGATAATACCTTCGGAAATTTAATGCTAATTAAAAGAGTAATATTTTGACGGATCACGACGTATAATGCTCATCTAAAGAAAACCTTGTGCATGTTATGAAATACCCAAATTACTTTGATGTCATTGTTGTTGGTGGCGGTCACGCCGGCACAGAAGCCTGCCTTGCAGCTGCAAGAATGGGGTGTAGCACGCTTTTGTTAACCCACAACATAGAAACATTAGGTCAAATGTCTTGTAACCCTGCCATCGGTGGAATCGGAAAGACCCACTTGGTAAAAGAAGTGGACGCTCTTGGTGGTGCTATGGCTACAGCCACCGATCTTGGTGGAATTCAATTTAGAGTGCTTAATGCTCGTAAGGGACCAGCGGTTAGAGCAACGCGAGCTCAAGCAGATAGGATCAGATACAAAGCTGCCATTAGAGGAATACTGGAAAATCAACCAAATTTATCCATATTTCAACAAGCCGTAGATGACCTTATTATTGAGAATAACAGGGTTACCGGTGTGATTACTCAAATGGGATTACGGTTCAAAGCGAAAACGGTGGTGGTCACAGCTGGAACGTTTCTTGCGGGAAAAGTACACATTGGTTTAGAGAATCACTCGGCCGGTAGAGCAGGAGATCCCCCGTCGATTAATTTGGCACAGAGGCTTCGGGAGTTGCCTTTTAGAGTTGAGCGTTTAAAGACAGGGACTCCTCCAAGAATTGATGCTCGGAGCGTCGATTTCTCATGTTTGCAGGAGCAGTGGGGAGATCAACCGATACCCGTAATGTCGTACCTGGGAAAAGCCGAAGATCACCCACAGCAGACGTGTTGCTGGATAACCTATACCAATAAAAATACACACGATATTATCCGTGGAGGTATGGATCGTTCTCCGCTTTATACAGGTGTTATTGATGGTGTTGGTCCGCGTTACTGCCCGTCTATTGAAGATAAGGTAGTAAGGTTTGCAGATAAGGATCAGCATCAGATATTTGTCGAACCAGAGGGGTTGGACACTTACGAGCTCTACCCAAATGGTATTTCAACAAGCTTACCGTTTGATGTTCAATTAGAGCTAGTAAGGTCTATCAAAGGGTTCGAAAATGCACATATCACAAGACCCGGCTACGCGATTGAATATGATTATTTCAATCCCCAAGATCTTCATTATTCATTAGAGACAAAGTCTATTAGTGGTCTGTTTTTTGCAGGGCAAATTAATGGAACTACAGGGTATGAAGAGGCGGCAGCACAGGGTTTGTTAGCTGGAGCTAATGCAGCACTGCAAACGCTTGGCAAAGACGTTTGGTGCCCGACACGAGATACTGCATACATGGGTGTTTTAGTTGATGATCTGATCACAATGGGTACCAATGAGCCCTATAGAATGTTTACTAGTCGAGCCGAATATCGTTTGTTATTGAGAGAGGATAACGCAGATATTCGATTGACTGAGACAGGGCGAGCCCTTGGGTTGGTAAACGATGGCCGGTGGAAAAGTTTCTGTGAGAAACAAGAAGCTATCGCTTTAGAGACACAACGGTTAAAAAGCACATGGGTCCAACCCAATAGCGATCTTGCAGAAAAGCTATTCAAACACATCGACCATAAAATTTCTCACGAGTACTCATTGTTTGATTTACTTAAACGGCCTGAACTTAGTCACCAGATAATTGCTGATTTGTTGCCAGATGAAAAACCTAATGCAAAAATTGGTCAGCAAGTAGAAATTGATGCCAAGTACTCTGGCTATATTAGCCGTCAACAAGATGAGATTAATAAATTACAGCGCCATGAAAACACACCGATCCCAAGTAGCTTTAATTATGCTGAAATCAAAGGTCTATCTAATGAGGTTAAGCAAAAACTTAGCGAGGCTTTGCCTTCTACCCTTGCGCGGGCATCAAGAATACCTGGCGTGACACCTGCCGCTATTTCATTACTGTTAGTTCAGCTTAAAAAACACGCAGCTTAATTAAGTAACCTATTAAATGGCATCAAAAAAAAACCCAACTATCTCCTATTCTGAAAAACAAAAATTACTTGTTTCGGGTATGGGCGAGCTTAACTTAGACTGCAGTGACGAACAATTACGCCAGTTATTGGCTTATCTAGATATGCTTGAGCGTTGGAACAAGGCCTATAATTTAACGGCGATAAGAGATCCGGTGGAAATGATTAAGTTGCATCTCCTGGATAGCTTAGCTATATCGACTTTGTTGCAGGGAGATCGGTTTATTGATGTTGGTACGGGCGCTGGTCTGCCAGGCATACCGTTAGCTATTATGAACCCAGGCAAGCACTTTACGTTACTAGACAGTAATGGTAAAAAAACTCGATTTTTGTTTCAAGTAAGAATAGAGCTGGGTTTGTCTAATATCAGTGAAGTGAATAAACGAGTAGAACAATTTTACCCTGACCATATGTATGATGCAGTGTTAAGCAGAGCATTTAGCTCGCTCTATGACATGGTTATAAATTGTCAGCATCTTCTGGCAGATAATGGTTGGTTTTTGGCGATGAAAGGACGTCTTGAGCAATCAGAGTTGAGTGCAATACCAAAAGGCTATAAGGTCGTCGAGGAATATGCTGTAAAAGTACCAACAGTTGATGGTCAGCGACACTTATTAAAAATAGTTAGAATTTAAGAAATTACCTAGGAAAAATAGCGGTGGTTAAAATAATATCCATAGCAAATCAAAAAGGCGGTGTCGGTAAAACCACAACCAGTGTTAACTTATCAGCATCATTAGCGGCGTATAAAAAACGAGTTCTACTGATTGATCTAGATCCCCAAGGCAATGCAACTATGGGGTCTGGCGTTAACAAGCAAGGGTGTGCTTTAAGCGCTTATCACATGGTAACCGGTAAAAACTCAACGGCAGAGATTATTTTAAAAGGGACTGCAGGTAAGTATGACTTATTACCGGCTAATCGAGACTTGGTCGCTGCTGAAGTTGAGCTAATGAAGGAAATAGGTAGAGAGTCAAAACTAAAACTTGCTCTTCAAGAAGTGACTGACGACTATGACTATGTGATTATAGATTGCCCACCAACACTCAATATGCTGACTGTTAACGCTTTGGTAGCTAGCGAGGGTGTCATTGTACCCATGCAGTGTGAATATTTTTCGTTAGAAGGTTTAGCGGATTTAAACAACACAATTAAACAAATAGCTACGTTGATTAATCCTTCGTTGCATATCCAAGGTATTTTGCGAACCATGTATGATCCTCGGAGTAGCTTGACCAATGCAGTAACGGCACAGTTGAGAAAATATTTTGGCGATAAAGTTTATAAGGTAAGTATTCCGCGGAACGTGCGCTTGGCTGAAGCACCTAGCCATGGGTTACCTGCTTTAATGTATGATCGAAATTCAAAAGGTTCTATAGCTTATTTGGCGCTTGCTGGAGAAATACTCCGACTCGAAAAACAACAGAAAGCAGATTTAGTAGGGGCTTAAAAGTATGGCTGCAAAAAGACAAAGTTTAGGCACCGGCTTAGATGCCTTATTAGGATTTTCAGATGAGGTAAAGGTTAACTCGCAAAGCGATCAAATGAACGATGCGGATGGGACTCTAAAAGACTTACCGGTAGAATTTTTACAACGAGGAAAATATCAACCGCGTCGAGATTTAGATGCCGATGCTCTTCAAGAACTTACCAACTCTATTATTCAGCAGGGAGTGATGCAGCCGATAGTTGTACGCAAGATCGCTACTGACAAATATGAAATTATAGCGGGTGAACGCCGGTGGCGTGCTACCCAGCAAGCGGGATTAGAATCAATTCCAGCGATAATTAGATCGATTACGGACGAAGCGGCTATTGTGATGGCGCTTATAGAAAACATTCAGCGTGAAGATCTTAATTCGATTGAAGAAAGCCGCGCGCTAATAAGATTGCAAGATGAGTTTCAGCTGACTCAACAGCAGGTGGCTGATGCTGTTGGTAAGTCTCGATCGGCTGTAACCAACTTAATGCGCTTAGCGAACTTGGAGTCCGCAGTTCAGAAACAACTTGAGCTCGGAGAAATTGAACTTGGACATGCAAAATGTCTATTGGTACTCTCCGGTAATGCTCAGGTTATGGCTGGAAGAGAAATAGCGGCCAATTCTATGTCAGTCAGGCAGACCGAAACGCTGGTTAAACGAATACATTTATCGGGTTCTGTAATGCCAGTAGAAAAAACGAAACAAGCTGACCCCGACATTTTACGCATTCAACAAGAGCTTTCTGAAAAGGTCGGAGCACCAGTCAAAATACAGCATTCTTCTAAAGGTTCTGGAAATTTGGTTATCAAATATCACAGCGTTGATGAGCTTGAAGGGATCCTAGCCCACATCAAATAGCTAACTGGTTCCCATAAGGGACATGAATTACTGATAAAGACCTTAATAGCATGTTGAATATCACTACCACTATACCTATAATGCCCCCCGCTCCCAGCGTGACAGTGAAAGCTTGGGGAAACTGGGAAATATGGTAAGAGCGCGTAATGACTACCATTCCAAAACCGCCAGTACATAGGGTCTCGCTGATTCAGTTGATTACGCTGATCGTAGTGAGTTCGGTCGTTTTTTGGTTTGACCAAATTGTTGCTAGATCAGTATTTTTAGGGGGCTTAACCCAGTTGTTACCCCAAGCTTGGTTTGCTCATGTTGCGTTTAAGCATGTTGGTGCAAGTCAGGCACATGTTATTGTTCAGGCTATGTACCGTGGGGAAACAGGAAAAGTTGTACTGACCGCATCTGCGTTCATCGCGACTTTTGTGTTGTTTAAGGAAGTTAACATTATTGGGTTTATGGCTGCTTTTGTAGGTATGATTCCATTGCAACTATTTTTGGTTGCGAGAATAGTAAAATAACTAGCGTAGATAGTGCACTGATCATTTTTGGTTGTGCATCATTCAGTGTTCAGAAGAGTTGAGATAAATAGATGTCAGGCGAAAATCCCGCAAGTACAACTGAATATATCCAGCATCACCTGCAAAACCTAGTCTATGGCCGGTTGCCAGGTGGTTTTGAGCGGCATACGGAAAATGGCACAGAGGTGTTAGCTGTTGATACTTGGACTATGGCCCATGGAGCCACAGAAGCTGCGGCGATGGGGTTCTGGGCTATTCATGTTGATTCTATGGCGTGGTCTATCGGCCTGGGTCTAATTTTTTGTTGGATGTTTCGGCGCGCAGCCGTTCGCGCCACCACAGGGGTTCCATCCGGGTTTTTAAATTTTGTTGAGCTGGTTATTGAGTTTATTGATAGTACCGTAAAGGATAGTTTCCAGGGCAAAAATAAAATGGTTGCGCCTTTAGCGCTTACTATTTTCGTGTGGATCTTTTTAATGAACTTAATGGATCTATTACCGGTAGACTTAATTCCCAAATTGTTAATGTTGGCAGGTGTCGAGTATCAAAAGATTGTTCCTTCAACTGATCCCAATATTACGATGGGAATGGCCTTAGGCGTATTTGTGTTGATGCTTTATTACAACATCAAAATAAAGGGAACCGGGTTCATTAAAGAACTCACCATGCACCCTTTTAACCACTGGGCATTTATTCCTATAAACTTATTTATGGAGCTTGTTGGCCTTTTGGCTAAGCCGTTTTCCCTTGGTCTAAGGCTGTTTGGTAACATGTACGCGGGCGAGATGATCTTTATTCTCATTGCGATGATGTTTGCTGCTGGGGCTGGCACTGGGTTGATCGCGGGAGGCCTCAATGCTCAATTATTTGGTGAAGAGACGAATAGTCTTTTCTGGCTAGTGATCTTCGTCTTGGTTTGTGGGGTTTGCTGGATGAACCTACGAGGAAAGATATCTACGGGTAGAACAGTGTTGCTAACGTTGGGTTTGTTAACCCTCGGTGGCGGTGTTTTTGCTCTGGGTGGTGGGTTGATGCAGTGGGGCTGGGCAATTTTCCATATTTTGGTTATTACTCTACAAGCATTTATTTTCATGGTTCTTACAATCGTCTACCTAAGTATGGCGCACGAAGAAGACCATTAATTTTTTATTTTTAACTACTGAAATCGGGAGTTTACGATGGAACTTGTAATTATTGCAGCGGCAATTATGCTCGGATTGGGCGCATTGGGTGCCGCTATTGGCATGGGTTTGTTGGGTGGAAAGTTGATCGAAGGAACAGCTCGTCAGCCAGAGTTAGGGCCTATGCTACAGGGAAAAATGTTCCTGCTAGCGGGTCTGATTGATGCTGTGCCAATTATTGGCGTTGGTATCGCGATGTATTTGATCTTTGTTGTTGCTCCAGGTGTTGGCGCATAACAACGACTTAATTTTTAATCCAACCTTCATTAACGAGGTATTGGCGTGAATATCAATCTAACGCTTTTCGGTCAAATGGTGACCTTCGCAATCTTTGTGTGGTTTTGCATGAAGTTTGTGTGGCCAGTCATAATTACGGCTATGGAAGAACGGCAACAGAAAATTGCTGATGGACTGGATGCAGCTGACCGTGCCATGCGCGATCTTGAGGCTGCGCAGGACAAGGCAACTGACCAGATGAAAGAAGCTAAGCAGGAAGCTGCCGGCATCGTTGATCAGGCTAACAAACGAGCAAATCAAATTGTAGATGAAGCTAAGCAGCAGGCGATTACCGAAGGCGATCGTTTAAAGATTGCCGCTGAAGCAGAAATCGAGCAAGAGATTAATCGAGCTAAAGAAGAGCTTCGCGCTTCAGTAGCCGGATTAGCTTTAGCGGGCGCTGAAAAGATTCTTGAAGCGTCCATTGATGATAAAGCTAACCGCGCGTTGGTTGACAATTTAGCGTCGCAGCTTTAACAGAGGTTTACCATGGCAGAATTGAGCACGCTAGCAAGACCCTACGCTAAAGCAGCCTTTGAGTTTGCTGTTGATGCGTCGGATCTTAAAGGTTGGGCTGATAGTCTTGCTACTTCAGCAGCGGTTACTCAGCATGCCGCTGTAGTGAAGCTGTTGGGTTCGCCAAGTTCAACTCCAGCGAACCAAGCAGCAATGATTATTGAGCTTTGTGGTGATGTTCTTGGTGTTACCGGACGCAATTTTATTATTATCTTGTCCGAGAACAGACGTTTGACATTGTTGCCCCACATTTCTCATCAGTTCGAAGTTATGAAAGCGAATCGAGAAAAGGCGGTTGATGTAGAAGTTGCCTCAGCACAGCCATTAGATTCAGAGCAACAAAAAGTGTTGTCTGAAGCATTGAGTAAAAAGCTACAACGTAAAGTAAATATGCAGGTTAGTTTAGACAAGAGCCTGCTTGGTGGTGCGGTTATCCGTGCCGGGGACACCGTTATTGACGGGTCCATTCGCGGTCGTTTGACCAAACTCGCCGAATCACTAAATTCGTAAGGATTGAGGCCTAAGCATGCAGCAACTGAATCCATCAGAGATCAGTGAAATTATCAAGAGTCGTATTGACAACCTTGATGTTTCATCAGAAGCCCAAAATGAGGGCACCATTGTTTCCGTATCGGACGGAATCATTCGCATACACGGCCTAGCCGACGTAATGTATGGCGAAATGATTGAGTTCGATGGCGGAGTTTACGGTATGGCACTTAACCTCGAGCGCGACTCTGTCGGAGCCGTGGTATTAGGTGACTACCAAACCTTAGCTGAAGGCCAAAAAGCCAGATGCACCGGGCGCGTTTTAGAGGTTCCTGTCGGTCCAGAACTCGAGGGTCGTGTAGTTGACGCACTGGGTAATCCTATTGACGGGAAAGGACCGGTTAATGCCGCCTTGACTGACGCAGTGGAAAAGGTTGCTCCCGGCGTTATTGAGCGACAGTCAGTCGATCAGCCAGTGCAGATTGGTTTAAAGGCTGTTGACACTATGGTCCC
>DCBC01000003.1:0-13713 GCA_002313335.1 Porticoccaceae bacterium UBA1117
AATCTGGAGGTACTTTCCAAAGTCGAGGCTGAAATTACGATCACCGATTTGTTCAATTCCGAAATTGATCGAGTTGAGCGCATGTCACTGCAGGCCGGCGAGCTATTTTTGGATTACTCTAAAAATCTTGTTAGCCAAAATGTTTGGAGGGAACTAGTAGCTCTGGCCACTGAGTCTAATTTATTGACACATAGACACGCGATGTTTTGTGGAGACCCCATAAACAGCACTGAAAAACGTGCAGTACTGCACGCAGCTTTACGATCAGAACATAAAGATCTTCGCTCAACTGAGGGGCAACATCGTAATGTAATGATAAAAGAGCAACTGGAACAGGTACGGCAGGTCAGTGAAAAAGTACGCAATGGCGACTGGCATGGCTCTACAGGGAAATCCATTACCGATTTAGTTAACATTGGTATCGGCGGATCTGACCTTGGCCCTAAGCTAGCATGTGGTGCCTTGAGTGAGTTCGCTCATCCTTCCATAAATGTACACTTTATAGCTAACGTTGATGGTGCCGAGATACTAACTACCTTAGCTAGCCTTGATCCAGAAACTACACTTGTTGCTATCGCAAGTAAAACATTCACAACGCAAGAAACGTTGCTCAATGCAAAAACTACTCTTGCTTGGTTCGAGGAAAAATTGGGCTTGAAAGATGCTCAAACTAGCGTTCACTTTATCGCCTTAACCGCCAGCCCAAGTAATGCTATCGCGTATGGTATTCCAGAGTCACAAATTTTAGAATTTGCAGAATGGGTAGGTGGCCGTTACTCACTCTGGTCGAGTATTGGTTTGTCAATTGCTATCAGTATTGGCTTCCAGCGTTTCTCTGAAATGCTTGCCGGGGCCCGTGAGATGGACCTGCACTTTCAGAACGCACCTATTGACCAAAATATGCCCGTTATCCTGGGTCTACTGGGCATCTGGTACAGTAATTTTTTGGGTGCACAGTCTACTGCAGTCATACCGTACTGCGAGAGACTAGGGCTTCTTCCCTCTTATCTTCAACAGTTAGATATGGAAAGTAATGGCAAGGCAACTACTCTTGAAGGCGGGCCGGTAAACTACAATACTGGCGCCATTGTTTGGGGACAAACTGGCACTAACGGGCAACACGCTTTTTTCCAACTACTCCATCAAGGTACTCGCTTAGTACCCATCGACTTTATCGCGGCAGTCAAAGACTCGCTGAGTAACAATGAGCATCATCGAGTACTTATTGGTAACATGTTAGGCCAGTCTTCAGCGTTGATGCGAGGGCAATCTGCCCCAGAAAACCAATCGCATAAACACTATGCAGGCAATAAACCCTCGAATACGTTATTGATGAATTCGCTGTCCGCTAAAAACTTTGGTGCTCTGATAGCTCTTTATGAGCATAAGGTATTCGTACAGGGGAGTATTTGGAATATCAATTCATTCGATCAGTGGGGCGTTGAATTGGGTAAAAATATGGCCAATGAATTACTTGATGCAAACCTAGATCATAGCAGCCTGGACGCTTCCACAAAAAACCTGTTTGACCATATTAGTAAAGTGGTCTAGCCATCAAGCACCGGTGGGGACTCTGGGAGATCTAAGTTCTTTAGGCAGTGAAAAAGTGATTTTTTCATCAACACCATCCAGTTCCTGAGGAAGGTTCCCACCAAAACTCAATAGTTTAGAAATAACACCTTGCACCAAAACCTCAGGCGCTGACGCACCCGCAGTGACGCCGACGGCTCGAGCGCCGACAAACCACTGGGCATTCATATCATCAGGCCCATCAATCAAATAGGCAGTGCAACCGCAGCGTTCGGCTAATTCCTTTAATCGATTAGAATTGGAACTAGCCACAGACCCAACGACCAATACAATATCGGTTTCTATGGCTAGCTGCTTAACCGCATCCTGACGATTTTGTGTCGCATAACAGATATCATCTTTTCGCGGACCCTGAATATCAGGAAACTTTTTACGTAGCGCATCAATTACCACTGAGGTATCGTCCATCGATAAGGTAGTCTGTGTTACATAAGCTAGATTAGAGGGATCGCTAACCTCAAGAGCAAAGGCATCATGCTCATCTTCCACCAAATGAATAGTGCCACCCTTGGAATAGTCAAACTGGCCAAAAGTACCTTCTACTTCAGGGTGTCCAGCATGACCAATCAGAACACAATCCATACCGTCTTGACTGTATTTAGTGACTTCGAAATGTACTTTAGTCACCAGAGGGCAAGTGGCATCGAAAACTTTCAGATTGCGAGTTTCAGCTTCAAGACGAACCACCTGAGAGACACCATGTGCACTAAAAATACAAATAACATCATCAGGGATTTCATTTAATTCTTCGACAAATACGGCACCGCGCTTACGGAGCTTATCAACCACAAATTTATTATGAACTACCTCATGGCGTACATACACTGGCGCACCAAACAAGTCTAACGCACGGTCAACAATATCGATCGCGCGATCAACACCCGCACAAAATCCTCTTGGGTTAGCTAGCTTAATGTCCACTAGTGCAAACTCTGCGGTGCAATATTCATTATTTTCACCTGAAAAATAATATTTTTCCCTGCCAGCGGATGATTAAAATCTATCAATATTTCATCGTCTTCAAATTCGACGATAACACCAGGTAGTTCCCCATCACCATTTTGAAATGAAAACATGGCCCCAATTTCAAGCTCCTGCTGATCAAAATTACTTCGATCAACCCTCTGAACATTCTGCGGGTTATGCTGACCGAAGGCATCTTCAGGAGGAATAGTAAACTCTCTCTCATCACCATTAACAAGTCCCATAAGCGTTGACTCAAACCCTGGTAGCAAATTCCCATCACCTACTGTGAAAGTCGCAGGTGCGGTCTCAAAGTTGGAGTCAATGATATCACCATCTTCCAAGACCAACGCAAAATGCAAGGTCACCTTCGTACCTAGCTCTACCTCTAATTTCATCATATACCTAACTGTCTGAATCTTGGTTAGTTAAAAACATATCTAAAATAAGCAATATTGCACCAACGGAAATACCACTATCGGCAATATTAAATGCCGGAAAGTGCCAACCTGACCAATGAAAATCGAGAAAATCTACTACATAACCCAACATCACTCGATCATATAAATTACCCAAAGCGCCGCCCAATATTAGCGCTAAGGCCAGACTTTCAATCCATTTAGATTTCGGTAATCGGAAAATCCACACTGTGATGACCGCGCTAACCGCAGTAGACAGAACCGCGAAAAACCAGCGCTGCCATCCACCAGCGTCACTTAAAAAGCTAAAGGCTGCCCCGTAATTACGGACATACACTAAATTGAAAAATGAAGTGACAACCTCTCGCTGGCCAAGATAAAACTCAGCCACTATCGCTGATTTAGTAAGTTGATCTGCGATCAGTACTAAAATTGCTATCGCATACCACCAAAGCCTTTGCGTAACAGGGTGATTGGCATCAATCGCAGTTACATTTTTTTTAACTTCAGGCATGAGCGCGAACTTCTCCATGACCTGAAATATTATCGACACACCGCGCACAAACATCGGGATGTTCAGGCTGGCTACCGACATCGGTAATAAAATGCCAGCAACGAACGCATTTATCTGATGAAGAACGCTCAAGTGAGACCCGCAAACCACTGAGTGTTGATTCAGAAAAATCATCCCCATCATTGATTTTCCGCAGCTCTGCTTTAGATGTAATGGTCACAAAACGTAATTCATTACCGAGTTTAGCCAGTGACGAATAAATTTTTGGCTCTGCGTATAAACACACATTGGCCCCGAGCGATCCTTTAATCACACCTTCATTACGTTCTCTCTCAATCACTTTATTAACGGCTTCTTTGACAAGTACTATGGATGCCCAATCACCGTGATTAATACCCTCCTCTTCATGCAGTCGCTCCAACGGATACCACTCAGCAAGGAAAACTGATTCAGTACGATCCCCCGGCATAAAGCCCCAAATCTCATGGGCAGTAAAACTGAGAATAGGCGCAATCCAACGAACAAAGGCTTCGGCAATATGGAAAAGCGCTGTTTGCGCTGAACGTCGTGCCAAACTATCTTCCGCACAGGTGTAGATTCTGTCTTTGATGATATCAAGATAGAATCCACCCATATCTCGCACACAGAAATTGTGCAGCTTTTGATAAACTTGGTGGAACTGGAATTGATCGTAATGCCCAATAATCTCATCCTGCAATTTTGCCGCACAGTCAACCGCCCATCGGTCAAGCGCAATAAGGTCCTTATGCTCAACCAGATGCTCAGAGGGATCAAAGCCGTCTATGTTTGATAAAAAGTATCGAGCAGTATTCCGAATACGCCTGTAAGAATCTCCCGCTCGATTTAGAATTTCATCGGACACTGTCATTTCGGCACTAAAATCCGCTGAGGATACCCAAAGTCTTAGTACATCGGCACCTAGCTCATTGATCACTTTCTGAGGCGAGACGACATTACCGATCGACTTAGACATCTTGCGACCATTTTCATCGACCGTAAATCCGTGCGTTAAAACTGCCTTGTACGGCGCAGTTCCATTTATCGCGATCGCCGTCTTGAGGGAAGACTGAAACCAACCCCGATGCTGATCCGAACCCTCTAAGTAAAGATCTGCAGGATAGGTAAGCTCTTCCCTCGCATCAATCACTGAGGCATGAGTGACACCAGAATCAAACCAAACATCCAATGTATCCGTGACTTTTTGGTAATACTCCGCATCAGCACCCAGCAAGTCTTCAGCATCAAGGCTGTACCATGCGTCAATACCTTGTGTTTCCACAATACTAGCGACTTTTTCAATTAAATCGGCCGTTTTAGGATGAATGTCTCCGGTTTGCTTGTTTACAAACAGCGCAATTGGTACTCCCCAGGTACGCTGACGCGAGATACACCAATCAGGGCTATTGTCTAGCATTCCTTCAATCCGCGCGGCGCCCCAGTCCGGGTGCCAGCTAACATTTTTGATCGCAGCCTTCGCTTTCTCTAACAAACCGTTTTCAGTCATAGAGACGAACCATTGTGGTGTCGCCCTGTAAATGAGCGGCGTTTTGGTCCTCCAACAGTGTGCATAGCTGTGGGTGATTTTCCCGCTAGCCATTAATCGACCACGCTCACTCAGAACATCAACCACATGCTGATCAACCTTATAGACATGCTCTCCGGCAAATAACTCGACATCATCTCGAAACGTTCCGTTATCCATTACAAAATTTAACGTATCGATACCGTATTTCTTTGCCACCACAAAATCTTCAACACCATGATCTGGAGCCGTATGAACACAACCGGTACCGGCATCTGTTGTCACATGGTCACCCAGAAGCAAGGGGATTTTTCTCGGGTATAGGGGATGTTCCGCTATCACGCCTTCTAGTTCTTCTCCATTACAGCTGGCTAGGACAGCGTAATCTTCTATCTCTAGTCGAGTCATTACTGACTCCAATAACAACTGCGAACAAATCAAGCGCTTGGGACCGTTCTCAGTAGCGCACTGCACTAGGCTATAAATGAGCTCTGGGCCCACTGAAATTGCCTGACTACTGGGAATAGTCCAAGGTGTTGTAGTCCAGATCAGAACATTAACCTGCCCTTCTCCAGCGGGCGCTCCAAAAGCCTTAGCCACCTTGGCTAGCTGTACTTCATCTGTCACCGGGTAGGCAACATCAATAGTGAACGATGTTTTATCTTGATATTCAACCTCGGCCTCGGCCAGCGCTGAACCGCCGACGACACTCCAGTAGACCGGCTTATAACCTTTCACCAAATGGCCATTAGCAACGATTTTCCCGAGTGCTCGAATAATATCAGCCTCTACACCAAAATTCATCGTCAAGTAAGGCTTGTCCCAATCCCCAAAAACACCAATTCGAACAAAATCTTTACGCTGTCCATCGACTTGCTTCATCGCATAGTCGCGACACTTTTGGCGGAATACTGAATAATCAACTTTTACACCAGCCTTACCAATCTTCTTCTCGACATTGTGCTCAATGGGAAGACCATGGCAGTCCCATCCTGGGATATAGGGTGCATCAAAGCCACTCATAGTCCGAGATTTCACAACAATATCTTTTAATACTTTGTTAACTGCATGACCTAGGTGTATATCGCCGTTGGCGTAAGGAGGACCATCATGCAAGATGTATTTTTTACGACCTTTCCTGGCTTGCCTTATCTGCTTATAAATATTTTGTTCGTGCCATTCTTTAAGGATGCCAGGCTCTCTCTGCGCTAAATTAGCGCGCATGGGAAAACCAGTTTTCGGAAGATTTAGGGTTGCTTTGTAATCTGTCGTCGAATCACTCATTCTAAGTTTTATTCTCAGTATTTTTTATTTGGCCAAACCAAGCCCGTATATTGTTAACATCGCGGCGAATATTTTCTACTAAACTATCCATAGTGGTGAATTTTTGCTCATCACGAATCTTGTGCTTAAACTCGACTTCAATTCGTTTTCCATAAATATTTTCTTGAAAATCAAGCAAATGAACCTCAAGAATCGGCTTCACTAAATCACCCACGGTGGGTCGGATACCCACATTTGCTGCGCCTTGATATACCACATCATCTATTTTAACCAGCACAGCAAAAACACCAGATATGGGCGCACTGTAGCGATTTAATTGTACATTAGCCGTTGGAAAACCCAGTTCTCTGCCCAGCTGTTGCCCATAAACAACACGGCCTTTAATCGTGAAAGGACGTCCAAGGAGAGCCTTAGCACCTGTAAAATCGGATTGGCGTAAAATTCTTCGTACTAATGTGCTACTAATGCGCTGCCCACCAGATTCTAGCGTCAGAGTATCCTGAACATCAAAATCATATTGCTGACCGGACTTCTTCAGCATGTCAAAATCACCACCACGATCACATCCAAAACGAAAGTCATCACCAACTATTAAGTAGCGTGTTGCCAAACCCTTGACTAATACTTGTTGAACGAATTCATCGGCGGTGAGACTTCGCAGCGCACGATTGAACTGCATACAAACTACCTGATCAATACCGAGATCCTTTAGTGCCTCGACCTTTTCACGTAACCGCATTAAACGAGCAGGTGCCTTTTCTGCAGAAAAAAATTCTTGTGGCTGAGGCTCAAAAACCATCACTACCGAGGGTAGCTGCAACTCTTTAGCCTTAGCTTGGACCTGCTTCAAAATGGCTTGATGCCCTAAGTGCACACCATCAAAAGATCCGATCGTGACTATTGATCGGTGGTCAGGAGAATGTAAGTTGTGCATTCCTCGAATAAACGTCATTTTTTTCTGTTTTACGGCCAACATCTGTACCCTCTGCACCAGGGCTAAAGTATACCTAGCAAGACAGCGAAAGGTAAGAGATAGGCCTGCAAAGACTCAGAGTTGTCATAAATAATGGACCTGACAGACTACCTTTCTTCCCATTGGCATAGCCCAGACATTTATTCTATTGATTACGACTAACCGCCTTAGCTGGCCCACTTAGATCTGAGAGTCTAAATCCAGTGACAAACAAGATAGCAACGTAGGTTATCAAGCCAGCCATACACAGGCTTAAGATACCACTGACGCGCTGCCACCAATCCCCCTGTTGCCAACTTTCTGCTTGTAACACATTAAATTGAGTCGCTAAAAATATCAGCACTAAGAGCATCGCCACAACCGCTGCAAAAAGACGAGCATAAAATACTAACCATTGCCCTGAAGGCTGGTAGATCTGATTTTTACGCAAGTAAATAAACAGTAATATGGCATTAATAAACGCTGACACTGATGTCGCCGCGGCCAATCCGAGATGACCAATTTGCCAATAAAAATGGAGCGGCACCACAAATACAATGTTGAGTACCATATTACTTACCATTGCGATAATGCCTATACGCACGGGAGTACGCATATCCTGTTTAGCAAAAAAGCCAGGCGCGAGTACCTTGATCAGCATGAAAGCGACCAAACCTACCGAGTAAGCCTTTAAACTGTATGAAGACATCATCATGTCACGGGCTGTCATAACATCACCATAATAGAATAACGTCGCCAAGATAGGCTCGGCTAAAAGAACTAGAGCCACCGCCGCTGGTACCGCTATCAACAAAATCATTTTCAAAGCCCAGTCTAAGGTATCTGAATAACTCACATTTGACTCAGCACTGTGATGCCGAGACAGATTAGGTAAAATGACAGTTGCAATGGCCACACCAAAAACACCCAAAGGTAGTTCTGCTAGTCGGTCTGAGTAATAAAGCCAAGAGACACTGCCCGTGGGTAAAAATGTAGCCAACATGGTGTCTAGTAACAAATTGATTTGGCTAACTGAAACACCGAATATCGCTGGCCCCATTAGTAATAAAATTTTCCGTACGCCAGAGTCATGCCAATCAACAATAGGCGCTGGCAACATATGAATTCTTCGTAAAAACGGTAACTGAAAAATAAATTGGACAATACCCGCCAGCAGAACGCCCCAGGCCAACGCAAAAGCGGGCTGATCAAACAGAGGCGCGGCGAACAGGGCTGCGCAAATTAAAGTTATATTTAAGAGTATGGGCGTAAATGCCGGGACGGCAAACCGATCATAACTATTGAGAATGCCGCCAGCTAGGCCAGTCATTGATATAAAAAACAAATACGGAAATGTAATTCGCAGCATATCAGCGGTAGCCGCGAATTTCAGAGGCTCATCCATAAACCAGCTTGGTGCAAATATCGCCGCCATCATCGGTGCAATAAATACGATGAGTAAAGTGAAGAGTAGCAAGGTCAGACCCAAAGTTCCGCTTACGCGGCTAATTAAACCCCTTACTGCCGCCTGGGAGCCTTGCTCTCTGTATTCCCCCAAAATAGGTACAAACGCCTGCGCAAAAGCACCCTCAGCAAATAATCGTCTAAAAAAGTTAGGAATCTTAAACGCTACAAAAAATACGTCGGCAAAAGCCTCCGCACCAATCACCCGCGCAAGCACGACGTCACGGGCAAGACCCATGATTCGCGAGAGCATTGTAAAAAAACCGACTACGCCACTGGACCGGAGCAAACCATCGTCTTTTTTGTCCACAGCAGGCTTATCGGGGCTAGTCTTTAGAGATTTATCCTGAGTCAAAAGATACCTTTAGAAAACGTTACTGTCATCGCAGTTTAACCACTGTAGTGTCTGCGGCCAAGTGAATCTAATAAACTAATATCCCTGTAATCGGCGCCTAACAAAACAACCTTTGTGCCGCGGACATTAAAAGGTTAAAATAACGTGGTGGAAAGGTAGTTAATTGGGTTGAATGTCATCGATAAACCCTGTATCGTTCCGCGCCTTTAGAGTGTCCATAGTTAGGAGTAAATAAGTTGGCAAATTCAGTACAAGCAAAGAAACGCGCACGCCAGAATGAGAAACGCCGTCAGCACAATGCCAGCCTTCGTTCAATGGTTCGCACATATTTGAAAAAAGTAGACGCTGCGATCGTTTCAGGTGATCAAGCGAATGCACAAGAAGCTTACACCGCTGCCGTTCCAGTCATTGACAGAATGGCAGATAAAGGCATCATCCACAAAAATAAGGCAGCTCGTCATAAAAGCCGCCTGAATGCGAAAGTAAAAGCGCTAAGCGCAGCGTAATACTTCCGTCATTGGAAAAACCGGTTACGACCGGTTTTTTTTCGTCTACGTTTTAAAGGTTAAGCCTATGGCTTTCTAATTTAATACCAAATTATCGCGGTGTATCATTTCATCATGATCTCGATATCCTAGGATAGTAATAATGGCATCACTACTTTGACCTCGAATTTTCAACGCCTCATCCGCACTATAATTAACCAATCCACGCGCTACTTCGTTGCCATCATCATCAACACAGCTAACTAAGTCGCCACGACCAAACTTTCCACTTACTTTGGATATACCTACCGGCAATAAACTGCGTCCCTGTTTAACAAGAACCTTTATAGCACCCGCATCAAGTACTAAATACCCCTTCACCTGAAGCTGGCCCGCCAACCATTGCTTGCGCGCTGCAATGGGCCTTTCATTGGCGGTGAGAAGAGTACCAACATGTTTTCCTGCACAAATATCTAGCAATACACTTTTATTTCTGCCGCCAGCAATAACGGTGCTACAGCCAGATGACGAGGCTATGCGAGCCGCTTGAAGCTTAGTGATCATGCCACCGCGGCCTAAGTTACTTGAACTCTCGCTGACCAAACTATCAAGGGTCTCATCATTAGCTCGCTTTTCAGTAACAAGCTCTGCCAAAGGATCGTGGTCTGGGTTAGCACCGTACAGACCATCTTTGTCTGTCAGGATTAGCAGTAGATCAGCGTCAATTAAATTTGCCACCAAGGCGGCAAGATTATCGTTATCTCCAAAGCGAATTTCATCGGTAACCACAGTGTCATTTTCGTTGACGACCGGCACAACACCTAGATTCATTAATTTTTTTAATACGCCACGAGCATTTAAATAGCGTTGCCGACTCGCCAGATCATCATGGTCGAGTAAAATCTGGGCAGTATGCCGCTTAAATCGTAAGAAACTCGTTTCATAGCACTGTATGAGACCCATTTGACCCACCGCAGCGGCCGCCTGCAGGTCATGTATATTATCTGGGCGACTAGTCCAACCAAGCCGAGCCATACCCTCAGCAATGGCTCCGGAGGAGACTAGGACTACTTCTTTTCCTTCTTGGAGAAGCTCTGCAATTTGACTTACCCAGTCATCTACCGAATCTCGATCAACGCCGGCACCATCATTAGTCAGTAAAGCACTACCAATTTTAATGACTAACCGTTTAGCATCTTTGACCGCAGTTCGATTCAATCTATGCTACTCCGCGTAAACTACGTCAACATCATGATCATCATCGTCATCATCGGTATCATCGGCCTGAGATTGCTCACGCGCATGACGCCTTGTTTCAGCCAAGTCATCAATCCGATCTCGAGCCTCAGCTTGAATTATTGTACGTCGCTCATCAGCTAATTCAGTTAAAGTGGGGTCTGCGCCTTCGCGCTGACGCTGGTCGTCAATATAATCCATAATCGCGGCGCACAGCACTTTTGTACCTTGGGAGGCTAGCCCCGACATACGGAAAACCGGACCTTCCCATCCTAATTTATCAACAACTCGTTCACATAGGTCGTCGACTTCGTCCTCAGGCAGTAAATCAATTTTGTTAAGCACTAACCAGCGATCGCCAGAGGCGAGCGTTGGACTAAAGCGCTCCAGCTCCTTCTCAATGACCACTGCATTTTGATCAGGCGTACTGCCATCATATGGCATCATATCGACCAGATGTAACAGCAGTCGCGTGCGCGTAAGATGTTTTAGAAATCGAATGCCAAGACCTGCGCCCTCAGAGGCGCCCTCGATAAGCCCAGGAATATCGGCTATCACAAAGGACTTGTCACCACTCATACCCACTACACCTAGGTTTGGCACCAAAGTAGTGAAGGGATAATCCGCAACCTTAGGTCGGGCTGCTGACACCGACCGAATAAAGGTCGACTTGCCTGCATTGGGGAGGCCCAACAAGCCCACATCTGCTAGCACCTTAAGCTCTAACTTAATCTCTCGCACTTCACCGTCTTGGCCCGGCGACGTCTGGCGAGGTGCGCGATTGACGCTTGACTTGTAGCGCGTATTACCCAGACCATGAAAACCGCCTTGGGCCACTTTAAGTTGCTGATCTAACTCGGTTAGATCGCCCATCACATCGCCTGTGATGCTATCAATAACAGTCGTGCCTACTGGGACCTGCAAGATAAGATCTTCTCCGCCGCGTCCAGTGCATTCAGCACCGCTGCCCTGCTTGCCGCTCTGAGCTTTAAAGTTTCGAGTGTAGCGAAAATCAATCAGAGTGTTTAATCCCTCTTTAGCAATGAGTATGACGCTTCCGCCATCACCACCATCGCCACCATCGGGACCGCCCATGGGCACATATTTTTCACGCCGAAAACTCATACAGCCGTTGCCGCCTTTGCCTGCGTGTATCTTTATCGTCGCTTCATCAACAAATTTCATAGGATCAGTTTACAGTTGCTATAGGGTTTAGTCATTTATCATGTCAAATCGGGTATTGTAGAGCAAAAATAATCGCCCATAAAAAAAGCCCCGCGTAGGGGCCTTTTTAACTGAATGGAAGTATCTACGCAGACACTACCTCAGCATATTTACGATTGTGCGGGCCTTTTTGTACAAACTGCACTTTACCCGTCGCTTTTGCAAACAACGTGTGGTCTTTACCAATACCAACATTGTTGCCAGGATGAAACTTAGTTCCACGCTGACGAATGATGATACCACCTGCATTGATTGCTTGACCGCCATAGACCTTTACGCCAAGTCGCTTGCTTTGTGAATCGCGACCGTTTCGAGTACTACCACCAGCTTTCTTGTGAGCCATTGCTATATCCTCTTGGGATTACCCAGCGTTAATGCCAGTAATCTTAACTTCTGTATACCACTGTCTGTGGCCCTGTTGTGTGCGTGAATGCTTGCGACGACGAAACTTGATAATGTTCACTTTGTCGCCACGACCATGAGAAACAACCTCAGCAGTCACCTTACCGCCCTCCACAAGAGGGGCACCAATCTTGACTTCAGCGCCTTCGCCGACCATCAAGACTTCTTCAAAATCGATATTATCACCAGTCGCGATATCGAGCTTCTCAAGACGTAAGGTTTCACCCTCAACGACCCGATGTTGCTTCCCGCCACTCTTGATTACTGCGTACATGTTATGCTCCAAATATTAATGACCTACTTACGGCCTGATTCTATCGCGTTGAGTCATGGAGAAAATAGCCCCTGCGAGAGGGCGGCAATTCTAATGGAACACCCCGCGCTTATCAAGTGTTTAAACACCAAAAATGCCCTTAACTGAAAGGATCTTTTTTAGGTTCAAGAAACTCAGATAAACCAAGCCCCTAAATCACAGGATGAGCTGCCGTATTTAGGCTTCCTTTAACCAAATAAGAGACGCATGACGACCGATAACTGGCTCCCGCCGGTAGGAATAAAACCGCTCGGGATTTGAAAATGTACAGTCATCGCCACCGTATATATCGAAAACCCCGCAACTGTTGAGTTCGCCACGAGCCAAGGCATAGATATCCGCCAAATAGTGGTCTTTGCGGCCGATATTATCACTTGGCGTAAACGCTCCAGAGATAACCTGCCGATGCGGCTGGCTCTGGGCATTGTCTAAAAATTCCTGCTGTACCTCAGCACCCACTTCAAATGCACATGGCCCGATAGCAGGGCCCAAAAATGCCATTAGAGGCCCATCATGGGAGCGAAATTTAGCGACTGCATTACGGACTACTCCAGCGGCTAAACCGCGCCATCCGGCATGAACAACCGCAACCTTACTACCTTGTTTATTGCACAGCAACACCGGCAGACAGTCAGCCGTCATGACCGCACAAACAACCCCTGCTTTATCACTATAACTACCATCAGCCTCAGTCGTGCCTTTGGCATTGGGTGCATAGATTACATCAACGCCATGAACTTGATCGAGCCAAACGGGTGGGCGAGTAAGATTTAAGCGCGCAACCAGGGATGCGCGGTTAGCCTGCACACTAGCCGGACTATCGCCCACGTGAAGCGCCATATTATTACTTGAGTAAGGCTCCTCACTAACCCCTCCATACCGCAGACTAATTGCCGACCCTACCGAGTCTGGCACAGGCCAATTAGGTATAAAAAATGAATCTGCTTTGCTAGCCACCGGCCAAGGCCT
>DCBC01000003.1:14091-26252 GCA_002313335.1 Porticoccaceae bacterium UBA1117
AGGGATGCACCAGCTCTAACTCTTTCGCATGCAATGCTTGGCGTCCGAATGCTTTGATGCAGTCCTGCAGCTCTGCGGATGCGCCCTTGTGAAGCCGCAGTCTTCCAGCATAGACATCATCACCAACAATTGGATGTCTAACGTGAGCCATATGTACTCTAATTTGATGAGTTCTACCCGTTTCCAATTTCAGGCGCAAATGACTGTGGCCGTCAAAACGGTCAATAACCTTATAGTGGGTTCGCGCCTCTTTACCATCACTGATAACTGCCATCTTAGTACGCTGTTTGGCATGCCGGCCCACAGGCTGATCTACCGTACCTCCAGCAATAACCACACCAGTGACAACCGCTTCATATTCTCGCCTGACCGATCTTGCCTGCAGCTGCGCAACCAAATTGGTGTGCGCCTGCAATGTCTTGGCCACTACCATTAAGCCAGTCGTATCTTTATCCAGCCGATGAACGATGCCAGCACGCGGCACTGATATTAAACTGGGACAGTGATGCAGCAAGGCATTTAAAACCGTGCCAGAGTAATTTCCAGCGGCTGGATGAACTACAAAATTAGCGGATTTATTAATCACTAAAATGGTGTCATCCTCAAAAACGATATCCAAGGGAATATCTTCTGCCTGCCAGTCTCCCTCTGGCGCCAGTTCTGTACTCAAACTTAAAGCCTCGCCGCCAAGCACCTTATATTTTGGCGCCTGCTGCTGACCGTCTACCAACAGGTGTCCCTGTTTGATCCACTGCTGTAGTCTGGCTCTTGAAAAGTCAGAGAACAGTTCCGCGGCAACCTGATCAAAACGTCGTCCAATATCAACCGCTGGCACATCTGCCTGTTGTTCAATGCGCTCACCAGTGACGGACTCAACGCCTACATTTTTATTTATTTCATCAATCACTAAACTTATTCCAAATTAGTCGCTCTAAAGAACGCGGGCCAAAGCTCTGAAGAGCCCTTAAAAACGAAGATTTATTGGTTTAGCCAATTCGCTGTGTTTAAATAGCGCCCAGCCAGTCATTTAGCTTGGCAGCTCCTTTATCTGAGAATATTACATGAAAAACCTATCGCTGATGTTGTTGATTTTAAGTTTGTCGCTTACCTCGGGATGCTCCTGGATGGGGTTTGGTGATGATGAACCAGCTGAAGAAGAAAGCGCAGGCCTAACAGAAAAAGACTTTTACGATAAAATTCAGTCCAGTCTTAATGCTAGCAACTGGAATGTGGCGATTAGTAACTTACAACTATTGGAATCTCAATTCCCATTCGGTAAATATGCAGAGCAAGGGCAACTGGAACTCATTTACGCGCACTATAAGTCTGGTGATTATGAATCAAGCATCGCTTCATCTGACCGGTTTGTTCGGCTGCATCCCCAGCATCCGAATGTCGATTATGCTTTTTACGTAAAAGGGCTATCTCAAATATCACAAACTACCAGCTTCTTCGATAGCTTTGTTCCAACAGACTCGAGTATGCGCGATATTGGTGAGGCCAGAACTGCCTTTGCCACCTTAACTGAATTGCTATCTAGATTTCCAAAGAGTCCTTACGCTGCAGACGCTCGCAAGCGTCTAGTAAACTTGCGTAATCAACTGGCTAGAGCAGAGATTCATGTGGCCAATTACTACTTTGCCCGAAGTGCTTATTTAGCAGCCGCTAATCGAGGGCAATACGTGGTGCAGAATTTTCAACAATCTCCTGCCGTGCCAGATGGTCTAGCGGTAATGGCTCAAGCGTACTACTTACTTGAAATGCAAGAGTTAGCTGACAATTCAGTTGAAATTTTGGCCGCCAACTATCCAGAGCATCCATCGCTGGATGAAAATGGGGTATTTGATTTTGAAAGGCGTCTCTTAGAGGGTCAAGACTCCTGGGTAGAGAAACTATCCTTTGGTTTGTTAAAACAAGCTAAACCGCCTAAATTTGATAGCCGTATGATCTATGACAAGATGACCCGCGAAGCGGAATTAGAAGGTAGCACACAAGACCAGAACAATGAAAAGCGATCTATTTGGAATAAACTGACCTTTGGATTGCTTGGATAAAATTAAGGTTTGATAACCCAAAGTGAGTCGCATCGTAAAATGAAAAAGCAAGATATTATCGCCGAAATGCGGGTCCTTCCCGCTATTGATCCCGACTTTGAAATTTCGCATAGAGTCGCTTTCATCCAGAACCAACTGACCAATGCAGGTGCTAAAACACTGGTACTTGGTATTAGTGGTGGAGTAGATTCCTCAACCTGTGGTCGTCTGGCCCAACTAGCCGTTGACGGACTCAACGAACAACACAACTGCACAGAGTATCGCTTTGCCGCGGTGCGTCTGCCCTATGGTACTCAGAAAGACGAAGATGATGCGCAAGTCTCCCTTGCTTTTATAAAACCCAGTCTAAGCCTAACCGTAAATATAAAAGACGGTGTTGATGCGATTAATGCCAGCGTCTGTGCAACGCTTAAAGATAACAATCTATTACCCAACGCAGACGCGGTTGATTTTGCCAAGGGCAACGTTAAGGCGCGGGCACGTATGGTGTCGCAGTATGAAATAGCCGGCATGCTCGGCGGCCTCGTGCTGGGTACCGACCACTCGGCTGAGAATATAACTGGGTTTTACACTAAGTTTGGTGATGGTGCCTGTGATTTGGCACCACTATTCGGTCTTAGTAAGCGCCAAGTACGTCTGCTGGCTAAAACTATGGGTGCGCCTGAAGCTCTGGTGACTAAAACGCCAACGGCAGATTTAGAGTGCTTGAGCCCGCAGAAAGAAGATGAACAAGTGCTCGGCCTCTCCTACGATGATATTGATGATTTCCTTGAGGGCAAAGCCGTCAGTTCTGAGGCAGAACAGCGGTTAGTGGCTATTTATACCAAAACTCAGCACAAGCGTTTGCCCATTGCCACGGTTTATGACTAAATTTTTAATCAATCTCCAGATAAGAATAAAGTACTTTTTTCTGCCCATTTGTCGGCAAGTCTGTATCTTCAGCGTTCTCCCCCATGGTGAGTTCAGTTACACCACAGTCTGCGTGGATCGGTGAGCCTATGGTCGTTGAATTGGTTCCATCACCGCGATACTTGAGGCCTTTTACGGCCGTTGCCGTTGCACCAGAGTTTGGGTCAGTCGCTGTAACACGGATTTCCATATGAGAGTAATAGTCACCCTTACCCGCATGCGTTTTAGTAACGCATGCCTCCGCTGGGGTTCCCTGCCCCATGCTAAAGCCGAATGTCTCAAAATTAGCACCTGTTGGCATCGTCCGTGATGGATAGTTGTCTACTAAAAAATTAACCGCGTTTTCTGCAACCATCTCAGCCTCAAATTGCCGCTGCTGGTTTCCTGCAATCTGTAAGTTCACATTGGTTGATGAGACCGCGCTAATGGCCAGTAGCGTTACAACCAGCAGAATAACCAAAGTCAGCGGTAACAGCGCACCTGTCTGCCGATGACTGGACTGCATTTGCACCCCTGGATTAGCATAAGTTATAGCCTCGTTCTTGTTCATAAATGCCTCCTTGCACTTTTTACACTTACTCATTCATTAATATTGGTTGCCAACCGCAACTACAAAACTAAATAGCCGCCGTTTTTTTTTATCATTAAAGGTAACGTTTAACTTATCAGCATATTGGTATTTTTTAGCATCAGGTTGACTGACTGTCTCTCCACTGATTAACAAAGATACCGTCACCGTTTTCACATTTTGCCAATCAGAATAGTTGGTGTTTGCAGGGGTCGTAGTAAACGTATCTGCAATATTGTCAGCATCTGTATCTATGCCGTATTCCAGTTGAAAATCATCAACTCCTTCAATTAAGGGCTCGTGCACTATTGCACCATTGACCAGACGTCGGCGCTTGAAATTGTTGTCACTGTCAACGTAGTAAACATCTTGATAAAACTCATAAATTGGCGCGGAAGTGATGCCATCCATTTCCGTCAAAGTAAAGTTGGCTGCTGCACCAGTTTCAAGAATGACGTCGTCAAAATTACTTTGAATATAGTGCTGAGCGGCTACTAAACTTGAGGCAACAGTGGTGCTGGCTCGGCGAATCATGAGTATATCGGAATCAGCTAATAGATCTGAATTACCGCACAGACTCGTTTCATTATTTAAACCAAAAACGGGCGTGGTCAAATGCCTTTTGGTTGGTGTAGTAGTACACCAATCGGTTTGAGGGGAGTCAGGGATAATAACTTTGCCACTTGTAATGCGTCCATAGAACCCAGCATGTTTGATTTCGCGCTTTAATAAGTAACCAAGATAAACACCCTTTTCGATAACGTCTCCGGTGGCTAATATATCCTGGTTGCTTCGCATTACATTCAGAGAAACATTGAGTACAACCCAAGATATGGCAATTCCAAGTGCCAACGAGATCATTAGTTCGATCAACGTAAATCCAGATTGTCTTTTCATAATGTTGTTTACTCAGCTGTTACTTTATCAACTGACCCGTCTCTATGGTTCAGCTCGCTATAGTCTCACCAGTTACTGGGAGAGACTCACCTGCGCTGAGGGCAGTGACCATTGAACTTAGCAGAGTAGTGCTAGACCACATGGGATCTACAAGAAGAGGTACAGGTGAAGGTATAAATGTAAACCAATTACAACCTGCTGGCTCAAGATGCTCGGTGCCATCCATTATGATAAGATCCTCAAAGGCACTCGTTGGCGTCCTCCATAAATGGCCGCCACTACTGACTACTCCGCGGACTTTGGCAGAGCCAGAGACCACTAAATGTCCCCCCGACCTGACAATAACCCATACGTCAATCGGCTCAGACCGTAGAACATGAGCCACCTGATTTGCTTGAATCTCATACTCGCCATCCGATAAATTTTGATACCCAACCTGCACAGTCGCAGCAGGCGGTCGTTCAGAGCAAGCCATAGAGGAACTAGGCAAATCCATGGGATAAACATCTAAAGACACCAAACGATGATAGCCAGAATCCCCATACTCCTCAAAACCACAGCTTTCTGACATTCCACCTGCAGCAGTTTTTTGAAAACCCTTCCAGGCAACTGATACCGTGTATTTTGCTGGTGTTCCGGTCGATGGCACTGCCGCGGTATAGTTAATGCACCCGTGACCATTTTTAATGCTACCAATCTTAGCGTCACTAATTTCCTCACGAGTACCTTTAAGATCTTTATGCCACTCTTTAACACTATTGCCTCCCGAATCACATGGATGATTCGAAGTGCCATGACCACTACCGATATCAAAAGATGCCGTTAAATTGCAATCTGCGCCTATTCCAGGGTTAGCTTTTATTTGCTCAGCCATATTGCTTGCGATCATCGTCGCATAGGCTCGTTGGGTGACCTCAAGATTCGCTATTTGAGTACGATTTTGTAGTTCGATAACACCTAATAGTCCAATCGCAGTAATAACTAAGGTCACCAGCACTTCAACTAACGTAAACCCTTTTGTTAACTGCATTCTCAAGAAGCGCGCTTTTGGCATGGTTTTTCTCCTCATGTTTCTGGCTCGGTGATTACTGCCGAACCTGCTTTATTGACAAAGACACAATACTCAGTGACATTGTTACTACTATTGACGTCTGAAAAACATAACTCTTTCGTCTCTTCATTCTCTACACGGCCTGTCTTGCCAACCAACACAAGACCTTCGTCGTGACCAGTTAACTCAATACTGCCAGCTTCAATCTTATGCGCTAATTTTATGGTAACTTTGCCACTTTTGTTGTTGTAAACATGCCAGCCGTCAGACATCTTTTTCCATGATTCTCCTTTACCGGTAGCGTTGGGAGTCTTGGAAGTTTTGTCAATTTGTCTTATATATGTCTTTAGCCCTGTTTTTCTCGCTTCAGAACGCGCTAATGCAATCGCAATTTTAAAATTAGTGGCCGCTGCTTTGACCCTTTGCTGGCTAACCATTTGACTGAAATTGGGGACTGCAATTGACACTAGAATACCTGCAATACCAATCACTATGAGAAGCTCGATAAGTGTGAAGCCATTGTGCGGCTTCGTTAAATTTCCTGAAGGGTTTTTATAAGCCATTACCATGTTCCCGTTTTTAAGCCGGTATTAGTAATTGATAAATAACCGTCATTTTTCTGAATACTGCTTGTCAGCGGGGTGGCTGTTATCGTAAAGCTAGAAGAGGTTGTGTCTGTGATGGGAAGAAAAGTAATATCATAATAGGTAGAGACATTTGCGGAAGTGCTAACCAGACTATTAATAGCGTCTTTGTGAGCATAACCATTACCATTATTAGCCAAAAAATACTGATGTTGAACGCTAGTCGCTTCGAGTAAAAACTGCTGTGCGGCTGCCCGGTTGGCTTTGACCAAATATTGTTGGTAACTGGGATAGACAATGGAGGCCAATATACCAATAATCGTGATGACGACTAAAATTTCTACTAGTGTGAATCCAGACTTACGTTGCACGACATCCATGTGCGCACTCCTAAATATTGCTTTTGTCAATTGTAGGAAAAAAAACCTACCTTTGGATGAATTATTGAGTGAAAAACGTAAAATAATCGGATTAATTACTAAAATTGCGAGGCAGGTCACAGTTTCAGCATATTGGAAGCGTTAAAAAATCATGGGGAACACTTAATTACGCCACTTGAAGACTCATGGTAGCCATCTTGATTGGTGTCTTTTGATAGTCGAATACGACCACTTCTGTAAATGATGACTTGGCGGCCTTTGATAACATTTGAATCTGAGGCACAGACCTGAAAATTACCAGACTCCATTGACTCGCCTGTTATTTTGAATCTTATGTAGGCACGATTTGATGCTGAAAGTTTAATGTTTACTCCCTCTATTGAGGAGGTTTTTACACGCTTTTCAGTGTGGTCAATTTGGTTATCATTGTTATCATCTCTAAATACGGCTAAGGATTCTCCATTCTGTTTGACACAACTTTGCTGTGCGTCAAGCATGCACACTTTCCAAATTTCACCTTCCATTACTGCCAAACTTCGGGCCAACTGCAAGGAGCTACGTATCTCCGAAATTTGTGCTGCAACTCTTTGGCGTCCTGTAATGGACGTCATTGATGGCAATGAAATTGTTAATAAAACAGAGAGTATGCCAATGCAAACCAGCAATTCGATGAGTGAAAAGCCCTCTTTTTGAGGCTTCATGGACCAATTACCCCCAAGTTATTTTGTACACGGTACACTAAGCGTAGCACTTGGGAAGAAAAACAGTGTGCGCTAGATCACGTTAAGCACCATTACCAAAACACTCTTAATTACTGCCTACAATGTGGCATTGGATATTTAAATGAGAAAAATGCCGAGGGAAAGCCCGGCAAATATTAGCTAACCAACAACGTCCATGCGGGTAATCTCTGGCGCACCCGCCATCAAACCGCCGAACTTTGCGCCCGCCGCTTTAAAATGGGCGGACTCACCATGCGCTGTAATAGCGGCTTGGTCTTCATAGAGCTCCATAACCACATAATTACCATCCGCCTTTTTACATAATTTGTAGAGATGGTTTCCTGGCTCATTCTCATTCACGTCAGAGACGAGATTCAGCATAGTTGCCTCAAACTCTTTCTCACATCCGGGTTTAACATTTAATTTAGCTATAACTGCGATCATTTTATTGTCCTTAAAATTAGAATGTCAGATCATACTGAGTAAAGTGGTCGTTAGGCCAGTGGTCCGGTGGGATTTTTTACAATAATAAGAGGATTATAGAAACTAATCTGGAGTATCCACCATCGCTAGGAGTTCCTCAACTACGGTGAAAGTGATTACATTTTTATAATGAGAACTGTCCAGGATAGTTAATGGGTGGGCGAATAATCCAGCATAACTAGAATCATCTTTTTCAATAACTGGCTAAGCTTATCCGCTCTAATACTGTCATATTGATAATCAGCTGACCTTAGCAGGTAGGTATTCTGTGAGATTTCCATCTGCACCGCATGGACACCTAAGTTGGGTGAACCATACTGACGCGTAATATAGCCGCCCTTAAATCGTCCATTATGTATTGCGGAGTAACCGCTGGAATCCATCTCATCTAAAAGATCAGCACTTAACCTCAAATCGCAAGATTGGCCATCTGCAGATCCTAAATTAAGATCTGGTAATACACCCTCAAAGAAACGTGGTACCTCCGCGGCGATACTGTGTGCGTCCCAAAGCAACGCATAACCATAAGTTTTTTTAATACGCGCCAGTTGCTCGGCCAAGGCATCATGATAAACCTGCCAGTAGTATTCTTTACGGCGTGCTATTTCTGCAGTATCTGGCGCCTTGCCTAAAAGGTAAATTGGCTGTTTGCCAAAGGTGCTGGTGGGGCATAACTCGGTTTCATTTTGGCCAGGATAAAGTGCGGCTCCTTGGGGTGATCGGTTAACATCTATGACATAACGGGAATAATTTGCCGTAATCGTCGATACGGGTAATTCTCTAAGAAAATCATACAGTTTTGGCACATGCCAATCGGTGTCTACAAGGCTGCGTCCCGCTGTAGTAAATTGTTGCGCTATAGCAGTTGGGATACCTGTTCCAGAATGCGGGAAACTCACCAATAAGGGACTACTAGCTTCTCTGAGGGTAAGCACGTCCATGACTAAATTACTCCAGAGGGAAGGATGTCCGCTACTAACTCATAAAAGTAGGACTGACTAATAATTTTTCTCGCATCAACAATGTCTGGTGCAAAAAAACGATCCTCGGTATACGAAGGGACTACTTTTCTCACCTCGGAAACCACTGCTTGCAGGGGCGTAGATGTAAGATGTGGTTTATGAAATTCAACCGCTTGAACCGCACTTAATAATTCCACTGCAACCACATAATCACTATTCTCAGTCATATCCCTCAAGCGTCTTGCACCAAACGTTGCCATGCTGACATGGTCCTCTTGATTAGCTGACGTTGGGATACTGTCTACACTGGCAGGATGCGCCAATGTTTTATTCTCTGACACTAGAGCCGCGGCGGTAACCTGAGCAATCATAAAGCCCGAATTAAGGCCACTATTCTCAACTAAAAATGCCGGTAAGCCTCTGTTCATATGCGGATCAACTAATAAAGAAATACGCCGCTCTGAAATTGACGCTATTTCTGCAATCGCCAAGGCTAAATTGTCAGCTGCGAAAGCGACGGGCTCAGCATGAAAATTACCCCCTGAAAGTGCCTCTAAAGTGGGCGCAAAGATCAATGGATTATCCGTCACTGCGTTGGCTTCGATTTGCAGAGTGCGGGCACTATTGTTGAGTATATCTAAACAAGCCCCCATCACTTGAGGCTGGCAGCGTAAGGAATATGGATCCTGTACCTTGCCACAATTGACATGAGACTCCAAAATGCCACTGCCGTTTAAAAACTGAGCGTATTTTTTAGCCACGGCAATCTGGCCTGGCTGGCCCCTTAATTGGTGAATACGTGCATCAAAAGGTACTGTGCTACCTTTCATTGCATCCACTGACAATGCTCCGGTGACAAGGGCGGCGGCAAATAAATTCTCAGCCTCAAATAGCCCTGCCAATGCTAATGCGGTTGATGTTTGGGTACCATTAAGCAGTGCCAACCCCTCTTTTGGCCCCAGTACAAGCGCCTTTAAACTAGCCTGACTTATGGCTTGTGAGGCGGCCATTAATTGGCCTTTATAGTAGACTTCACCAACGCCTATAAGTGCTGCAGCAAGATGTGCCAATGGTGCCAAGTCACCAGATGCACCCACAGATCCTTTGCTAGGAATGCAGGGTAATATGTCATTGTGATAAAACTCTATCAGTAACTGAACCACTGCTGAACGTACCCCAGAGTGGCCCTGAGATAGACTAATCACCTTTAGGGCAATGATCAATCTGACTGCGGCTGGATCAATCAGCTTACCCACACCTGTGCAGTGCGAGAGCACTAAGTTACGCTGTAATAAAGCAAGCTGATCGTCCTCAACACGGGTTTGTGCCAAGAGGCCAAACCCAGTATTAATGCCATAGGCAGCATCGCCTTTGTCGACGATCTTCTGGACGGCAATCGCGCTTGTATCAATGTCCTCCCAAGCTTGCTCGTAAAGATCAAAAGAACATTGGTTAATATAAATGTCCCGTAACTGTGCGAGCGACACTAAGCCAGGTTCTAGGGTTATCTTGTTTTTTTTACTCATAGGTTGTGTCATTGAAATTTCCTCTAATCCTTCAAACTGCTGTTAGCGATACCAAGCATAGGCACATTAAGTCCCTTTTCCTTCGCACAGGCCACAGCATCCTCATAACCCGCATCGGCATGCCTAACCACGCCTGTTGCAGGGTCATTCCATAACACTCTTTCAAGACGTTTAGCGGCTTGCTCAGTACCATCGGCAACAATCACAACCCCTGAGTGTTGCGAATAACCCATGCCCACACCACCGCCATGGTGAATAGAGACCCACGTAGCACCGCTTGCTGTATTGAGTAATGCGTTAAGTAGTGGCCAATCGGATACCGCATCAGAGCCATCAAGCATTGATTCTGTTTCACGATTAGGGCTGGCCACAGACCCTGCATCAAGATGGTCACGACCAATAACGATGGGGGCTTTTAGCTCACCACTGGCGACCATTTCATTAAAGGCCATTGCAAGCCGATGACGCTGCCCTAAACCAACCCAACAAATTCGTGCGGGTAAACCTTGAAAACTTATCCGCTCCCGCGCCATATCTAACCAATTGTGAAGATGCTTATCATCAGGTATCAGCTCTTTGACTTTGGCATCAGTTTTGTAGATATCTTCAGGGTCACCACTCAGTGCAACCCAGCGGAAAGGGCCGATCCCGCGACAGAAGAGTGGTCTAATATAAGCAGGGACAAAACCAGGAAAATCGAAAGCATTTTTCACCCCCGCATTGAGCGCTTCCTGACGAATATTATTACCATAATCGAATGTCGGAATACCCATCTCATGAAAATCTAACAATGCCTGAACATGAACGGCCATAGATTTACGCGATTGTTCGGTCACTAAGGCTTGATCACTGGACTGTAACTGCTGCCATTTTTCTGCGGTCCAACCAATCGGTAAATAACCATGAATAGGATCGTGCGCCGACGTTTGGTCAGTGACCGCATCGGGTCGTATCCCTCGCGCGACCATTTCTGGAAGAATCTCTGCTGCGTTACCCAACAGGCCTACCGACACCACTTCCCCAGCGCTAATAGCGTCATTGATAATTGCCAGTGCGCTATCTAAGGTATAAGCCTTTTTATCTAAATAGCCAGTACGCAACCTGAAATCAATATGTTTCTCTTGGCATTCAACGGTTAAGCTACAGGCACCAGCTAAGGTTGCTGCCAATGGTTGTGCGCCTCCCATACCACCTAATCCTGCGGTTAAAATCCAGCGTCCTGACAGATCGCCGTTGTAATGTTGTCGACCCATTTCAACAAAGGTTTCGTAGGTTCCCTGCACAATCCCCTGGCTACCAATATAAATCCAAGAACCTGCAGTCATCTGGCCATACATGGCCAAACCTTTTCGGTCTAGCTCGTTAAAGTGCTCCCAGTTCGCCCAATGCGGTACTAAATTAGAATTAGCAATGAGTACGCGTGGCGCCTCGGTGTGTGTTTTAGCGACCATTACCGGTTTACCACTTTGTACCAATAGTGTTTCGTCCTCGTTTAAAGCCCGTAGACATTCCACAATTTTATCAAAACTCTGCCAATCTCTAGCGGCCTTTCCAATACCTCCGTAAACGACCAAGTCTTCAGGTCTTTCAGCCACATCTGGATGAAGGTTGTTCATCAACATGCGCAATGGCGCCTCTGTAGTCCAATGTTTGGCGGTCATCTTAGTGCCAGTTGGAGATTTAACCTCACGTGGTCCTTTCCCTGAAGTTTGATGGTTCATAGTTGAGCCTCTAAAATAGTAGTCATTAGTGTTGCGTACAGTCTGTACAGTGTTGTCTATACAAGCAAAGATATTCTATACTGTAGCTGGACGCAAGAATTTTTATAGATTTAAACAAACTGCTCAACACCGACTTAATTAAGGAAGGTAAAACGATGGCCCAACACGACACTTTATGGATCAATGCTACTCTCTCCATCATTACTGAGAAAGATATTCCAGAGACCCTAGAAAAAGCGGCTATTGCCTGCAAAGACGGACTCATTAGCCTTATATCCTCAATGGAAGATCTTGATGATGTATC
>DCBC01000003.1:26667-27147 GCA_002313335.1 Porticoccaceae bacterium UBA1117
TTTGGCGGTAATCGTGCCGAAGAGTTTAATCTGCGTTTACAGGGTCATTCCTATGAGCAGATAGCCAAGCAAGGCGGCGGTATCATGAGTACAGTCAACCAAACTCGAGCTGCGACAGAGCAACAGCTAGAGCATGCCGCGAGAAAGCGATTAGCACTACTGGTCAGTGATGGCGTGACCAGCATCGAAATAAAATCGGGTTATGGACTGACCTTAGATGATGAAGCAAAAATGTTGAGAGTAGCGAGAAGACTCGGTGATACCAGTCCGGTGACCATCACCACTACATTTTTAGGTGCTCACGCCCTACCCCCTGAGTATGCCAATAATCGGTCTGGCTATATTGATTTGGTTTGTCATGAAATGTTACCCAAACTGCATGCGGAAGGTCTTGTAGATGCAGTTGATGCCTTCTGTGAGAATATTGCTTTTTCCCTCGATGAAGTTGAACAAGTTTTTAAGGCGGCAACTGCACTGAAT
>DCBC01000048.1 GCA_002313335.1 Porticoccaceae bacterium UBA1117
CCGCTTGCAGCAAAACAATCATAACCAGATCATAGCGCCCAAGTAGTACAGCCGTAGATTTCACGCCTATCTTTAGGTCATCGGCGCGATCAACCATCGCGTAATAGGTATCAAACGCAACCGTCCAAACCACAATCGCAGCAAAGATTAGCCATAGCTCCGGTGGTAACTCCTCTCTCTGAGCGGCAAAGGACATTGGTACGACCCACGCCCAGGCAACGCCAAGTCCGATTTGCGGTAAGTGGGTGAAGCGCTTCATAAACGGATAAACTGCTGTCACCGCAAGGCCACCAAAGGATAAAGCTATCGTTAATGGGTTCGTCATCAACACTAGGATTAACGCTACGCTTAATAACCCCCCGCAGAGCCAAAGAGCGTGGTTTGGCTGAATTTCTCCTGATGGTAGCGGACGAGATTTAGTCCGCTCCACTAGCCCGTCGATATCTCGATCTGCATAATCGTTAATAACACAACCCGCTGCGCGCATGACGATCAACCCAATCAAAAAAACACTCAAATTTTTCAGGGTAGGAAGACCTTCAGCAGCAAACCACAACGCCCAAAGTGTCGGCCACATTAATAGGTATACACCAATAGGGCGATCCAATCTCATAAGGCGGAGCCATGGGTTGGATACGAAAGCCGTTCTGGGTTCACCAGAGGTAGTCATAGCGGCTCTTCTTGCGCGTGTTTTTGCGCTGTATCATGATCACCAAATTCTGGAAGAAAAATTTCGCTGACAAGGAGTGGTTTTTCGTCTAAGCAAAAGACGGATCTGCGTCCCCATAAAAAGATATTCCCAGCGCATAGTATCTCAGGCACTGCTAAGGCTGAAGCCAGTGAGTAACTAGCCTCTACTGGCGCTCGGGTCATGCTTGGATCGTTAAAAAGTAGCGCGCCTAACGGCTGACTATCAAGATCGTGAAGAGCCGTCAGACGTCCTGTCAATGTGGTGAGTGGCAAGACACTCCTTGCGAACACCCATGGTATGTTTCTGCCACACAAAATAACCTGTCTAATAAGGGCTGGCGTGTTTTTGGCTATATTTAAAGCAGCGGCTTCTGACTCATTGGGAACTGACTCGCCCTGACTAAGCACCTTTACTGAGAAGTTATTTTCACTGGCATCGATTAGACGTGCTGTGAGTGATCCGCGATCAGACAGCCAATTATACCGGGTGGCCGGCACTTGCTTTTGATCAAAATCAGAAAGCGCTTGCCATAGTATGGCTTTGGTTATCTGGGAAGGTGGAGAAATTGGCAAGTCGGTCCCTACATTATGTTTAATTGAATTATGAGTCATTTATTGAGGATTAATCATACACAGCAGACATTCCTGTCGGTCGGTCACGAAATCGCTTATATTCCCATTGGTACTGTTCCGGTGCTAAGGCAATAATCGATTCCACACCTCTGTTTAGCGCCGCCAAACTAATTGTAATATTTTCGTTGTACAAAGCTTCCTCGACAGCCAAAAAGTGTAACTCCCAGCCTCCTGGGACACGAAGAGCCGTGCACATTAATCCTCGAGCACCTGATCGCTGCAAGAGCTTGTTAATCAATGTCATTGTACGTGTCTGAACGCCAAGTAAAGGAGCAAACTCACCACTTTCCGGAGGCGGCTGTTGGTCGGGTAGGATACCAGTGAGTTCCCCTCTTTTCAGGGCCTTAATAATCGCCGCTACGCCGCGGACATTAGTTGGTACCAAAGTCGCCCCTGATTGTTGCCGTGATGTTTTTATCCATCCTTCCATCTCCTGCATTCTCGGCGGATCGTACAGCGATGTCATGGCTTTATGTTGCCCCGCCCAGAGACCCAGCACTTCCCAATTGCCCTGATGGGGAATAATAAGAATTGTGCCGCGGCTATCAGCAATAGCCTCCTCAAATAAGTCTAAACCTCTAATCGCAACTATGTGGTTGGTGACCCAAGGGTTGCCTTTACGCCACACAGCAGGGGTTTCAAAAACTGCCTGAGCAAGATGCTTCATGCGCTGGGCGCACAGCTGATTGACCGCTTTGGCATCCATGGCGGGATAACAAAGCGCCAAGTTAAGCTTTGCAACACGCGCGGGCTGCGCATTGCACGTATATAAAAGCCATCCGAAACAACGACCTTTAATGCGACTAATACTGAGGGGTAGCCAGGAAACAAGCTTCAGGGCTCGGAGGATCAATATGTTTCTCATCGCCAGATGCTCCTGTCAGATGTTATGGGTTAGATCACAATGCATAATCTCCATGGTGGTTAGGATGAGTAAGCAATTGCTCTGGTATTATATCGAAAGCTTAATCAGCACGGTGATCTAATTCGTCTTTTTGACCTGTCTAGACCCTATCTTTATCGCTGTGCGGCTTTATAATTACAGTCTTTAGCTATACCCCTTTCTTAGAGTGAGTAAATGTTTGTGAGCGACCTTCTTGCACCACCAGATAGTTTTCAAGAGCTAATCTCCAGATTGCAACAATACTGGGCTGACTGTGGATGCGTAATAATGCAACCTCTAGATATGGAGGTAGGCGCTGGAACCTTTCATCCAGCTACGTTCTTGCGCTCCATCGGGCCAGAAAATTGGAACGCGGCCTATGTCCAACCTTCGCGCCGTCCAACAGACGGTCGTTATGGCGAAAACCCGAATCGACTGCAGCACTACTATCAGTTTCAAGTAGTAATGAAGCCCTCCCCCAAAGATTTCCAAGAACTTTACTTGGGCTCTCTTCGTGCTTTGGGTGTTGACACGTTAATTCATGACATAAGGTTTGTTGAAGATAACTGGGAGTCTCCCACTTTAGGGGCATGGGGGCTTGGCTGGGAGGTCTGGTTGAATGGTATGGAAGTATCACAGTTTACCTATTTTCAACAGGTTGGAGGCCTCGAATGCTATCCGGTAACCGGAGAAATAACCTATGGCCTAGAGCGAATTGCTATGTATTTACAGGGTGTCGATAGTATCTACGATCTAGTGTGGGCGCATGGCCCGCAAGGAGACGTGAGCTATGGCGATGTTTTCCTACAGAATGAAATTGAAATGTCTACGTATAATTTCCAACATGCTGATATAGACTTTATGTTTGTTGCGTTTGATCAATACGAAAAAGACTGCTTGAACTTGATTAATAATAACCTACCACTTCCCGCCTACGAGATGGTAATGAAGGCCTCTCATACCTTCAATTTATTAGATGCGCGTAAAGCGATATCGGTGACTGAGCGTCAAAGATACATTCTTCGGGTTCGAACCCTTGCGCGGGGAGTCGCTCAAGGGTATTTCGATTCGCGGATGGCCGCTGGCTTTCCGCTGGCATCACCTGAAATTGCTCAAGAAGTCCTTGCACAACACGCTGGAGATTCAAAATGAAGGGTGATTTATTGTTCGAATTAGGGACAGAGGAGCTCCCGCCAAAAGCCTTGATGAGTCTTTCTGCTGCCCTGGCTGACGGCATGCAAAAGGGTCTGCGTGAAAACAAGCTTGGTTTTGATGAGGTTCAATCATTTGCTGCGCCTAGACGCTTGGCGGTTATCATCAAAGATATTGATATTCGTTCTCCAGATAACGAAGTTGTCTCTTGGGGGCCGCCTATGAAGGTTGCATTTGATAGCGAGGGTGATGCAACTAAAGCCGCACAAGCATTCGCACGCAAGAACGGATTAGAGCTTACTGATCTATCAAATAACGTTG
>DCBC01000070.1:0-1503 GCA_002313335.1 Porticoccaceae bacterium UBA1117
TCTGCCTTAAAGGTTTTAAGTACCTCTAAAATAGCTGGAAACCTATTGACCCCCAAGACGAGTACCGCGGACTCCTCTGGCAAGCTAGTCAACTGAACAGTTGCCTCACAAATCAGACCGAGGGTCCCTTCAGAGCCAATAAATAGATGCCGGAAATCATAACCCGTATTATTTTTGACTAAACCATGATTGAGTTCTAAAACATCCCCACTGCCCGTCACTACAGTAAGACCAGCTACCCACTGACGAGTCATGCCGTATCGGATTACATTAATACCACCAGCATTAGTGGCAATATTTCCGCCTATTTGACTGGAACCAGAGGAGGCAAAGTCGACAGGGTAAAACAGCCCCTGATCAGCAGCAAAACGTTGTAAATTTTGCGTAATCATTCCGGCGCCAACCGTAATCATTCGATCAATGGCATTAAATTCTTGCATACTATTAAGGCGGTCCATGGCCACTACTATCTCGCCATTCATAGCGACCGCGCCGCCGCTCAATCCGGTGCGCCCTCCTGATGGAACAATCGCAAAATGGCATTCATTAGCCAGTTTAACAATCTGTTGGACCTCAACTACCGAACGAGGTAATACGATTGCAGCGGGATCCGCCTCCCAAAGGGTGGTTTTATCCATTCCAAAGCGCTTTAAATCATCGGGTTCAAGAAGTACACCTGCCTCACCCACAATAGAGTAAAGTCGATTAAGTATTGACGATGAAAACATATGAGGCCCTGGTGAATCTAAAGCTTACTAACCGCAAACTCTGTGATCCAGATAATAGCATAGGGCAATTTGGATAACGCAGTTACCCAGATCAAATAGTAACTAAAGGCAACTTGAAGTTGCCTTTAAATAACGAGGTTTCTCCGTGAGCAGGGTGGTCTCAAAGAGCAACGGCATCTACGTAAAGTACAGCTTTTAAGTAGTTTACTCGTGAAAATCACTAAAGTATTGGCGTAAGAGCCCCGTTTTGGCGCGATTTTCAACTAAATAACGCTTTTTTATGGTTAAAATGAAACAAAATTAGCAAAACGCATCAAAACACCATACACTACCGCGTTCGTAAGTCTGTATTTTTGCTAATTAAAGATTTGGCTACGATAAGTTTTTCTTTTGTAAATTGTTATAGAAGAAAAATATTGGCTAGCCCCGTTATGAGGCTGGATATTTTTAACGCCTTAAACGGTATAAATTTTTAAAGTGAGGTTATTATGTCAGATAGAGTTTCTGGCACTGTCAAGTGGTTCAACGACAGTAAGGGTTTTGGATTCATTGAGCAAGAAGGCGGCGGTGACGTATTTGTTCACCACAGTGCAATTCAAGCTGAAGGTTTCAAATCATTGAAAGAAGGTCAGGCAGTAACGATGGAAGTTACTCAAGGCCAAAAAGGTGCTCAAGCTGAGAACGTAGTTGCCGATTAATTTCTGCTGCTATCGTTAGGTAGCTGTAAGAAAATATTAAAAAGCCCTAAATTTATTTAGGGCTTTTTTTATGGGCT
>DCBC01000070.1:1893-2797 GCA_002313335.1 Porticoccaceae bacterium UBA1117
TTTGTGAGCATAACCTCTCACGGCTAAAACAGTAACTACTTGATTTTAGCTTCTTTATAAATGACATGCTTGCGGATCGTGGGATCATATTTCTTAATCTCCATCTTCTCCGGCATATTACGCTTGTTCTTGTCAGTCGTATAAAAGTGTCCAGTACCTGCACTAGATACCAACCGAATTTTTTCTCTCGCTGATTTAGCCATCAGTAAACTCCTTAAACTTTCTCGCCATGAGCACGAAGCTCAGACAAGACATTTTCAATACCTTTTTTATCGATTATGCGCATTCCCTTGGTAGAGACGCGCAGCTTAATAAAGCGCTTCTCTGCCTCAACCCAAAAACGGTGGGTGTGAAGGTTTGGCTCAAAACGACGGCGTGTTCTATTTTTCGCATGAGATACATTGTTTCCAGCCATTGGGCGCTTGCCTGTGACCTGACATACTCTGGACATTTATCCTGCCTCTAAATTCGATTATTGTCTAAGGAAAACTCCTTTTGACAAAAGTTTTCAAAAATTTACATCCTTGTTCAAAAGGGTGTCCCCGCAAGGAGGCGCGTTTTATACCAGAAAGCCCACCCTGAATCAAACGAAAACGCTGTAATTGTCGTAATTCTGCCACTTATGGCTAAATCTTAGTCAGATTACATTTTACCTTGATTTGCCAGAGAGGTTATATGTCCTCTTCCAATAATAAAATGATCCAGCAAGGGAATGTCAACCAACTCTAGAGCCGCCTTTAACCTCTTAGTTATAGAAATATCAGCATTACTCGGTTCAGCCACCCCCGACGGATGGTTATGAGCGATAATTACCGCAGCGGCATTTTTTTGTAGAGCTAATTTTAACACCTCCCTGGAGTACACGGAAGTTGCGTCAATAGTACCGTGAAATAATTCATGGTAT
>DCBC01000163.1 GCA_002313335.1 Porticoccaceae bacterium UBA1117
TTTCATATTTTTTATTTCGCTACTTGTTGGATCTCGGGTGACGCTATTATCAAACCCCATCGCATCGATACGAAGCATTGAGTGAGGAAATAAAACCGCCACATTAGGACCAAGATTCAATTCATCCAAATGTTCCAAGTAAGCTTTTGGATTATCCCAAGTGATATTATCGGCACAACTTTTTAGCACCGACTTGGGAATATTTTCAACTCTCGCATAACAGCTAACAATCGGGTCATTAGTACCATCACGCTGAGTACCAAATGCAAGGCCTAAACTGCAATTGGCTATCACCACTGAAGTAGTGCCATGGCGTGTTGATTCAGGTAGTCCTGGCGCAACTTCCAGCTCTAAATCGTAGTGGGTGTGTATATCGAACAGGCCCGGCATTAGCCACATACCCTCTGCATCGATAACACGATGAGCATTCACTTTATCTAAGTTAGGCCCGCGTGCGACAATTAGCCCTTCGCTAATGGCAACGTCTTCAATAACAGGCGTCTCACCATTGTTGAACACTTTTGCATTTCTAATAAGGGTATCAATATTCTGAATGTCCGCATGCATTGGGTGTGGTTCTCGCAAGATTATTTTAGCCCAGTATTGCACTTACCAGAAATTAAGGTCAAGCTTCCGGCCCAATCTACAGTGACCTTAGGGTACTGATAACTCACTTTTGGAGCGCCTAATGGTATCTACTGACAACGTTGCCCCTATCAGTCCAAAACAATGGCAATCCCGAGGTAAGCTAGAGATTCTGCTGGGTAACTCCATTTTTGTAGTTGATGAGGGAGATGTCAGCCTACCGACTATTGTCTTGCTGCATGGATTTCCAACCTCTAGTTGGGATTGGCTGCCCATCTGGGATCAGCTGGCAAAAAAGTATCGTCTAATCGCCCTAGACATGTTGGGTTTTGGCTTCTCAGACAAGCCCAATAATCGAAGTTATACCATTCACGGCCAGGCTGATATTGTTGAAGCCCTCGTTAAAATTAAGGGTCTCAAAAGCTTCCATGTATTAGCCCATGACTATGGTGATACGGTAGCGCAGGAGTTATTGGCGCGGCAGCTAGAGGGAAGTGGTCAGGGAACATGGCTTTCTTGCTGCTTTCTTAACGGCGGTTTGTTCCCAGAAACGCATCGTGCACTGTTAACCCAAAGGTTACTGCTGAGTCCTCTAGGTCGGTTCTTAAATGCATTAACAGGTTTTGCAAAATTTAGTCACAACTTTAGTTCGGTTTTTGGCGCCCAAACCAAGCCCTCAGAGCAAGAATTAGAACATTTTTGGTGGCTTATAAATGTCAATGATGGGAAACATATTTTCCATAATCTAATTACTTATATGCGTGATCGTCTTGAACATCGAGAGCGCTGGGTGTCTGCTCTGCAGCAATCTACGATTTCACTCGCCGTCATTAATGGCTCTGTGGATCCAGTATCAGGGGCACATATGGTAGCCCGCTATAAAGCGCTTAAATGCCGATTAGATTATCTAGCAGAACTTCCTTTAATCGGCCACTACCCCCAAGTTGAGGCGCCTGATGAAGTTGTAGCGCATTATGAAACCTATCTGGAGTCACTGCCTGATAGGAGTGCTATAGTGCATGATGACTGAAAAACAACCTAACAACCCATTACATGGCATCACTCTAGAAATGGTGGTCCAGCGACTCGCGGACCATCATGGTTGGGACGGTCTTGCGCAGCGTATTAACATCAACTGCTTCAAGAGCAACCCTTCGGTGAAGTCATCGCTAAAGTTTTTACGTCGGACTCTCTGGGCTAGAGAAAAAGTAGAGAGTTTGTATATATCAACATTTGAGCAGTCTTCTCCGTGGGGAAATCGAACCCCTGATGGTGCCAGAATACCCACAAAATAGAACAGCCTAAAAGGATTTACCTTGAGCTATATGCAATTCACCTATCTGTATATTGGCGCACTAGTCTTGGCGGGTAGCTTCACACTGATGCCCGGGGCGCTTACTGCACACTTGGCTCTTTGGCTAATTTAATCGCATATTGCCATGGCTTGCAGCACAGCAGCCCAAGCAGTAGCATAGCTGCTCACTCACCTTTGCAATGGATTCTTGTGCCATCAAACAAATAGCTATTAATTTAACGCTCATTTTGGCTCTCTGGAGCGGCAGTACAAGCATACTGTCGGATGAAATTAGAGTGGCTGTCGCCAGTAACTTTTCAATCGCAATGAAAGCGATTACGGCCAAGTTTGAGACTATCTCGGGTCATCAAGTGGTCCTTTCATTTGGCTCTACAGGTAAACACTATGCGCAGATAATAAATGGTGCACCTTTTGATGTGTTTCTCGCCGCCGACGCATTACGGCCGACAATCCTAGAACAGCAAGGTGTGGCTCAAAGTAATAGTCGTATTACCTATGCAAGAGGAAAGCTAGTCCTTTGGACCTCTAAGCCTGAGACTCAAAGGATTAAAGAGAGTTTATTGAACCACCAAGATATTCGTCACCTGGCTATAGCCAACCCTAAATTATCTCCCTATGGCATAGCTGCACAGCAAGTGATGACAAACCTTAATGTATGGCTCTCACTGCAAACTAAGTTAGTTCGAGGGGAAAATATCGCCCAAGCCTTCCAATTTGTGCACAGTGGTAACGCTGAGTTAGGCTTTATTGCTTACTCACAAGTATTTAATCCTGAGAGCGCAGTGCGCGGGTCCTTTTGGATACCGCCTCAATCTCTATATAGCCCGATTGACCAACAAGCCGTATTATTAAACGACAAAAAAGCTTCGAAGGACTTTTTAAGGTTTTTAGAAGGCCCCCTAGCTCGACAGATTATTCAAAATTACGGCTATGATTTACCATGATTCTTAGTGAACAGGATTTAACCGCGCTTTTCGTGACCCTTAAGCTGGCGTCCGTGAGTACGCTGGTATTATTAATTATTGGTACACCTCTGGCGTGGTGGTTGTCTCAGAGCCAGTGGCGTTTTAAATATGTCATTGAAGCTGTTATCGCCCTACCGCTTATTTTACCTCCCACGGTGTTAGGCTTTTATTTACTAATTTCATTGGGTCCTAATGGCCCGATTGGTGGCCTGGTTAGTATGCTTGGTGGCGCGCCACTGGCCTTTACATTTACCGGGCTGGTGATTGGTTCAGTCTTTTATTCCATGCCTTTTGTTGTGCAGCCACTGCAAAATGCTTTTGCGTCTATTGGCAACAGACCTTTAGAGGTAGCTGCAACACTCAGGGCATCTCCACTCGACCGGTTTTTCACCATCGTCGTCCCCATGGCTAAGCCAGGGTTTATTACTGCAAGTGTATTAGGGTTCGCGCATACGCTCGGCGAATTCGGCGTGGTATTGATGATTGGCGGTAATATTCCGGGCAGTAC
>DCBC01000060.1 GCA_002313335.1 Porticoccaceae bacterium UBA1117
GCACCACGCAGATCCGCAGCTGGAACGCCGCTAAATTGCTCGGTATTTTCCGGTGAATGGCGTTCATCACTAATAAACGTAATCCACTTATTAAACTCTTTTGTGTCACACCGCTCGGCAATGTAATCATGCGCTTGAAGATTCTCGTTCACAATTACGTGTGCCAGCGCATTTAGTACGGTCACATTGGTACCTGGACGAACCGGTAAATGATAGTCAGCAATAACATGTGGCGCACTCACTAGCTCAATTTGACGCGGATCAATAACAATCAATTTTGCACCTTCACGTAGCCGACGTTTCAAACGTGAACCAAATACTGGATGCGCTTCAGTTGGGTTAGCGCCCATAACAATAACGACATCTGCCTTGGCCACTGACGCAAATGTTTGTGTGCCCGCTGACTCACCGAGGGTCGTTTTTAAACCAAATCCAGTCGGTGAATGGCAAACACGTGCACAGGTATCAATGTTGTTGTTACCAAACCCGGTTCTTACCATTTTTTGAACCAGATATACTTCTTCATTAGTACAACGTGAGGACGAAATCGCACCAATACTGGTACGTCCATACTTCGCCTGAATATCCTTAAAGCGTTTAGCGGTATAGGATACTGCTTCATCCCAGGACACTTCCTGCCATGGATCATCAATACTGTCTCGAATCATTGGTACGGTAATACGGTCTTTGTGGGTCGTATAACCAAACGCAAAACGACCCTTTACACAAGCGTGGCCCTCATTCGCTTTGCCGTCTTTGTAGGGCGTCATACGCACTACTTCATTGCCTTTCATTTCGGCTTTAAACGAACAGCCGACTCCGCAATAGGCGCAGGTGGTAACCACGGAATGTTCGGGCTTACCTGCGTCGATAATACTTTTTTCGGTGAGTGTTGCCGTCGGGCAAGCATCCACACAGGCACCACAGGACACGCAGTCAGAGTCCATGAAGCTTTCGGCCTGCCCAGCACTGACCTTAGAGCCAAAGCCCCGGCCATCGATGGTTAATGCGAAGGTACCTTGAGTCTCTTCACAGGCACGAACGCAACGAGAACAGACGATACATTTAGACGGATCGAAGGTGAAATAGGGATTTGATTCGTCTTTCTCAGCGACCAAATGGTTTTCACCCTCAAAACCATAACGCACTGACCTTAAGCCTACTTCACCTGCAGTATCTTGCAGCTCACAATCACCATTAGTCGGACACGTCAGACAATCAAGCGGATGATCTGATATATAGAGTTCCATCACATTGCGGCGCAGCTTACCTATCTCATCTGACTGGGTGTTAACTTGCATACCTGCTTCGACTGTCGTCGTACAAGATGCCGGAAAACCTCGCCGACCCTCTATTTCGACCAAACAAATTCGGCAAGAACCAAAGGACTTTAATGAATCAGTAGCACACAGTCTTGGGATCTTAATACCCCTCTCTGATGCCGCACGCATAACTGACGACCCCTCAGGCACAGTGACCTGAACGCCATCTATAGAGAGTGTCACCATCGTTTGGCTGTCACTCTGCGGGGTACCAAAATCTGCTTGAGGTTCGTAAAATTCCAACATATTAGTGATCCCTACGGCTGCTAATACCGAAGTCTTCTTCAAAGTAAGTCAATGCACTGCGGACAGGGAATGGTGTCATTCCGCCCATCGCGCACAACGATCCAAGCTCCATAGTGTCACAGAGGTCATGGAGTAAAATTAAATTATTATCACGGTCTTCATTCGCCACAATGCGGTCAATAACTTCTACGCCTCGGGTAGAGCCAATTCGGCAAGGCGTACACTTACCACAGGATTCAATCACACAAAACTCCATCGCAAAGCGCGCTTGGGCGGCCATATCCACTGTGTCGTCAAATACCACTATACCACCATGACCAATCATGGCTTTAATGGCCGCAAAGGCTTCATAGTCAAGCGGCGTATCCCACTGAGATTCCGGTAAGAACGCGCCTAATGGACCCCCCATCTGGATCGCCCGAATAGGTCGGCCACTAAATGTTCCATTACCAAAATCATCCACAACTTCACGCAGAGTAACGCCGAACGCAAGCTCGATAAGCCCGCCTCTTTTGACATTACCCGCTAATTGGACCGCTAATGTTCCTCTGGAGCGACCCATACCAAAATTTTTGTAGGTATCAGAACCCTGCTCAAGGATGCTTGCCACCGCGCCCAAGGTTAATACGTTATTGACCACCGTGGGCTTGCCAAAAAGTCCTTCGATTGCGGGTAATGGTGGTTTTGCCCTAACCATGCCGCGCTTGCCTTCTAAACTCTCCAATAATGATGTCTCTTCACCACATATATAGGCGCCGGCACCCAGCCGCACTTCTAAGAAAAAGTCTTTGCCTGAATTGCAAACATTAGCACCCAGGAAACCTGCTTTAGTCGCTCGCTCAATCGTAAGGTTTAGAAGTTTGTGAGCCACTGGGTATTCAGACCGCAAATAAATATAGCCTTGATTGGCACCAACGGCTAAACCTGCAATAGTCATCCCTTCAATCAACTGATAGGGATCTGACTCCATCAACAAACGATCTGCGAAGGTTCCTGAATCGCCCTCATCTGCGTTACAGACGATGTATTTTTGTTCTCCAGGGGTGTCTAAAACGGTCTGCCATTTAATTCCTGCTGGAAAAGCTGCGCCACCGCGGCCACGTAGGCCCGAATTTTTGAGTTCATCAACAACATCTTGTCCACTCATGGAAAGCGCTTTAGCTAATCCTGAAAAGCCATCTAAGCGTTGATAGCTTTCAATACATGTAGGATCAGCGACACCTGACCGCTTAAAGGTCAACCGTTGTTGTTTTGCTAGATATTCAATTTCACTAACCTCACCCAGGTAAAGTGGATGCTTTATAGATGCCGTTCCAACCGAACCGGAGTTAAGCATGCTCAAAATCGACTCAACATCTGATAACTTGACCGGCCCAAAGCCGATTCGACCGCTTTCTGTCTCTACTTCCATCAGAGGCTCGAGCCAAAACATACCACGAGACCCATTTCGAGTAATCTCAACATCTAAACCCAGCGTCTGCGCGCCCTGTAAAAGCGAAGAGGCCACTTTTTCAGCTCCGAGCGCCAAAGCGGTCGTATCTTGAGGAATAAACACCTGAATACTCATGAGCTAACTCCGGAAACTTCAGCGCTAGGGAGCGTAAATTCTGCTATCAATTCATCAAAACGAGATGAATCAACACGCGCGTGAATATCATCATTGACACGAATTGACGGCGAACAAGCACAATTTCCCAGACAATAAACCGGTTCTAGGGTGACAAGACCATCAGGTGTGGTCTCACCATAGTCAATCCCTAAGCATTGTTTTGCATGAGCCTCAAGGTCTCTTGAGCCCATAGATTGGCAAGCCTCGGCCCGACAAATTTGGACGGTATGACGTCCAACTGGATGGGTATTAAAATCGTGATAGAAACTAATCACTCCGTGCACTTCCGCGCGCGACAGATTGAGTGCTTTGGAAATCGGTTCTACAGCGGAGTCTGGAACATACCCCACAGCGTGCTTAACTGCATGAAGCAGAGGCAATAGACCACCTGGCAGCGTTTTGAACTGCTCTATGAGTTGGTCAACATTACTGTTTTTTTCCAACATAGTTGTACCTTATTACGGTGAGAATTCTATGACTCTCTCATTATTCGGCATTCTGTTTTGATGCCTTACTTTCAAAGCCAAAACTTTGAATTTTGATCTTGAATTTTGCGCGAATTCTATCACTATTATCCCTACTATTTACCGCACCTAAGCGACTCTTACTTACCTAATAAGGACTGCTTCTTTACTGTAAAAACTTAGCATGAAAAACAATGTGCTCCTCTATTAATGTAGCAATAAAAAAGTAACTATGATCATAACCTGGCTGAAAACGAACTTGCATTGGGAAATTGGCTTGTTTTGCAGTATCAATTAATAGCTGCGTGTTCAGTTGCTCAACCAAAAAGTTATCTGCTTCGCCCTGATCAATCAGCACTGGCATCGATACCTTTAACTCCGAATCTGCAGACTTAACTAACTCTACAGTATCGTACTGCGACCAACTATCAGACTCATCCGTCGGTCTACTACCCAAATAGCCGGACAATGCCTTTTGACCCCACAGGCAGTTAATCGGCGAGCAGATTGGAGCGAATGCGGATACCGATTGGTATCTTGTCGAATTTTTAAGTGCAATAGTCAAGGCCCCGTGCCCGCCCATTGAATGGCCTGAAATAGACATTTTGTCTCCATCCACTGGAAACATACTATTGACTAACGCGGGTAATTCATCCACAACATAGTCATACATACGATAGTTTTGCGCCCAGGGTGTTGCCGTTGCATTGACATAAAACCCCGCCCCCAAACCAAAATCATACGCACCTTCAGAGTCATCAGCCACCGCTTCACCGCGAGGGCTTGTATCTGGGCACACAATGGCTATGCCATTTTCTGCGGCATAGCGCTGCGCACCTGCTTTATTAACAAAGTTTTCGTCAGTACAGGTTAAGCCTGAGAGCCAATAGAGCACGGGTACCGGCGCAACATTTGCCTGAGGCGGCAAATAAATAGAGAAGTTCATATCACAATCTAGCACTTCGGAGCGATGCCGATAACGTAGCTGCGAGCCACCAAAACTCAAATTAAAGCCAATTTTCTCTAGAGTACCATCAGCCATCTTTTAAAACTCCACCACAGAACGAATACTCTTGCCCGCATGCATTAAATCAAATGCTTTGTTGATATCCTCAAGTGGCATCTTGTGAGTAATGAGGTCGTCGATATTAATTTTCCCATCCATATACCAGTCAACAATCCTCGGGACATCTGTCCGTCCACGAGCACCGCCAAAGGCTGTTCCACGCCAGGATCGCCCTGTCACTAGCTGAAAGGGTCGTGTCGCAATCTCTTTACCTGCTCCGGCAACACCGACAATACAACTCTCACCCCAGCCTTTATGACAACATTCCAATGCTTGGCGCATAACATCGACATTACCAATACATTCAAAACTATAGTCAACCCCGCCTCCAGTCATATCAACGATGTGATCAACCAAATTCTCTACCTCACTGGGATTAATAAAATCGGTCATTCCGAACTGAGTGGCTAATGGAATACGAGAGGGGTTTAAGTCAATGCCGATAATACGTGTAGCACCAACCATTTTGGCACCCTGAATAACATTAAGACCAATACCCCCCAAACCAAATACAGCTACTGTTGAACCCGCCTCAACCTTCATAGTAAAAGCAACAGCTCCGATTCCTGTTGTGACACCGCACCCGATGTAGCAAATTTTATCAAAAGGAGCATCTTTTCTAACTTTTGCCAGTGAAATTTCTGGTAACACAGAATAATTAGAAAATGTAGAGCAGCCCATATAGTGCAGTATTGGTTTTCCCTCAAAAGAGAAACGGCTAGTTCCGTCAGGCATAACCCCCCGCCCCTGAGTTGCCCTGACTGCTTGGCATAAGTTGGTTTTAGGGTTAAGGCAAAAATCGCATTCTCGACACTCAGCGGTATACAGTGGTATCACATGATCGCCGGGCTTTAACGTTTTAACCCCTGGACCGACCTCAACTACGACGCCTGCACCCTCGTGCCCCAAAATAGCCGGAAAAGCACCCTCGGGGTCATCTCCGGAAAGAGTGAACGCATCTGTATGGCAAACACCTGTTGCTTTCATCTCAACCAAAACCTCACCGGCTCTTGGGCCCTCAAGATCTACTTCGACTATTTCTAAAGGTTTACCTGCTCCGAAAGCAACGGCTGCGCGTGTCTTCATACTAATCTCCAATTATTTATGCTTTGATAATGTTAAAATATGCGGCGGTCAAGTACAGAGATCGCTATCTCTTGGTACGATACCTGCAACTCACTTTATCGACCAACACACCTATAAGCAAGGAAACAGAAAGTGCGAAACAAATCCGCCTAATAAAAATGTGGCGCTCTCAAAACCCCGAGTAGATGGCAGGTTATAAACGACAGATAGCCCGCTTAGAACTACACAAAAAATAGGGTTGTGAATTGAGGAGAAAGTGATGCGCAGACTAGTCTTCTCACGCAATCAAACAACACCGTTGTGATGAAGTCAGCGCTCTGGTAACGTCAAGGCCACAAATACAAAAAGGATTTAACCCCATGGCTACGTTAATAATTTATGCGCTTACCTTAGCTCTTTTTCAGTTTTGGATTATACCGGCCTGTCTAAACGTAAAAAACCTAACATTTCTCCTCTCAAACAGAGATGGTACAGTTAATACCTCACCAATCTATGATCGAGTCGTACGAGCAGCAACAAACTACCAAGAGAGCTTACCTGCGTTTTTAGCACTCTGTTTATTGTCTCTGCATATGGATGTGGATTTAACGACAATCGCAACTGCATGGCTGGCGCTCAGAGCGGCCTATCTAGTCAGCTATGTCCTCGGCATCATATATTTGCGCACCGCACTTTGGCTGGCGTCTATCGGCTGCCTTATTTCTATGGCTATGCAATTACTCTAATGATGCGAGTAAAAAAGGTGCAGTGGTATATCGACTAATCCTGCACCATTTTCCAGTGATGATCTTTACTTACTCAGTAGTGGCTTCCAGAAAAGAATCCCAAAGGCTAAGACACTAATGATATCTTTAGCGCTTCCATGATTTATTGCTTTTAGTTTTTTATACACTACCGCTAACTCAACAACATGCACTACTAATATCACTAACCCCGCCCAATGTAGAAATAAACCCACATTTCCGCCGAACGGACTTAGTTCGTTAAAGGCGAATGCTATCCAAAAAACGATCATAGAATAAGTGATGATTTGCTTAGCATCTGGCATTGACAAATTTCCTTGGCTTATTATTTCTAGGGAGTATCGCAAGCATGAACAAGCTGTGCAAGCCCAAAATAGATCGGATAGATTGAAGCTCTTAAAATATCACTAGCATATTTAACCCTTCTGTTTGACAGCTGACATACTCTTGCTTTAATCTTCTTTCGCATAACAAATTTGACGATCAGAGTCCCATAATAACGGAGTTTCCATGAGTAATAATGTAACTTATAGCTACGAAGATGGTGTCGCCACTATCAGTATGGATGATGGCAAAGCCAATGCGCTTTCTCATGACATGTGGGATGAACTGAGTGAAGCTTTTGATAAAGCTGAAGCATCTAAGGCAATAGTAGTTCTAACAGGTCGTGATGGTCTTTTTTCAGGTGGCTTTGACCTTAAGGAAATAGCTAAAGGCCCAGAGCAAGCAATATTATTGACGTCTCGCGGCTCAAAAATGGCACGTCGAATGATGTCTTTCCCGACTCCCGTAATTGGCGTTTCTACAGGCCACTGCAT
>DCBC01000148.1 GCA_002313335.1 Porticoccaceae bacterium UBA1117
AGCCACGCGTTAGAATTGAAGCGCAAATGCACGGCGGAGGGCACGAGCGAGGCATGCGATCAGGTACGTTGCCAACTCACCAGATTGTTGGAATGGGTCATGCGTTTAAAATTGGCTTTGAAACATTAGCCGCTGAGAATGTACGTATAGAGGCATTGCGAACCCGCCTTTGGGAAGGTGTCACTGACATGGATGAGGTGTATCTAAATGGTTCAGAGCATCAGCATGTACCGGGTATTGTGAACATCAGTTTTGCTTTTGTTGAAGGAGAATCATTGATGATGTCGCTTCGTGACTTAGCAGTTTCATCAGGGTCTGCATGCACGTCTGCCAGTCTGGAACCATCCTATGTTCTGAGAGCGCTCGGGCTTAACGATGAGATGGCACATAGCTCGATCCGATTTAGTATTGGGCGCTATACGACTGAAGGTGATATTGATGCGGCTATCGCACAAGTACGGGTGGCAGTAGAGAAGTTACGCTTACTTTCTCCGCTTTGGGACATGTTTAAAGCCGGTGTTGATCTAAGTACGGTACAATGGTCGGCACACTAAGGGCTCGCAGATTTAGAGCCATCGATTTAGTTTAATTAATAGGAGTCATTATTGTGGCTTACAGTGAAAAAGTTTTAGATCATTATGAAAACCCTAGAAACGTTGGGCAGCTTGACGAGAATTCTAAAAATGTTGGTACTGGCATGGTTGGAGCACCCGCATGTGGGGACGTTATGCGTCTTCAGATCAGGGTCAATGATCAAGGGATTATCGAAGATGCTAAATTTAAGACCTACGGATGTGGTTCAGCAATTGCATCAAGCTCACTGTTGACCGAATGGGTCAAGGGTAAACATTTAGATGATGCAGAGAAGATTAAAAACACTGAAATTGCGGAAGAGTTGGCGTTGCCACCCGTAAAGATTCACTGCTCTGTGTTGGCGGAAGATGCGATTAAAACCGCCGTTCGTGATGTAAGAGCAAAGCAGGGGAGTTAATATTTCTCATGAGTATAACAATGACAGCAGCTGCCCAGCTGCACGTAAGTAAGCATCTAGAACATCGCTCTAAGGGACTTGGTGTGCGTCTCGGTGTTCGGACAACTGGGTGCTCTGGCCTGTCTTATGTCTTGGAATTTGTCGATGATGCGGCTGCCGGGGATGAAGTTTTCGAATGTGGTGATGTCAAATTAGTGATTGATCCGAAGAGTTTACTATACCTTGATGGTACTGAGTTGGACTATGTCAAAGAGGGATTAAATGAGGGGTTTGAGTTTAGGAATCCCAATGTGAAGGATGAATGTGGTTGCGGAGAGAGCTTCCACGTTTAACTAACCTACCTGTCAATGTAAATTAGTCAGAGTGATGGCCCATTGAACTTTTCTAGTAATTTCTTCGAGATTTTTTCTATTCCCATAGCCTGGGATATAGATATTGGTGGTCTTGGTATTCGTTATCGTGCGCTCCAACAAGAATTTCATCCCGATCGTTACGCTACAAAAACAGATGTTGAAAAGCGTCTCGCGGTGCAATCTGCATCGTTGATCAATCAAGCCTTCGACACCTTAAAGTCGCCTTTAAAGCGAGCGCAGTATCTTCTTGAGCTAAATAGTGTTGATGCTAGTCAGGAGGCGCATATAACCACGGACACTAATTTTCTAATGCAGCAGATAGAGCTTCGCGAGTCACTGTCAGGGATTTCTAAAACACAGGATCCATGGGTTGAATTAGATCGCCTGAAAGCTGAAATAGAGCAAACTTATATGGAACTTCAGCGTGAGTTTCAGGATTTTTTTTCCAAAAACGCGCTGGACCTCGCTTTTAATACAGTCGCAAAAATGCAATTTTTTTCCAAATTATTGACCGAGATAGATCATATTGAAGATGAAATGGACGATGCTTAACTAATGGTTCTTTTGCAAATTTCAGAGCCGGGGCAATCCCCTCAGCCCCACCAGCGGAAACATGCTGTCGGGATTGACTTGGGCACCACTAATTCGCTAGTCTCTGCGGTGCGTAGCGGTATGCCTGAAACCTTGGCGGATAGTCAAAATCGCCATTTACTGCCGTCTGTTGTGCATTACTCTGAGCAGGGTGCTACCGCCTTAGGTTACGAGGCAATGGACTTCAATATTAGCGATCCACTGAATACTATTTCTTCTGTGAAGCGATTATTGGGCCGTGGAGTGAGTGACTTAGTGACGCTTGGCGACCAACTACCCTATGATTTTATTGATGTTGATGGCGGTATGCCAAAGATCAATACCGTAAGTGGTCCAGTTAGCCCCATTCAAGTATCCGCCGAAATACTCAGGGCCCTAGTATTTCGTGCTGAAGAATCCCTGGATACCATGATTGATGGCGCAGTGATCACGGTCCCTGCCTATTTTGATGAAGCTCAGCGTCAGGCAACAAAGGATGCAGCCACTCTTGCTGGCATTAAGGTCCTACGGCTGCTCAATGAACCTACTGCTGCTGCTATCGCTTATGGTTTAGATGAGGGGGCTGAGGGTGTAATAGCCGTCTATGATTTGGGTGGCGGCACTTTTGATATCAGTATTTTACGTCTTTCCCGAGGAGTATTTGAAGTTCTTGCCACCGGCGGTGACTCAGCGCTCGGCGGAGATGATTTTGATCATGCCATTGCCCAATGGTTGCGAGTCGAAATTGGTATGGCCACGTCATTAAATCCGATGGAACAAAGAATTCTTTTAGAGACCGCGCGGGCGGCTAAAGAGGAACTCACTGAGTCAGAGCAGGTAGAAATAGAAATCTTAGACTGGCATGGTGTGTTGTCTCGACAAGTGATGAACGATTTGATCGACGGCCTAGTGACGAAAACGATACGGTCATGTCGACGGGCATTACGAGATGCCGACGTAAGCCTCGATCAGATTGATAGCGTTGTGTTGGTTGGTGGGTCAACAAGAGCTGTGTTGGTAAGAGAGAAAGTAGCCAGTTTTTTCGGTATGCAGCCTATGTGTAATCTTGATCCTGACCGCGTCGTTGCTATGGGTGCTGCCGTTCAGGCCGATATTCTTGTGGGCAACAAATCTGGCGATGAGATGTTACTGCTAGATGTTATTCCTCTATCTCTTGGAATAGAGACTATGGGTGGTTTGACTGAAAAAATCATCCATCGCAACACCACTATCCCCGTAGCTAAGGCGCAGGAATTTACCACATTTAAAGATGGTCAAACGGCTATGGTAATTCACGTATTACAAGGTGAGCGAGAGTTGGTAGATGACTGCCGCTCTCTCACCAGATTTGAGTTGCGTGGTATTCCACCCATGGTTGCTGGCGCAGCAAAAATACGAGTTACCTATCAGGTTGATGCTGATGGTTTACTGAATGTCACCGCGCGTGAACTCACCAGTAATGTAGAATCTCGGATAGAGGTTAAACCATCTTATGGTCTGGCCGAGGATGAGATTACTCAGATGCTACAAGATTCATTCAGTTATGCACGTGATGACATGCAGGCAAGAGCTTTGCGCGAACAGCAAGTAGAAGCAGACCGAATGGCCGAAGACTTACTCGCCGCTCTGCTGAAAGATGCAGCCGAGCTGCTTGAAGAGGACGAAGTACAGTGTTTGCAGCGTGCCGTTGAAGAATTACAGCAAGTACGGCAAGACACATCAGAACATCGTGTCTTGGCACGACAAATTGAAGCGGTCGGAAAGATGAGTGAAAGCTTTGCGGCTCGGCGGATGGATGCGTCGATTAAGAGAGCCTTACAAGGGCAAACTCTTGATGAAATTGAGCGCGGTTAGCGCAACCTTTATGGAAACAGGAATTAATAAATAATGGCTCGAATCGTTTTTTTACCTCATAAAGAAATTTGCCCAGAGGGCGCAGTCGTTGAAGCCAAGAAGGGCGAGTCAGTGTGTGATGCTGCGTTGCGTAGTGGGTTGGATATTGAACATGCCTGTGAAATGTCATGTGCATGCACAACTTGTCACGTGTTCGTTCGTGAAGGGTTTGATTCTTTGCCTGAGGCGGACGACTTAGAGGAAGATTTCCTTGATAAGGCATGGGGTGTCGACCCTGACTCTAGGCTAAGTTGTCAGGTTATTGTTGAAGACCAAGATCTGGTTGTTGAAATACCTATGTACACTATTAACATGGTGTCAGAACGACACTAAAGGGATATGGCAATGCAACAGTTAAGCATAATTCAAGCAAAACTCCGTCAACGCATTTACCTGACCTTTTTATGTTTAGTCTGTGCCTCCTGTGTTGCTTCTATAGATACGGTTGTCTACGATTCTGATGACGCTAAATCTCGTGTTACCCTCAAAAAACACTCAGTTTTGTCCGATGGCCACCCCATTGCGTTATGGGAGAAAACTCATAATGAGCCAAAAGGTATCATCCTGTTTGTCCACGGCAGAACGTGGAGTGCTCTTCCAGATTTTGATTTGCAAGTCGATGGCGAAGACCTATCTCTTATGGATGGAATGCTGGAACAAGGCTATGGTTCTTATGCGGTAGATTTACGTGGTTACGGTGCGACGCCAAGAGATGGTTCTCAATGGCTTTCGCCGACTAAGGCTGCTGCTGATGTAATCAACGTCACTCGCTGGATCTCTCAGCAACATCAAAATACCCCAATTCATGTATTTGGCTGGTCTAATGGTTCAGTGATTTCGTTGTTGGCCGCGCAGACTGATTCGAGCAACATAGCCAGTTTAACGCTGTTTGGTTTTTGGCTGGATTTGGATCATGTCGCTGTTAAAGACCCTAAAGATAAGTCTCTAGAGAGACGTATAAATACAGCTGAAGCCGCTGCAAGTGACTTTATAGTTCCGGGATCCATAAGTCAGCGGGCTATCGACGGCTACGTCGAGGCCGCTTTAGAGGCTGACCCAGTGAGGGTTGATTGGCGTAATGAGCATGAATTTTATTCCATTGACCCCAGCCGAATCGATGTTCCAGTGCTACTAATGCAGGGGGAGTTTGATCCTTATGCACCAACCGCGTTTCAAGCTAAACTATTTTCTCGATTAAAAACGGCTAATAAAAGCTGGTTGGTGGTTGCCGGGGGTGATCATGCTGCGTTTATGGAAACTCCAAGACCATACTTTATTCGTGGATTTAGCGACTTTATTGATCGATTTAATCCATAATAAGAATGAATAGATGCCTAATTTCAGGGCACGTGAATATGAGGTAGGGACAATGCTTAAGTGGACCGATGTAAATGATATCGCCATAGAATTAATGGAAAGTCATCCCGATGTTGACCCGCAATATGTTAATTTCGTAGATTTACGAAATTGGGTAATGGCGCTTGAAAGTTTTTCTGATGACCCTGAGCGGTGTGGTGAGAAAATACTCGAAGCGATTCAGATGACATGGATTGAAGAGTTAGACTAGTCTGGTTACTCAGTAAACTAAGTCGAATGCTTATGCAGCTCTACCGTTCGTGCACAGAAATAAGTCGCTTTGGCCTACTGCCTGGACTAATTTTTTATTATTATGAAGTTATAAGTGATGGGTCATAGAGAGCGCGGATTGTGAAACGAATTTTTAAAGTTATAGCACTAGGTGCTATCGTACTACTGATTATTATAGTGATTAGAGCGCTCCTTCATACGCCAGAGACAACCAGTCTGCAAAAGACGGTTGACTACTCTCTCGACGAAGATCTCATGCTAGCCCATTTATCAGAGTCTATTCGATTTCAGACTATATCTCATGAG
>DCBC01000128.1 GCA_002313335.1 Porticoccaceae bacterium UBA1117
AAGCGCTCGGATGCCTCTGTCAAATCTGGTTCGACGATAGATACCTGCTGAAAACCAAAAGAAGCACCCCAAGATTTGATCTTATGGGCTAATTTTTCTAGTTTCTGAGCTTCTACTTCAATTTGTTGCATAGTTTCATAGCTATTCTGGCTTATAATCTTCCTAATTTTACTGGGATATCTCGTTCATGTCGCACTATCTTATTCAACAAGCCTTATTTGATGCTAAAACCGTCGGTGAACTCGATCAATTAGCGTGCCAAAAAGGTGATGTTAGCCCTTTTGAGCTAATGCGTAGAGCTGGGGACGGCGCTTTTGCCGAATTGTTAGAAAACTTTGGTCGACCTAATTGTATCCATGTTTTTTGTGGTGCGGGTAATAACGGAGGTGACGGCTACATTATCGCTTCTTTAGCCGCCCATGAGAAGATTTCGGTACGAATTTATGAGTTGGGTAATCCTGCGCGTATGTCTGATGAGACTAAACGGGCGCGACAGCAGTGTATTGATGCTAACGTTAAATTTGAGCCCTTTGATGCTGGATGTAATTTATCTGAGGGTGTTATCGTTGATAGTTTAATTGGTACCGGCTTTACGGGTGATCTTAGTGATGAATTTGCGACAGCTATTGAGTGTATCAATAGTTCTTTATTGCCCGTTTTGGCGGTGGATATACCCTCAGGATTAGCCAGTGATACAGGTGCTGTGCAAGAAGTTGCGGTAAAGGCAGATATTACTGTTACGTTTGTTGCACCCAAGCAGGGCTTATTTACTGGCCGCGGGACAGCACTTTGTGGCGATGTAGTCTATGACTCTTTAGATATTGCAGACGAGATTCTTCACCAAAGATCGCCTTCTGCTGAGTTAATGTCAGTGGATGACCTGATCGAATACTTGCCAGAGTCAGAGGCCGATGTGCACAAAAGTCAGCGTGGCCACTGTATGGTTATTGGTGGAGATCACGGGACCGGGGGTGCTTCGCTGCTCGCTGCTCAATCGTGCCTGCAAGTCGGTGCTGGACTTGCCAGTCACGCTACTAGGCCTGAGCATGTGTCAGCAAGTTTGGTCCGGCAGCCTGAAATAATGGCGTGTGGCGTAGTCTCTGGTCAGGAGCTAGAACCATTACTTGATCGACCTACAGTATTGGTGGTGGGACCGGGTCTTGGTCGATCATCTTGGTCCGAGCAGATGTTACAAAAAGCGATGTCCAAGGATTTACCTATGGTAGTGGATGCTGATGCATTAAATATTATTGCCGATGGTCGAGTGGTGACTGATGTTGCAAACCGATCATGGGTGATGACACCGCATCCAGGGGAGGCTGCACGACTTTTAGGAATTAGTGTTGCTGAAATCGAGATAGATCGCTTTGCAGCAGTGCGCAAGCTACAACAAAAATACAATGCAGTAATACTGTTAAAAGGTGCTGGGACTCTTATATATGGAGACCAGACTCGACCCATTCAAATATGCCCTTATGGTAATCCTGCTATGGCGACAGCCGGTATGGGCGATATTTTAAGTGGTATTATCGGCGGTCTGATCGCTCAAGGAATGGATTTATTTACGGCAACAGAGCTTGGTTGTTGTCTTCATTCTAAAGCAGCAGATTTGGCGATTGAGGAGTTTGGTCATAGAGGACTCGTCGCCTCTGATATTCTGACATTTGTTCGAGCTATACTCAATCAAAGCACTTCCCTTACAGAATGAATGAGCTATCGCCCGCAAATGAGTCTATTTTTATCATAAACGATGAGGAGGCCATGGTAGAGTTTGGTGGTAAAATTGCCGAGACACTGTTGATGGGCGCTGTTATAACGTTGAACGGTGATCTCGGTGCAGGTAAGACGACACTTAGTCGCGGCATATTGAACAGATTAGGGCACTCTGGTGCGGTAAAGAGTCCTACTTATACTATTGTAGAGCCTTATCAATTAGACATTGGCAGTGTGTATCACTTTGATTTATACCGTGTGAATGATCCTCAGGAACTTGATTATATAGGGTTTACTGATTACCTTGCTCAGGCGTCTTTGAGCCTAATAGAGTGGCCTGAGCGTGGATATGGCTATTTAGCCGGTAAAGACATGGGTATCGAAATTGAGCATCTTAGGAGCGGTCGTCAGGTTAGCGTGTCCGCAGAAACTGATAAGGGTAGAGACATGCTGGCGGTACTTCACAAAATAACTTATCGTCAGTAACTATTAGCCGGTGCATTGGGAGAATCTATTGAGATTCATATGCCAAAAATTGACGGATTATGGCAAGAGATATTTGTTCAGCCTTTTGACCTTAATCATTTTAATGTTGCCTATAGTTGCACAAAGCACCGATGTCGAGTCGGTGCGTATCTGGCGATCACCTGAGAGTACTCGATTGGTCATTGATTTAAGTGGCACTGTAAAGCATCAGTTGATAGCCCTTGAGAATCCTAATCGATTGGTTATCGACATTGACAAGGTTACATTGGCAACAAGTTTTAAAGCCCTTGATTTGAGTCAAACACCGATAGTGAATATTCGTCATGCGCAGCGGAATAAAACGGATTTACGAATTGTTCTTGATCTGAGGTCTAGGGTCAGTCCAAAAAGCTTTACTCTGCCGTCAAACGAGCAGTACGGAGACCGTTTGGTGGTCGACCTGTATGACAAAAAACAGAATGTCAGTAAAACCGTCGAAAAAATGATTGAGCGTAATGATCGTAAAATCATTGTAGCCTTAGATGCAGGTCATGGCGGAGAGGACCCTGGAGCGTCAGGTCCTAATCGCTTGCGTGAAAAGCGTGTAGTTCTGCAAATAGCCAAACGAATTGAGGCGCTACTCGATCAAAGCCCTTATTTCGAGGGTGTTTTAGTGCGGACTGGCGATTATTATGTTGGTTTACGCAAACGTACTGAGATTGCTCGTCAAAAGCAGGCTGATTTTTTGATCTCCATTCATGCCGATGGATTTTCAGATCCTCGTGCTAATGGTGCCTCGGTCTATGCCCTGTCCACTCGAGGTGCTACCAGTGAGGCAGCGAGATATCTGGCGACTACGGAGAATCGTGCTGACTTAATTGGCGGGACAAGCAATCTCAGTCTGGATGACAAAGATGATGTGCTCGCAAGCGTTTTGCTTGATCTGTCTATGAATGAAACGCTAAGAAGCAGTCTTGATGCAGGCAGCTACGTACTCCAAAATATGTCTAGTGTCGCAAGGTTGCATAAGAAAAAAGTAGAACAGGCAGGCTTTATAGTCCTTAAGTCACCTGATATACCCTCATTATTAATTGAGACTGGTTTTATCTCCAACCCCAAAGAGGCTCGCTTGCTGAGTAGCAAGGGTTATCAGCAAAAAATGGCAGAGGCGGTAGTTAGTGGCCTAAAAAGTTTTTATTTGGATAACCCTCCTGTTGGTACTCTGTTGGCCAATAGCGCTAAAGATCTGATTAAAATCTATGTCATTGGTAGGGGTGATACGCTTTCTGAAATTGCTCAGCAGCATGGCACCTCAGTTAAAAATATACTGCGATATAATAAGTTACGCTCTAGCACCATTAGAGTAGGGCAAAAAATATCGATTCCTCCTCGCTGAATGGATAGCAGAATGATTTTATGTTTAAAGGCTCTTATCAATGCCTAAAATACACACTTTAAGTCCCCAGTTGGCTAATCAGATCGCCGCGGGAGAAGTCGTAGAGCGGCCTTCCTCGGTGCTTAAAGAACTGGCTGAGAATAGTCTTGATGCGGGCGCCAAGCGCATAGACGTTGAGGTGGAGCAGGGTGGGACGAAACTAATCAGAGTTCGCGATGATGGCTGCGGAATTTCGGAGAGTGATCTTCCGTTAGCACTAAGTCGACACGCAACAAGTAAAATTTTGGGTCTAGAAGATCTAGAGGCTGTGTCCACACTCGGCTTCCGTGGGGAGGCATTGGCAAGTATCGCATCTGTTTCACGTTTGGCGTTGACCTCCAATAGCGGAGAAGGCTCTGGATGGAAGGCTGTTTCAGAGGGTAGGGATATGGAGGTAGAACTCCAGCCGGCGGCGCACCCACAGGGAACTAGTGTTGAGGTACGAGATTTATTTTTCAATACCCCAGCGCGTCGTAAATTTTTACGCACTGAAAATACTGAGTATAAACGTATTGATGACTGTTTAAAAAAGCTCGCGCTAAGTCGTATGGATGTTGCCTTTAGTCTGAAGCATAACCAAAAAGTGCAGTTCAGTCTTCGGCCCGCCATCAGTCAGTCTGAGCAGGAAAAGCGGGTTGCCGATCTGTGTGGGCCGCAGTTTATGGAACAGGCGTTGTTTGTCGATAATGATCGTACTGGGATTCGTTTGTGGGGGTGGATAGGATTGCCTACCTTTTCGCGCAGTCAGGCCGATTTACAGTACTTTTTTGTCAATGGTCGATCTATTCGTGACAAAGTAGTTTCGCATGCCGTACGGCAAGCCTATCAGGATGTCTTGTATCACGGACGCCACCCTGCGTATGTACTATTTTTAGAGGTTTTACCTGGCGATGTTGATGTAAATGTACATCCTACTAAACACGAAGTGCGGTTTAGAGAGAGCGGTAGTATTCATAGCTTTGTGTCTAGTACATTGCAAAAAGCATTGGCCACTGACCGTCCTCAAGATCATTTACCGACCAATACAGGTGTGGAGTTTTCGGATCAGAATCAACCGCAATCCTTGATCGGTCAAAATGCATTACCGCTTGCGGGTGCTACAGGCGCTGGTTATCAGTCCAAATGGCCATCAACAGGGCTAT
>DCBC01000166.1:0-4044 GCA_002313335.1 Porticoccaceae bacterium UBA1117
AGCGAGACTGGGGTAACGCCTGGATCAACCACAGCCTGAATCTCGGGATCCACAAAGCTGTAGGTAATCACTTCTTGATAGCCGCGACTAATCAGCTGCGATCTGAAAACGCCTGGCGGCTGTTGAGACTCTGGATTGGGCTCTAAATCTAACGCCATGGTGGGCGTAGAGGTAGGTAAGTTATTGTAGCCATAAACACGAGCTACCTCTTCAACAAGATCTTGCTCTATGGTCAAATCAAAACGCCAACTCGGTGCAAGCCAGGTGGCACTGTTTGAGCTGCGTTTGACTAACGACAATCCTAACCTAGACAATATATCATCCACTTCATCGGCAGCGATGGTTAACCCCAACTGCTGTGCAAGACGTGCATCCCGAAGGGTAATCTCAGCCGCTACTGGCAAGTTTTCGGCACTCTCCTGAACCACTAGTGGACCGACCGAACCACCACAAATCTCAAGCATGAGCGCTGTTGCTCGCTCCATTGCGGCAATCTGTAACTGCGGGTCCACACCTCGCTCAAAACGATGGGAGGAGTCCGTATGTTTGCCGTAGAGTCGCGCTTTACCTGCAATTGACAACGGATTGAACCAGGCACTCTCAAGAAGTATGTCTGTTGTCTGATCACTCACTGACGACTCGGACCCACCCATGATACCGGCCAATGCCAGCACCTTTTTATGATCAGCTATGACTAGAGTATCCACATCGACTATAACCTCAGAATCATCCAGCAACTTAAGCGATTGATTAGCGCCCATATTAACCACAATACCGCCATCGATCTTATCAAGATCAAAAGCATGCATTGGCTGCCCTAATTCAAGCAGAACGTAGTTAGTAACATCCACAGCAGGCCCAAGAGAGCGAACACCACTGCGACGCAGTCTTTCTTTCATCCATTGCGGAGTTGGCTGAGCAATGTTGAGATCTCGCATCACTCGCCCGACATAGCGCGCGCACCCTTTAGGTACATTGAGCTTGACACTCACAACGTCACTAATAGTTGCCTTAACGGCAGAGCAATCCTGCACGGTGACATCGACCTTATTGAGCACTCCTACCTCACGTGCCAGCCCTCTAATACTCAGGCAATCGCCACGATTGGGGGTTAAATCTACCTCAATGATCATATCGTCTAAATCGAGGTATTCGACCAAATCAATGCCAACAGGTGCATCGGCAGGCAATTCCCAAAGCCCACTTGCCTCATCACCCAAACCAAGTTCGTCCTGAGCACATAGCATGCCAAAGGATTCAACGCCACGGAGCTTTGCTTTTTTGATTTTGAAGTCGCCAGGTAATAATGCACCTACCGTGGCAAACGGGACCTTTATGCCTACACGTGCATTAGGAGCACCACACACCACTTGGAATTGCTCGGACGCACAAAGCACTTGGCAGACGCGCAACTTATCGGCGTCAGGATGCTGTTGGACACTAATAATTTCACCCACAACCACACCGGAGATTCTTGGCGCCGCCGCTTCTACTCCGTCAACTTCAAGTCCTGCCATGGTGACTTGAGACACCAAATCCTCAACGGAAATAGCTGGATCGACTAATTGTCGCAACCAGGATTCACTAAATTTCATAAGTTACCCCAGTTTAAAATTGTTTAAGAAAACGAAGATCGTTTTCGAAGAATAGACGTAAATCATTAACGCCATAGCGCAACATTGCTAGTCGCTCGACACCCATTCCAAAGGCAAATCCGGTGAAAGTATCAGTATCCACATCACAATGCTCCAATACATTTGGGTGCACCATGCCGCAACCCATTACTTCTAGCCAACCTGTTTGGCTACATACACGACAGCCTTCGCCACGGCAGTTAGTACACTGGATATCAACCTCGGCGGACGGCTCAGTGAACGGAAAATAAGAAGGTCTAAATCTGACTGGCAAATCCGCTTCAAAAAACGCCTTCAGGAATTGATCGATAACCCCTTTGAGGTCTGCAAAGCTGATATCTTTATCTACCACTAGACCCTCTACCTGATGGAACATTGGCGTATGCGTCAAATCCGAATCGCAGCGATAGACTCGCCCTGGACAGATAATTCTTATTGGCGGCGCATTGCGCTCCATCGTTCGTACTTGAACCGGCGACGTGTGTGTACGTAAAACGGTTGTCGGATCAATGTAAAACGTGTCATGCATGGCTCTAGCGGGGTGATGCGATGGTATATTGAGAGCTTCAAAATTGTGGTAGTCGTCCTCAATCTCCGGACCGACTTCAACATCATAACCAATCCGACTAAAGAACCCTTCGATTCTCTCCATCGTACGAGTGACTGGATGGAGGCCGCCAACATCTTCACCACGACCCGGCAAGGTGACATCAATTGTCTCTTCGGCGAGCTTGGCATCAAGGTCGATACTCTCAAAATAAGCTCTTCGCTGCCCAATAAGCTCTTGAAGGCTTTGTTTGACATCATTTATTTTAGCGCCCGCTGCCGGGCGTTCTTCAGCCGACAATCTGCCTAGGCCTTTAAGAAGGCCTGTTAGCTTACCTTTCTTACCAAGGTACTCGACCCGAAGATCGTCCAATGCACTAAGCTTTTCAGCGGCAACTATTGACGATTCGGCTTGTTTTGCAATCTGTTCTAGTTCAGTCATTATTGATCACTTTAACAATCTGTAGGTGCTATCTTATTACTGATAAAAAAATAGGGAAAGGGCTAATGCCCATTCCCTATTTGATTTGCTAAGTCACAATCCGCAAATAGGCAGATGTGGCACAGGCTTAACTAAGGCAGGTGCTACGCCAGGGCTGCTTTCGCTAGATTGACAACCGCACCAAAGGCAGCTTTATCATGCACTGCCAAATCAGCTAGTACGCGACGGTCAAGCTCTACCCCTGCTTTACTTAGGCCATTAATGAATCGGCTATACGACAAACCTTCAACACGTGACTGTGCATTAATTCGTGCGATCCATAAACGACGGAAAGTGCGCTTTTTGACACGACGGTCACGATACGCATATTGCCCTGCTTTGGTCACTGCTTGAACTGCAACGCGATAAACGCGACTACGAGCTCCATAGTAACCTTTTGCCTGCTTTAAAATTTTCTTGTGTCGGCGATTAGCCTCTACACCACGTTTTACTCTAGCCATTATATTCTCCTACCAATTTAGTTATGTGACTTATACATTCCGCAACATGCGATCTACCCGAGGCTTATCCGCAGCATTAAGAATGCTGGTGCCACGCAACTGACGCTTACGTTTTGTAGTCATTTTGGTGAGAATATGGCTTTTGTGCTGGTGCTTATGCTTATAGCCAGAAGCCGTTTTTTTGAAGCGTTTTGCAGCTCCACTGTGGGTCTTACCTTTTGGCATTTCATTTCTCCAATAATCGTGAGGTTAAGTGACAAGAAGATACGCCCGGACAGCCTGCCAAAAAAAGTGGCTGAACGCGGGTCGCGTTAATTATGTCTTCTTGCTGCGCGGGGCTAGTACCATGGTCATCTGACGACCTTCCATCTTAGGATACTGCTCCACTTGGGCCAACTCGGTGAGATCCGCTTCTACACGTTTCATCATTTCCATACCAAGCTGCTGGTGAGCCATTTCACGTCCGCGAAAACGCAGAGTGACTTTAGCTTTATCACCATTTTCCAAGAACCGAACCAAATTGCGCAACTTAATTTCATAGTCGCCCTGGTCAGTTCCGGGTCGGAATTTCATTTCCTTTACCTGCGTCTGCTTCTGTTTCTTCTTCTGCAGAGCCACTTTCTTCTTAATGTCAAAGACGTGCTTTCCGTAATCCATTATTTTACAGACTGGAGGCTCAGCATCCGGTGAAATTTCCACCAAATCCAAGGTCTCTTTCTGTGCTGTCTCCAGAGCCACCGTTAGGGTAACTACACCAACTTGGCTTCCATCTGAAGCAACCAAACGAACTTCGGGTGAGGTTATATCGTCATTGAGACGAGCCCGCTTACTGTCTTTTTTAATACTCTTTACTCCGTTTCTACAAAAACACGTCCACGGCGCTCTGTTGCCTCCGCAAACAATGAGATAACTTGGTCTAAAG
>DCBC01000166.1:4453-8521 GCA_002313335.1 Porticoccaceae bacterium UBA1117
TACGGAACACGTTGCATGGAGTGACCGCGGATTTTAAAGCCGATCTTCTCGTTTCTCAAGTCACAAATCACTCTAAATCCGTTATTTTGCAACTTTTTGGTCACTTCTTGTGCATAATCGGCCTGAGAATCGGTAATATTGATAACAGCAGCTTGTTCCGGCGCTAACCAGAACGGAAACGCCCCTTCATAATTTTCAATTAAAATGCCGATAAAACGCTCAAACGAACCCAAAATAGCACGGTGCAACATCACCGGAACCTGACGGCTACCATCCTCAGCCACATACTGAGCATCCAAACGTCCTGGCATAGAAAAATCTACCTGGACGGTACCCAATTGCCAAACTCGACCAATACAATCTTTTAATGAAAACTCAATCTTAGGGCCATAAAAAGCACCCTCACCAGGCAACTCTTGCCAGGGTAACTGTTTGGCGTTTAAAGCGTCAGCTAGCGCCTTTTCTGCGCGATCCCAATCTTCCTCAGATCCAACTCTTTGTTCTGGACGAGTAGATAGCCGATAAATAATATCGTCAAAGCCAAACTCAGTATAAACCTCATGTAGAAAATCGATAAACTGAGCGACTTCTGGCTGTATTTGCTCTTCTGTACAAAAAATATGAGCATCATCCTGAGTAAATGACCGCACACGCATGATTCCATGTAACGAGCCAGATGGCTCATTACGATGGCAAGAGCCAAATTCAGCAAGGCGCAGCGGCAAATCACGGTAACTCTTCAACCCGCGGTTGAAAACTTGCACATGACACGGGCAATTCATAGGCTTTATGGCAAAATTGCGATCATCGGTGGATAGCGTGAACATATCATCACCAAACTTATCGGCATGCCCGGATTTCTCCCAAAGACTAAAGTCGACGATTTGGGGCGTTTTAATCTCCTGATAACCCTGCTCGACCTGCTTCTCGCGCATAAACTTTTCTATCGTGTTGTAAATACTCCAGCCCTTAGGGTGCCAAAAGATAGACCCTTGAGCTTCTTCCTGCATATGATACAAACCAAGCTTCTTATTGATTTTACGGTGGTCACGCTTTTCAGCTTCAGCAAGCCTGTTGACATAAGCTTTAAGCTCTTTTTTGTTAGCCCACGCAGTTCCATAAATACGCTGTAACATTTCATTATTGTTATCGCCACGCCAGTAGGCGCCTGCGACTTTGGTTAGCTTAAATATAGGTAATTTTCCAGTCGATGGCACATGAGGCCCTCGACAAAGGTCTACAAACTCGCCTTGACGGTAAAGACTAATCGTCTGGTCAGCGGGGATACTGGCAATTATCTCAGCTTTATAGTCCTCTCCAATACTTTTAAAGAAAACAGCAGCTTCATCGCGATCCCACTCTTCACGGGAGATCTCATAATCTTGCTTTACTAGCTCTGCCATTCGGGCTTCTATGGTCTCTAGATCCTCTGGCGTAAACGGTCGCTCGAACGCAAAATCATAATAAAAACCATCTTCAATAACTGGTCCAATCGTTACCTGCGCAGCTGGAAATAATTGCTTCACTGCCATTGCCATCAAATGGGCCGTGGAGTGACGGATAATAAATAAACCCTCATTACTGCGATCCGTCAAAATAGATAACTCAGAATCTCGGTCTATAATATGTGATGAGTCTACTTCTTGACCATTGACCATTCCGGCAATCGTCGCTTTGGCCAACCCAGGGCCTATATCTGCAGCCACATCAATGACGGACACGGGGGTGTCGAAATTGCGCTGGGAACCATCGGGGAGAGTAATAAGTGGCATAATAACGTCCTTTTCAGTGGTGACCTTTACTAAAGGCCACATGAGTTGTTTAGATGCCGCATTCTACTCTGTACAGTCCCAGTTACAAGGGTTTGTTGCATGTCGTGCGTGGATAAAATAGATTTTTCAAGAAGATTAAAATAAACTTGTGAGCCTTGTCGATTTTTAACTCAGAGACACCTTCTAATGATTAAAATTTTTGTCGATGCCGATGCCTGTCCGGGAACGGTTAAGGACATTCTCTATCGGATATCACAACGCACCGGAATAGAGGTAATTTTGGTGGCCAACCAGCCACTATCTATACCCAGAATTCCCACCGTACGCTCGATTCAAGTCAGTCAAGGGTTTGACGTTGCTGATGATCATATTGTTAGCCTCGTTGAAAAGGACGACTTGGTCATCACCGCTGATATACCACTAGCGGCAGAGGTAATAGATAAAGGTGGCAAAGCCCTCAACCCAAGAGGTGAGCTTTACACAGCGGCAAATATCAAAGCACGGCTGAATATGCGCGATTTTATGGACTCAATGAGAAACAGCGGAGTGCAGGTTGGCGGAGGTCCACCGCCACTCTCGCAAAGAGATAAGATGGAATTTGCTAATGCTATCGATCGGTACCTTACTAAATTTTCCACCTAGACCTGCTTAACCCAGCAGATGGGAGATTTGCGCAGCGGTAAAGGGCCAACCTTTCTCTCTTCCATCAGGCAAAAGCACAACCGGAATACGCAAACCATATCGGTCTTTTAAGACCTTATCACCGCCAATACTCACTTCTCTAAGCACTAGCCCTTTTTGCGCCAGCAATGGCCGCAGAAGCTCTTTAGCATGCTCACAAAGATGGCAATAATCACCGGTATAAATAATTAATTCATCACTCATTTCAATAGCGTCCGATGCATGCCTCAAAAACCTAGGCTATTCATGAATGGCGGCCCACTGCTGGCCAATAACCATAAACCGCTCAAACACTTCCGCGACCTGATTATCAGAAATACCCAGTAAATTATCGCCCACTGTTAATTCAAAATAAGATTCCTTTTCTCCTATTTTTATCGCTCTTCCAAAGAGCCTTAGTCCATCTTGTAATACTATCTGATCTCTTGCTGCTTCGGCGCAGTCGACAGAAAACGGCAACACAACATGCATCATATTTATCTGAGGTTCGCGAGGGACGCACTTCACAAAGGGAATACTCTGCATTACCGTAGCCAAACTTTTAGCGCGCGAACAAAATCCAGCCATAGAGGCTATTCGCGTATCAAACAGCATAGCCGCAGAAGCAACCTGAGGGGCTAATGTCTGAATTGTCCCCCCTGCTCTTCGTTGCCAACGCTTCGCCTGCTCAATAAACTCTACAGAGCCTAGCAACATAGCGCCTGGCAACGCACCAATCCCTTTATAAAAAGACACATAAACGGAGTCAAAGCCCTCACATATCTCATTGTAATCTTTCCCATAAAAAGGCTGGGTCTCCCATAACCTCGCACCGTCGAGATGGGCGCGCATACCCTGTTTTTTGCACTGAGCCACCAATGCTTTTAGCTGATGCCAGCTAGGTAGCTGTCCACCCGCTTCTCTAATGGGTAATTCAGTCAGTAATACGGCCATATTTTGGTCTATGTTTTCAAGATGCTTAGCTAGCAGCGGAGAGTCCTGCGGGCCTAATAACGTCGCCCGAAGATTATAGAGATGAGAATATGCTTGCTCTTCATGTAGTTCAAGATGAGAAGTTGGGTGCATACCGAAGTGGTTACTACCTGATTCGTCACACCAGATTTTTAAGGCAATCAACTGAGCAAGGACACCACTTGGCATAAACCGTGCAGCAGGAAACCCAAGTAAGCCTGCAATTTTAGATTCAAAATCTGCAATCAACTTACCTTCGCCATAGTTGTCAAACTGAATATTATTATCTGCGCACCACGCCGAAATTTTCTGTAGAAAATCGGCAAGGTCATCCGAGCTACTGCCCGATAACGACTGAATCTTTGTTTTATTTATACCACTAGCCAAAGGTTTCTCGCCGAGTAATTAACCACACATTATGAATTCTAGGGTTTCGCTCAAAATCAATATCCAATGTCTTTGGAGTAATGTTTTCACAGTCAAACTGACGCAAAGTTAACTCATCCATTTTAAATTTGCGGAAGTTATTGGAAAAAACTAAGGTGCCACCTGAAGCGAGCTTGCCCATGGATGCGCGAATCAAGTCCCCGTGATCGCGCTGAATATCAAGTACAGTATCCATCTTCTTTGAGTTCGAAAATGTCGGGGGATCTAAAAATATAAC
>DCBC01000166.1:8920-12141 GCA_002313335.1 Porticoccaceae bacterium UBA1117
CTGTTGAGATCAAAATTTCGTTGCGCCCAGTCTAGGTAGGTGTTGGACATGTCTATACTTAAAGAGCTACTCGCACCTGCTAGGGCCGCTTGCACAGACGCTGCTGCTGTATAGCAAAATAGGTTCAAGAATCGCTTACCTGCCGCCAGGTCACCAATCAATGAGCGCACGGGACGATGATCTAAAAATAAGCCTGTATCTAAATAATCAGATAAATTAACTTCAAACTGTGCCTTTCCCTCACCGACCTGCAACGTATCACTTACCCCCTCATTGAGTCTTTCATACTGACTATCACCTTTTTGTCGCCGCCGTTCTTTGTAGTAAATTTTGCCTTTAAAGGTGGCCGAAAACTCTTTGATTGCCAACTTAATTTCAGCAAAGCGTTCGCGAGCGATTTTTTCAGAGATGGTATTGGGTGGTGCATATTCCTGCACATAAATTGACTGTTCATAGATATCTACCGCTACTGCATACTCAGGAATATCTGCATCATAAAGCCGATAACAGGTTATACCTGACTTCTTACGCCAACCGTCTAGCTTTCGCTGATTCTTCTTCAGGCGATTGAGTACCATTGTGGCACCGTCAGTCAATTGAAGTGCTGGAGCTGGTGTACTTAAACGAGCCGCAATACTTGCAGACTTAGATGTCATATCCTCAAAGATCAATAACTTACATGGAATAGTGCCGTTAAATAGGCTGTATTGCTTGGTCGGTGAAAGGTCAGTTTCACGACCTAAGTCGAGATTGCCGGTAAAAATGGCGGCCCGCCAACCATGAAAATTCTTCTGTAACACTGTCCCCAACTTTTGGTAAAGCGGTATTAAATCCTCTACTTCACCCAAGCGCTCCCCGTAAGGAGGGTTAGTGAGTAATAGACCACGCTCAGCCGTTGGTTTACCAAATTGATCGATCGGCTTGTGCGCCAAACGAATATGGTCATCTAATCCTGCATTTTCAATATTCTTGGTGGTGTACTCAAGCACTCTTGGATTAGCGTCATAGCCCCTAATGTCCAGATCAAGTTTTTCAAGACCTGAAGCCTTGCGCTGATGGGCTTCATCAACTAATGTCTGCCATAGCTCCGCATCATGTTGCAGCCATTGATCAAAACCATATCGCTCCCGAAGCATTCCTGGGGCAATATCTGCGGCCATCATCGCCCCTTCAATGATTAACGTCCCGCTACCACACATAGGATCAAGTAATGCTCCACCCTCCTCAATCATAGCTGGCCAGCCAGCTCTAAGAAGTAATGCTACTGCCAAATTCTCTTTAATCGGAGCGCTACCTTGGCCTGTTCGATAACCGCGACGATGTAAACTTTCCCCTGAAATGTCTAATGAAACAGACACCCTACCTTTGTGTTGCCGAACCTGTATGCGAATATCTGGATTTTTAGTATCTACATTTGGGCGCTCGCCTTCGATTCGACGAATACGATCAACAACCGCATCCTTAACCCGCTGCGAACCATACATGGTGTTATCTATTAGGCGTGATGTACCAATGAAGTCGATAGCAATACTTTGAGCAGCAGAAAAATGCGTCTCCCAAGGAATTTCGTTACATTGGTTATATAAGTCATCTGACTCATTGAGCATAAAACTATGTAAAGGCTTCAACACCCGGTTAGCCAAACGAGACCAAAGACAAGCTCTGTAAGCAACCTCCTTAGAGCCTTTGAAGTGGACAGCGGCAACTGTTTCCTTTATTCCTTCAGCACCAATAGCCTGTAATTCTTCGGCTAGTAGCAACTCTAGCCCTTTTGGACAAGTCGCTAGCCAATCGGTTTTTGGGAGTACTTGGGACACGTAATTTACCTTTTGATTTGATTGACCGTTGACCTTGAGTGCAAATATATAAAAAGATATCTGAACTAAAAGAATAACTATAAGTCTAAAACTTTGCGCGATTAATAAAGCGCACATGATATAGGTGTTTAAACTATTTTGTTTAAAAATAACCTTTCTTCTGCCTGCAAGCAGTCTACCTGTGTACTAGCGTTGCATTAGATAAAGCCTATATTTCCTTTGATCTAAATAGAGCAGGAGATGTCTATGAAGAAACACAAGAGAGACCCCGAGCATCGTTCGTATGTAAAGGGTTACCAAGCTGCAATTCAGGGTCGTTCACTATCCGTCTGTCCTCATCAAGAAAACACAACCATAGCCTACCAGTGGTCTAGAGGTTGGCGGGAGGGCCGAAAAGATGGATGGTCCGGATACAACACCACAGCCTGCCAGCACAAAGCCGGAAATCTGGTGCTTAACCATTAAATACTAACGAAAAATACTGGAAGCCAATAGTGGCGATAAGATTCTTATCGCCGCTCATTACAACGCAGTAGGCTACCTATCGACTGACGCTTGCACCAAATTGAGCAATTCTCGAAGTGCTACTGAGATCATTGCAAAGTCAGACTGAGGTACCTTACGTAAGTCTTTTATCATCAGTTTCCAGCGATGAATAAGCTCTTCCTGTTCAGTTTGCCAGGTTCCCATTGCCGAGGAATCGGTTTTACCTGATTTACATAAGCAAGCTGTCAGCCTCCGACGCTGACTTTCTAGGTCATCAACATAAGTTTCCCGCGCTAAGTCTTGCCAGCGACTATCCGGCTGCAAGTCAACTATTTGCGCCATGAACCAGTCAAGTGACAAGAACTCACCAAGACTAAAGTAGACTTCTGTCACCTGCTGCACTGGCATTTTGGAGGCTAAAGCGGTGTGCACCACTCCCATACTCATAAACATACTATCCGTGGCTGCAAGTCTTTCTGCTAGCGTCAGTTCAACACCTAAAGCTATCAGCTCATCTCGCTCTCCACTCCAGAGCACTCTCCACTGATCTTTTTGTAGTACTGGCAGTTCTGTCAGCAACGTCTCTGTCGGTTGAGAATACTGCGAGATTAGTGTCTCACAGCTGAGATTCAATCGATGGTTGCGCAAAAACCAGCGTGTCGCGCGACGTGCCAATCTTACTAGAATATGCAAAAGGTCAAGCTCTGTAGCTGCTGACAAGCGCGGTTGATGATCTTCAATTTGTTGCCATAGTTTTTTAATCCCAAGCACTTCAACAACGATGGTGTAAGCTTTGACAACGTCTTCTGTAGATGCTCCCGTAGACTCCATCTGTCTGAAGAAAAAACTAAAGCCAACACGATTAACTAAGTCATTAACAATTTGATTAATGGCAATCTCATTAGCCAACGAATGGTT
>DCBC01000166.1:12531-15503 GCA_002313335.1 Porticoccaceae bacterium UBA1117
GCAAGCCAGGGATCACCTAGTAGATCTGATTCCGCCAGTGCTTCTTTGAGCACCACTTTAGAGTAACAAATTAGAACTGATAATTCTGGCCTGGTCCAAGTCGGTTGCTGCCGATTCATCCTGTCAGCAAATTGATCATCGGTAGGTAAAAATTCAAGCTCTCGATCGATCCGATCACCATCTTCGAGCCAACTCAGATAACGTTGGTACTCTGAATGTTGCTGCTGGCTTCGGGCCAGAGCTAAACTAATAGCCTTGGTCTGTCGCACATTATTATCTAGCACTAGGTTGGCGACGTCCTCAGTCATACTCGCCAGTAATACATTTCTTTCTTCAACGCTTAGTCCACCGGCCGCAACCTGCTTGTTAAGTAGTATTTTTATATTGACCTCATGATCAGAGCAATCCACACCGGCTGCATTGTCAATGAAATCTGTATTACACAAACCCCCGCGGAGACAAAACTCTACCCGCCCAAGTTGGGTCATACCGAGATTACCGCCCTCGCCCAACACTCGGCATTGCAGTTCACGGCCATCGACTCTCAATCCATCATTAGCTCGATCACCCACCTCTGCATTATTTTCTGAAGATGCCTTTACATAAGTGCCAATACCGCCATTCCAAATTAAGTCTACCTCCGCTTTAAGAAGGTAATTAATTAACTCTGTTGGCGTCACTCGATCCCTATGGATACCAAAGCGCGTCTTGATCTCTGACGTTAAGGTCAAAGATTTTTCGCTGCGTGAATAAACCGCGCTACCTGCTGACAATAACGTTTTATCAAAGTCATCCCAAGTCGTTCTTGGGGTGTCGAAAAGTCGCTGTCGCTCCACAAATGTTGCCTTAGCATTGGGAGTTGGGTCTACAAATATATGCAGGTGGTTGAAGGCGGCGACTAACTGAATATGCTCAGACAAAAGCATACCGTTGCCAAATACATCACCCCCCATATCACCGATACCGACCACACTAAAGTCTTGGGTTTGAATGTCTAAACCAACCTCATGAAAGTGTCTTTGCACAGCAACCCAAGCGCCGCGTGCAGTAATACCCATACCTTTATGATCGTAGCCATTACCCCCGCCTGACGCGAAAGCATCGCCCAACCAAAAGTTATTGGCTTCAGAGATTTCATTAGCGATATCAGAAAATGTTGCCGTGCCTTTGTCGGCAGCTACAACGAGATAAGGATCGTCCATGTCCCGACGCACAACCTCCAATGGCGGCAGTAATTTATCGTCAACAATATTGTCACTAATATCTAGTAGAGCCTGCACATAAAGCATGTAACTGGCGATGCCCTCTTGAATGAACGCCTCGCGTCCCGCCGCAGGATTTGCCTGCTTTGCCACAAAGCCTCCTTTGGCTCCTGTGGGGACAATAACTGCATTCTTAACCTGCTGAGCTTTTACTAAACCTAGTACTTCAGTTCTGTAGTCTTCAACTCGGTCGGACCAGCGCAACCCTCCTCGGGCCACTTTTCCACCGCGCAAATGCACGCCCTCAACCCGGGGTGAGTAGACAAAAATCTCATATGCTGGGCGTGGCTCAGGTGCCAAACTAATCTGTTTAGAGGCTAACTTAACTGAGATGTAAGACTTAAATGTGCCGTCTTCAACCGTTTGGAAAAAGTTAGTCCGCAAGGTCGCCTGAACTAATTCAAGATAACCGCGAATAACATTATCTTCGCTAATATTACTAATAAGATCTAACCCACTAAGGATCTTAGTTACCAGACCATCAGTCCTCTCAGAGCGATCTTCTGATGCATAACGTGGATCGAAATAGCTTTTGAATAAAGCAACCAGATTACGCGTAATATCTAAATACTTAGCCAGTGTGTCAGCAATAAAGTCTTGACTGTAGGGAACGCTTAATTGTTTGAGGTAACGCGCATAAAGCCGCAACATCGCCACGGAACGCCAGTCTAGCCGCGCGCCAACAACTAAGCGATTGAAGCTGTCATTCTCTGCATCACCACGCCAGACTTGGAGCAGTGCGTCTTTAAAACTCTGCTGTACGGCTGAGGCATCGACATTCATATCCAACGAAAACGTTAGTAAAAAATCCTGCATCCAAACTGCACTTTCAGAGTTCGCTTGAATCTTATAGGGATGCTCCATAACCACTCTAAAGCCAAGATTTTCAAGCATCGGGATCATATCTGAAAGCTCCAAAGGAGAATCCCTATGAAACAGCATTAGATTGAGATTTTGGCTGTCATTTGTATTGTCACTTTGGAAATCAATCGCCAACTCATCCGTGCTGTCCAGAGTATCGAACTGAGTGATGTGCTGAAGTGCCTGGGCGGGCTCATACATTTCTCGATAAGCTCCAGAAAAGGCACCGTGAAAACGTCGGGATAGCGCCGAGCCATCAGCCTTCCCATAATCGACAAGGGCAAGTTCTTTAAACTCATCACTCCAGTCTCGAGTCGTCTTTTCAACCAACGCTTGCAGCGTCACAACATCGACCGATAAATACTTTTTATTCTGAATTTTAAATACAAAGTAAAGCCTGACTAACACTGAATCAGGTATAAATTGAGTGGTAAATTCACTTTCCACCGCATCCAATTCAACGCCTATTTTTTCTTGCAACTTTGCTCTTAAGTCGGTCGTAAACGATTCTCTTGGTAAATATATTAAACAGCTCACAAATTTATCAAAGGGATCGGCATGCATAAATACCTTGACCACTCTGCGCTCATAAATTTGCCAGATACCAATCGCGGTTTCAGCTAAAACCTCTTTATTCACTAAAAGAAGCTCGTCACGTGGGTGTGAATCCAAAATTGCCAGCAATGCCTTACCATCATGACTGTTCGCATTTAGGCCAGAATTCCCCATAATCCAACTGACTTTCTCACGAAGAATCGGAATACGTCTGGGGCTATAAGAATAAAACTGGGTGGTGTAGAGACCTAAAAACCTGATCTCACCGATCGGCTGGCCATCACTATTAAAGCG
>DCBC01000006.1:0-532 GCA_002313335.1 Porticoccaceae bacterium UBA1117
AGTGGTCCAAGGAATCTGTTGTACCAAATCTTGGCTAGAAACCATATCTTTTTTCATACTCTCATTAAGAGGTCCCATGGACCATCCTTCGCCCATCACTTCTAAAGTAACACCTTGGCGAATATCGCTCAGTGCTCGACCATCAATAATCAAACTCTCTGTTGCCCAAGACAGCATATTGATAAAACCGGGCGCTAATACTTTTCCATTCACATCTTTGCGCTCTTTGGCACATTGTTCAGCTAGATCCCCTAAGGCTGAAATACGATCATCTTTAATCGCTAAATCACCTTTGAATGAAGGTGAGCCTGAACCATCGATAATGGTGGCATTGAAAAGAATAAGGTCATGACAGTCTTCAGCGAAAACTGAGTTAAGGGGCAATAGTAATGCGAGGGATAAGATAGTTTTTTTGATTAAATCACTCGACAATAAATTTTGTATTATTAGGGGAAAACCTTTTACCATAACTCTGTACTCCTGGTTTTTTACGAAATAATGATTTTGTTATTTGAAATTTTTCTAATTCAAT
>DCBC01000006.1:919-2522 GCA_002313335.1 Porticoccaceae bacterium UBA1117
GTTGTGTGCAGAAACGGTAAACTTGAGAGAATCTCTCAAGGTTGAAGCCACTTTTTTATGTGGGCATTACAATTTTAACCACTCTTAGTGTTCTACTTTTAGTGGCACTTTAGGGTCTAAGCCAAGCGCTTCCTTGTCTGCTTTGACCATAGCGCGCACGTCTGCCAAAAGGGCTTTCGCGTCATAGACAATGCCGTCTTTAATTGTCCAGCGCACGCCACCAACTCGCTCGACTCGCTGAGTTTCTTCGTTCAGTTTAGGCACGCCTGTTCCATAAAGAGATTTGAGATTGTGTAGCGGGTTTTCGTCAACAATGATCATGTCGGCTTTTTTGCCAACCTGTATTGTGCCAATATCATGATCTTGTCCGAGTACTTGCGCGCCAATTTTAGTGGCAGCCCGAATCACCTCAAGAGGATGGAACCCGGCTTCTTGGAGCAGTTCTAATTCTTGAATATAGCCAAAGCCATAGAGACTATAAATATAGCCAGTGTCACTACCTACTACCACTTTACCGCCTCGGTTTTTATACTCATTTACAAATTGCATCCACAGTTTGTAATTGTGCTTCCATTCAATTTCATCTTCGGTGGTCCAGTTAAAAAAGAAAGACCCATGCTTCTCTCTGCTAGCACGATAGAAGTCCCATAATCCAGGGGCGGTATATTCGTAGTGCCACTCAGCGGTATAGGCGCGCATGAGATCGCGACTTGCTAAATAAACGGTGAAGGTTGGGCTTAAGCAAAAATCGCGCTCAAGTAAGGTGTCCATAACCTGATTCCAGCGCTCTGTACCTGGCCCTGCAGCCTGCTTCCATAATCTCCCGGCCTGCGCAAAACGTTGCTGCTCATTACTGTAAATATAATCTGATGGATAGTCTTGAATTACCTTATCGGTAAACAGCGCTTCCGGTAAGCCGTACCAATGTTCCATGCAATCTAAGCCGCGACTGGAGGTATCCAAGACATTTGCGTGAGCGACATTTAGCTGAGCGTGATGCATTGTGGTACTAAGCTCTAATTTTTCAGCTTCTTCTAGTGCGGCCCATAAAATCTCTTCAGGCGCACCCATAAACTTAATACCGTCTGCGCCAATACGTTTGAGATACCGGACACGCTCACGGGCGTCATTAGCGGTGTTGATTGGCGCGAGTTTTGCTCCCCCATCCACAGGCATAGCAAAATAGGGGAACGCAGTAATGCGGGGGGCGGTGATAGCGTTTTTGTTGCTCAGTTCCTTTAAGGCTAGAAGCCGACTCTCCCCAGTCATTCCAAACACCTCTCGGGTACTTGTAACACCATGGCCAAGCCATAGCTTAAAGATATAGTCCGCGGACACTCGCTGACTCTCTTTAGGAGAATGAATATGAGTGTGAGAGTCAATAAATCCTGGCAATAAATATTTACCATGAGCGTCAATTTCTCGAACATTTTGATTAACTGACACATTTAGTTTAGGACGACTTTTAGGGTCTATTACTAGCCCGGGGGCTCCTACTGTTCTTATCTCGACGATTCGATCATTCTCAACGGTCACATCTACCGGCCCAGTGGCTGGGGCACCTGTCCCATCGATGAGGTAGGCACCTCGAATGATGAGCTGA
>DCBC01000095.1:0-2165 GCA_002313335.1 Porticoccaceae bacterium UBA1117
CATAGGGTAGACGATGCTCGAGATGTCTATTGGAGTTCCATTTGGCGTCTTGAACGAGAACTTGGTCAAGGGAACGTCCAGTATAGCGAGTTGCAAAAACACTTAGGCTTTCTCTACAGTTGCGTTGAGAATCTAAATGCTAGGTTTTTGTTTACCGACAACACGTCTATACAGGCTACAGTTCCCCACGGGTCATCTATTCACTGATATCTCTATTAGCGTTTTTTTTCTAGTAACTAACAGGGGTTTTTAGTTATAGTTATTATATCTTTAGTCAACGGTATAACAGCATGTCAAATCACAAAGCGTTAAATATGTTTGGTCGGTCAGGAAACCCTGCGCTTAATGCAGATACCTTTGGTAAAAGCGCCCAAACAGGATCATCATCTGGCGGGATTCAATCCATGAATTCGCAGACAATGACTCTTGAAGGGACTGTCAATAAGACTGGTATTTTACTCGCGTTAGTAGTGCTCTCCGCGTCGTGGACATGGAACTTATTTTTTGAAAGTGGCAGTGCCGGTGCTGTTATGCCTATTGCAATTGGTGGTGCTATTGTCGGCTTTATCTTTGCATTGATAACCATATTCAAAAAGCAGTGGGCAGGTATTACGGCACCCATCTATGCCTTGGCTGAGGGTCTGTTTCTCGGTGCTATTTCTGGCATTTTTGAAATGAAATATCCCGGTATTGTCATTCAAGCGGTAGGTCTTACTCTAGGTACCTTAGCTTCCCTTTTGTTTTTATATAAGACCGGGATCATAAAACCCACTGAAAACTTCCGGCTGATGATTACCTCTGCGACTATGGGTATTGGCTTGCTTTACTTAGTAAGTATGCTGATGAATATGTTCGGTTCTGGTGGTATTGGATTTATCCATTCCAATGGTCTTTTTGGGATTGGGTTTAGCTTATTTGTGGTTGCTATCGCAGCATTGAATCTAGTCTTAGATTTTGACTTTATTGAACAGGGTTCTGAGATGGGAGCGCCAAAATACATGGAATGGTTTGGTGCTTTTTCGCTGATGGTTACCTTGATTTGGCTATATCTTGAAATGCTTCGATTGTTGGCTAAGTTGAGAAGTCGATAATGGACGCAAATAGCCTAATTTTTGGCTCTATCGCGGTTCTTTCATTGGCAGTATTCTTCTATCTGGGTCGGTTTAAAGCGTCTAGCAAGCAAACCGACCGAGAAGACCGTATTAACTGGTCAGCTCGAAAATTTTCACTGGGCAAGATGTTTCTCTACGGCCTTGGATTAGCCTGTGCCATTGCATTAGTGGCGCAAATTATTTAAGACCGCTATTTAGCTAAACACTGCACCTTGTCATACAGATAAGATGTTAGCTGTTGGCGATTACCAACAGTATCTAAGTCAGTCCAGAGTAGTGGGTCGCCAATTTCCGCAATAACCTTAGTGCCAAATTTATTACTGGCTTCTTTAAGTAATAAGGCCATCCGTAATGGTTCTGCTACATGGGATGCCAAATGAAAAATTCTACTATTTTGGCCTCTAAAATAAACGGGTACAACGGTCGCCTGAGTATCCCGTATTAGCTTTGCGGCGAACGTTGTCCATGGCGCATCAACTACCGTTCCAAATCCCTTGCGATCTGCGGTAGAGACAAATCCAGAGGGAAATACGAGTAGAGGTATGTCTTGTTCTAGAGCCTCTTGGGCCATTTTTTTACTGCGTATATTATTCTTTACTGCAGCCTTAGTCTCATGGAAGTCAATGGGTAAAAAGTACGGCGCTAGATCTCGATCTCGGCACAACATTGCATTGATGAGAATACGAAAGTTACCTCGCGTCTTAACAGCCAAGTCACAAAGCACCAAACCATCGACCACACCAAAAGGATGATTAGCCACAAATACTAGGGGGCCAGTTTTAGGTAATGCGCTTAATTTGGCAGCATCATAGCAACTATCGATCTTGGTAGCCTTTAATGCCGAGGTGAAAAATGACTCCACATCAAATGGTTGGTCTTTTAACTCATCATAGATTGATTCTATTTTACGACGGCCAAATAAAATCTCCACGCCGGAAATAAATTTTTGCATTATCCAGGGGTCCGTTGGCTGCACATAAGACAGCGTCGGGTTTTCCTGAATATACTCAGGAAACAGAGGTTCCAAATTATCGTTTTTTTGGGACAAAATAT
>DCBC01000095.1:2582-2707 GCA_002313335.1 Porticoccaceae bacterium UBA1117
AGTGATTAGATAAATAGTTGATCTATGAATAACCAAAATAGCACTTGCATACATAGTTTATTTGCATAGTTCAATCGACTCTGAGACTATCGCGCTAGCGATATAAAAACACTTACAAACAGAGG
>DCBC01000147.1 GCA_002313335.1 Porticoccaceae bacterium UBA1117
TTATTAGAAAGCCCGACCCATTGGTCGGGCTTTTTTTTGTCTAATAAAATCAGGTAGTTAACTTACTTTCGCGGCAATGCTGTGTTGCGTAAAAAATTCAAATCCGGTAAGATCGCGACAAATGAAAAGACATTGATTTTTTTCATAACAAAAACTATTTTTTTAAATTTTTCTACCTTTTAACCCAATTTCTATATTGAGGAACCGCCATGAATGGTGAAGTTGTCAATGAGAGCCGCCGAAAGTTTTTATTAGGTGCAACCTCCGTTGTTGGAGGAGCCGGTGTCGTAGGCGCCGCGGTCCCTTTTGTCGCTTCTTGGCAGCCTAGTGCAAAAGCAAAGGCTGCAGGAGCGCCCGTAAAGGTCAATATATCCAAGCTAGAAGTCGGCGCGCGTATGGTCGTAGAGTGGCGTGGAAAACCTGTTTACATTGTGCGAAGGACTGCCGAGGCGCTTGCGGCGATTAGCCAAATTGGTGATGACATTTTAAGAGATGTTGATTCTCAGGAAGCCTCCCAACCGGATTATGTCAATGGAAGTGCCCGTACTTTGGCTGGAAAAGAGGAATATCTGATTTTAGTCGGATTATGTACTCACTTGGGATGTGCTCCTTTATATCGGCCTGATGTTGGTGCGGCAGATCTTGGCGGCGATTCTTGGCTCGGCGGGTTCTTCTGTCCTTGCCATGGTTCTAAATTTGATCTTTCCGGACGCGTTTTTTCGGGTGTTCCGGCGCCAAAGAATCTCGAGGTCCCACCCCACATGTATGAATCAGATAATATCGTAATTATTGGTGTCGACGCGGAGGTTGCATAATCATGATTGAAGAAAAAGGATTTGCCGTTTGGTTAGATTCTCGAATGCCTACGCTGAAAATCTTGTGGAATGACCACATGGCGAAGTATTACGCGCCGAAAAACTTTAATTTTTGGTACTACTTTGGCGTGCTTGCCATGGTCGTATTGGTTATTCAGTTGGTTACCGGCGTTTGGCTTCTGATGAGTTATCAAGGATCCGCAGAGCAAGCATTCGCCTCTGTGGAATACATCATGCGTGATGTTGAGCTCGGTTGGATTATCCGCTACGCGCACTCAACCGGAGCCTCGATGTTTTTCCTTGTGGTTTACATGCATATGTTTCGTGGGTTGATGTACGGCTCTTACAAGCCGCCACGTGAGCTAGTGTGGATTTTTGGAATGACAATCTACGTTGCCTTGATGGCTGAAGCCTTTATGGGCTATGTTCTTCCTTGGGGCCAGATGTCCTATTGGGGTGCGCAGGTTATTATCTCTTTGGTTGGAGCAATTCCAGTAGTGGGAGACGATCTCACTACTTGGGTCCGTGGAGATTATTTGATCTCTGGAATTACCCTAAACCGGTTTATGTCCCTCCATGTTGTTGCGATACCTATTATATTGATTGCGCTCGTTTTGATGCATATTATTGCTCTTCATGATGTCGGATCAAATAACCCTGATGGCGTTAGCATCAAGAAGTATAAGGATGAAGATGGTGTCCCTATTGATGGTCTTCCATTTTTCCCTTATTTTGTGATCCATGACCTCGTGCCGATTGTGGTCTTCTTGCTGGTGTTTTGTTCAATCTTATTCTTTATGCCTGAGATGGGTGGTTATTTTCTAGAGTATGCTAACTTTGAAATAGCCAATGGACTTAAGACGCCAGAGCACATTGCACCGGTTTGGTACTTCACGCCTTTCTATTCTATGCTTCGAGCGGTTCCCGATAAATTAGGTGGCTTTATTGTTATGGCGGCTGCCATCGCAATATTATATGTTCTGCCTTGGTTAGATCGGAGTCCAGTGCGCTCAATACGCTATAAAGGAACATTTAGCCGAGTGGCCCTGCTGGTGCTAGCCGCGGTATTTATTATCCTCGGATATTTGGGTGTCAAAGCCCCGACAGAAGGGCGCACGATCCTTACGCAAATTTGTACTGCCCTATACTTTAGCTACTTTATTGGAATCTACTTTTGGACGAAAATTGAGACAACTAAGCCAGAGCCCGACCGCATAACCATGGACGGCGGTATGGGATTCGCTAAAACGTTTGGTGCAGTTTTGATTGTGGCACTCATGGTCGTTATACCCATCAAGGTAGTTGGCGCAGAGAGTAATTATTCTTGTGGAACTATTGACTGTGATCCCTTTGAAGCGCAGCTCAGTAATGACGCTTCATTACAAAATGGGGCTAAGTTAGCGGTTAACTACTGTATGGGATGTCACTCATTCAAATACTCACGCTGGCAGAGAGTAGCTGATGATATAGGGATTCCACACGGAATTATGATGGATAATATGATATTCACCGGGCAGAAAATTGGTGAGTTGATGGATATTGCGATGCCCCCTGAAGAGTCTCAGTCATGGTTTGGTGCTGTTCCTCCCGATCTAACGTTAGTAGCGCGAGCAAGGTCACCAGAATGGGTTTATACCTACCTCAGAAATTTTTATAAAGATGATTCACGGCCATTAGGCGTCAATAATAAGGTTTATAAAGATGTCGGCATGCCTCACGCGCTCTTGGATCTACAAGGTCTTCCAGAGTGTGAATTTGGTCAAGCTATGTCTGTGTATGGTGGCCTAAAAAGAGATCTTTTGACGGGCGAAGATATACTCGACAATCCTTGTGGACGTTACAAAATAGAGCAGACTGGAACTTTGACACCCGAAGAGTTTGATGTCGCTGTGTTTGATTTGGTCAATTTTTTAACCTATGTTGCTGAGCCAATGGCAGAACAGCGTAAACATATAGGTAAACTGGTCATCTTATTTCTGCTACTATTGTTAGTGTTTGTTGTGTTGCTCAATAGAGAGTACTGGAAAGGTATTCACTAGACGTTAGAGCATTAGTTTAATTTAGCTCATCTATTCGATTTTCTCGGCTGGGAGGCAATTAGTTTCCCAGTTTTGTACTACTAACTAAATATTCCTTGAGAGGTATGTGTGCGCCGTTCTTCAATGACATTATTTTCAGATCCGACTTGCCAATATAGCCACCGCGTTCGCATAGTGCTCGCAGAGAAGGGCGTTACTGTTGAGATCGAAGATACAGACCCCAAGTCGGTTACCGAAGAAATACTCGAAGCCAACCCCTACGGCACGCTCCCAACGCTAGTTGATCGTGATCTTGCGCTCTATGAGTCTAAAGTGATCATGGAGTACCTTGATGAGCGTTTTCCTCACCCACCACTGCTTCCGGTATATCCTGTTGCTAGAGCAGAAAGTCGTTTATGGGTTTATCGTATTGAAAGAGATTGGTGTGGCTTACTAGACGAGATTAGACTAAATCCTGAGGGTAAAAAAGCTGATGACGCACGAAAAGAGTTTCGAGAGTCTTTAATCACTGTCGCCAGCATTTTCGATGAGATGCCATACTTTATGAGTGAAGAATTCACTCTTGTAGACTGTTGTTTGGCACCTATGCTTTGGCGTTTGCCTGAACTTGGCATAACATTACCGAATAATCGTCAAGTGAAGCCGCTATTAGATTATATGGACCGGTTGTTTGAGCGTCCCTCTTTTGAAGAAAGTTTGACTGATCTTGAAAGAGAGATTCGCGAGTAAGAATGCGACTTTAAAATGCACTCTAACCGACCCTATTTGCTGAAAGCTTTTTTTGATTGGATCGTCGATAATCAATGTACACCCTATATTATTGTCGACGCTTACCATTCTGGCGTGGAAGTTCCGCAAGAATTCGTCAAGGATGGCCAGATTGTGCTAAATATAGCGCCCCGTGCCGTTTCCGATTTTGCCATCAACGATGTTGCTGTGGAATTCTCCACTCGCTTTAACGGTATGCCGATTAACTTATATCTTCCTATTTTATCCATACTAGGTATTTACGCTCAAGAGAACGGCAAAGGTATGATGTTTGAACCCGAAGAAAGTACCGAACCACCGCCAG
>DCBC01000069.1 GCA_002313335.1 Porticoccaceae bacterium UBA1117
AGTTAAAATCCATTAATGTTCTGCAATAAATAAAAGTCGTACTAGCGAAAAATTTGCTAAGGCTCACCTTAAAGCGCAAACCGAATAGTCAACGAGGCCGTATTCTTTTATGAAATAGCCTAAATTACAAGCCTAACCGTCATCAGGTTAGCTATTTAAGACCTATCAGCGTTAAAATGCCGACCCAAAAAATAAGTTTAACCATAAAAAATGGCGCACCCCCAGCCATAACAGGAAAAAGTCATGACAGACTCTTTTAAAGAGAGCGCGCTTAAATACCATACCCATCCAGTCCCTGGAAAATTAGAGATTAGGCCAACCAAGCCGTTGGCTAATAAAAGGGATCTTTCGCTAGCCTACTCCCCGGGTGTGGCCTACGCCTGTGAGCTGATCCAAGAGAATCCGACTGCTGTAGCATCGGTTACCGCGAGGGGTAATTTAGTCGGCGTTATTACCAATGGTAGTGCTGTCCTGGGCTTGGGTAATATCGGCCCTTTAGCGTCTAAACCGGTCATGGAAGGCAAGGCGGTACTGTTCAAAAAATTTGCTAATATTGACGTATTTGATATCGAAATTGATGAAACAGATGTCGATAAACTCGTTGATATAATTGCATCACTCGAACCCACCTTCGGCGGTATTAATCTAGAGGACATTAAAGCCCCCGAATGTTTTATGGTCGAAGAAAAGCTTCGTCAACGGATGAAAATTCCGGTTTTTCACGATGATCAACACGGCACTGCCATTGTTGCTGCAGCCGCTATCTATAATGGCCTTCGCATCGTAGAAAAGAAATTTGAGGACGTGAAATTAGTCGTGTCTGGCGCTGGTGCTGCTAGTATTGCCTGTGTCGACTTACTGGTCAGTATGGGACTTCAGAAGAAGAATGTTCGTATGATTGACCGTACTGGCGTTATCTATAAGGGTCGTATTAAAGGTATGAATCCCTGGAAAGAAGATTATGCTATCCAGACAAGTGACCGTACTATCGAAGACGCCATTGTCGGCGCAGACCTCTTTATGGGGCTCTCTGGCCCAGGTGTTCTGAATGGTGACTTACTAAAAAAAATGGGTGCAAAACCAATTATTTTGGCAATGTCTAACCCAATTCCAGAAATTATGCCCGAAGAAGCTATGGCTGCGCGGCCAGATGCAATTTTAGCAACGGGGCGTTCAGACTACCCGAATCAGGTAAATAATGTTCTCTGCTTCCCATTTATCTTCCGTGGCGCTTTAGATTGTGGTGCCTCAACCATCAACGAAGAGATGAAAATGGCTGCGGTACGCGCTATTGCCGATCTTGCGACAATGGAAACTTCAGATGTTGTTGCTGCGGCCTATGCTGATGAAAAACTGACCTTTGGACCAGAGTACTTGATCCCGAAAGCGTTTGATCCGCGCTTGATAGAGGTAGTCCCAATGGCAGTGGTAAAGGCTGCCATGGCTAGTGGTGTTGCCACTAGACCTATCGAAGACTTAGAAGCTTATCGACAAACTCTGCATGAATTTGTCAATCAGGCGGGTCTTTTTATGCAGCCTATTATTGAAGTGGCCAAAAAAGCTCCCGCACGAATCGTTTATGCCGAAGGTGAAAATGAAGATGTGCTTTTAGCTGTCCAAGCGGTTATTGATGAAGGCATCGCTACTCCGGTTTTGATCGGCGCCAGGGACCGGATGGCAGCGAAAATTGATCGTCTTGGCCTGCGAATAGATCTTGATCAACAGGTCGAAATTTTTAATCCAGATAATAACGATAAATATGAAGAGTATGCCTCGCTATACCATCAAATGGTTGGCAGAGATGGAGTTTCAGTGGCTGCTGCCCGCAAAATTATGCGTGATGACAACACTGCAATTGCCGCTGTAATGGTGGCCAATGATGACGCAGATGGTCTTATCTGTGGCAAGGTTGGCCGTTTCGACTTCCATCTCAGAGAAATCATGCATTTACTTGGCCCAGAGGACAAAGACCAATTGGTCTCCTCCGCAGCTGTACTATTAATGCCTGACGGCCCACTCTTTTTGGCGGACACGGCTATGAATGTTGATCCATCTGCCGAAGACCTGGTGAAGATAACCGAAGCCTGTGTTGAATTGGTGGCGCGCTTTGGCATAGAACCGAAGGTTGCATTGTTGTCCCACTCCAATTTCGGTACGTCCAATGCCGGCTCAGCAAAGAAGATGCGTAAAGCGTCTGAATTATTACGTAAGCGATACCCCGAGTTACAGCTTGATGGTGAAATGCATGTATTGAGCGCCTTGAATCCAGCTTTGCGAGATACCATTTACTCGCAGGCAAACATCAAAGGTCGTGCCAATGTATTGGTTATGCCAAGTTTGGACTCAGCCAATATCGCGATGGGCCTAATTCGCTCGCTAACCGATGCACTGCTTATCGGCCCATTTATTAATGGCTTTCGTAAACCTGCTCACATTGTCATTCCATCAGTCTCATCGCGCGGTATCTTTAACATGACGGCATTGACCGTTGCAGATATTCATGCCGCCAAAGAACTCTGATTACGGGTTACTTGTTCTGCAGCGTTAATGCCAGTTGATACAGTTGCTTTTTATCGCCGCCGGTAATTTTGGCGGCGAGAGACGCAGCTTTTGTGATCGGTAGTTCTTTGATTAGTAATTTGACTATTTTTTCAGCATCTGGAGATAGGCTCTCATCGCTAACAATCTTACCTGCTAGTACTAGAACGATTTCTCCTCTCTGCTGGTTGCTATCATTGCTAACCTTTTCGAATAGCTCAGCGATAGTTCCGTAGATATAAGTTTCAAACGTTTTAGTAATTTCCCTCGCCATGAAAGCAATACGATCCGCGCCAAAAACATCAATTAAATCATTCAGCGTGGCACAAATTCGATGCGGTGCCTCATAAAAGACCAGAGTGTCATGTACAGACTTAAGTGTTTCTAAAACATTTTTACGTTGCGCCGTCTTAGCCGGCAAAAACCCAACAAAACGAAATTTGTCGGTGGGTAGACCCGAAACACTTAAGGCAGAAATAGCCGCACATGCACCAGGGATGGGAATAACAGAAACACCTTGGCTACGCGCTTGCGCCACCAGTCGGTAGCCGGGATCTGAAATAAGTGGCGTGCCCGCATCAGAAATTAGAGCCACATCTTCACCGCCCCCTAAACGGTTAAGAATTTTATTGGCACTCCTTTGATCAGTATGATCATGATACGCAATGCAAGGTGTGTCTATACTAAAATGCTCCAGCAGCTTTTTACTATGGCGAGTATCCTCGCAGGCAATTACACTAACAGACTGGAGAGTATGGACCGCGCGAGGTACCATATCGGACAGGTTGCCGATCGGCGTGGCAACAACATATAACGTACCGGATTGATTTGAAGTCATGGGCAAACAATTTCTTCCAAGGATTATTTATTTAGGCTGCATTTTAGCCTTTATTGGCGGTTGTGCGCCAACTGCAACCAACGACAGCGGCAGAGTTCCCGTTATTTATATCTCAACATCTTTGGATATAACCGTCGAGCAGAAAATAGAGATTTTATTTACTGAAGCGCAACAGCTGGAAAAGCCCGACAAAGCAATGGTTGATGTTGCAATTATGTTTGCCCAAAACGGTAATCTTAAAAGAAGTTCTGAGTCACTGTCACTGGTAGATACCGATAGAATTAATGATCAGCTGTTTATCGAATTCTCACTACTCAGTGTTGAGTTGAATTTACAGTTTAATAACCCCGCTGCTGCACTTCTCAACATTGATAATCAGCGCTTTTTAGATCTACAATTAGATTTCGGCCGGCAATACCTCCGTCGCGTGTTTAGCGTTCGTAGTGACATACATGCTCAACTTGGTGCCGGCATCGCCAGCATCAGCGACTCGATAGCACTCAGCGCGGTGTTAGAAAACAAAGCTGATATTGTTAATGTCCACAACAAAATTTGGCGCCAATTAGCGACGCAAACGTTTAGTAAGTTGCAGACATGTAAGGAAAGTACTGACGCGACTCTAGCAGGGTGGTGTCATTTAGCGCATTCTAATCGCCTATTCCAAAATAATAGCATGGCTCAAAAGACCCAGTTTGGCATATGGAAAATAACTCATCTTGATCATCCCGCGGCTCTGGTTACTCCCTCTTGGTTCAAACAAAGCGTAGGCAATTTAACGCCCACTAGAGTTGCTATTTTACTGCCTCTGCAGGGGCAGTATAAAGGACCTAGTTCGACATTCTTAGATGGCTTTATGGAGGCTTATTATAAACTTCACCAACAGGAGAATAGTTCACCGCCAAATCTAAAAATTCATGATACTTCAGTAGTATCGATCGAACAGGCTTATAGCGACGCATTGGCAGAGGGTGCGGAGATGGTTATAGGTGGTATTCGTGAATCTGAAGTACAAGTATTGATAAATATGCCAACGCTAGCCGTACCAACTATCAGTTTGAACCGAATTGAGACTGACTCGATTAATCAATCATTAAATTTATTTCAGTTTGGTAATTCAGAGCGTGACGAGATGGAGCAAATCTCGGAAAAAGCCTGGAATAAAGGTCACCGTTCAGTATTTTTGATCGCTCCTGATCAGAACTGGGGACAACAGGCCACAGCTTATTTTGCCCGCTTATGGAAAGCCAAGGGTGGGCGTGTTGTTAGCTCATCTTCATACTCAGACTCGGTGAAAGACTTCACTAAGTTTCTCAAGCCGCCACTCCAAATAGATTTGAGTGAAGAGCGTGGTGTCCAGCTGAAACGTTTCGTTAACAGCAGGGTTAACTTTACCCCTCGTCGTCGTCAGGATATAGATTTCGTTGTCTTATTAGGGTATCCGGACAGAGCTCGGCAAATTAAGCCCGCATTAGAATTTCTTTATGCGTCCGGTTTACCCGTCTATTCTAGCTCAAAAATTTATAATGGTATTCAGCGCTCAGATCTAAACAGAGATTTGAGCGGCATAAAATTTACAGCAATGCCATGGACTTTCTTAGGTCATTTAACTACAGAGCTTAGTTCTGATACAGCCATGCATACTGCATATCGGCAGCTTTATGCAATGGGTTACGACGCCTTTTTGGTTCATCGGAATTTAGATAACCTGCAGTTGAAAGCGAAAATACCATTATTTGGTTCCACCGGAATTCTTAGCCTAGAGAACGGAATTATTAAACGACAAGCACAATGGGGTGAATTCCAAAAAGGGAATGCACGCCCATTGACACCATGATCAGATAAATCTAAAAAAGGTCTGTGGAATGAATTTCGCTGGCAAGGGTAACCAACAGAAAAATGTCTCTGCCTCAGGAGTTAAAGCCGAGCAAATTGCTTATGATTATTTACTCTCAAAAGGGCTTACGGGCATCGAGCGTAACTTCAGTACTCGGCGTGGCGAAATTGACATAATAATGCGGGATGGCGCACAGCTCGTTTTTATAGAGGTACGTTTTCGACAGTCGACGCTCTTTGGCGGCGCAGAGGCATCGATTACTGCGAAGAAATGCCAGAAACTTAAAGCCGCCGCCGCCGCATATATGCAAATTCATAGATTAACCAACAGTACCACCGCCCGATTTGATGCGATCGCGTTGACCGGGGATTTAAGTAGAAGGGAACTTTATAGTGTAAACTGGCTACAGAATTTTTTAGCTGGGTAATGATGATCATCCCATAAAATTCTGTTAAAAAAACAGTAGCAACCCAACTGGGAATTTTGCTTAAAATAATGAAAGAAAAAATATTTAGTCAGTTTCAAAATATGATCGAAACGACCATGGTGGTTGGCGATCTTTTTTCTGATTCAATGACCAATGCTGCGGAGAGAATGAGTAAGACTTTGCTCACAGGCGGTACTATTTTTGCCTGTGGTGAAAAATCGGGGACTTTGATCGCGAAACTTTTATGCGATTACCTTACCGCGGGCTTTGAAATTGAACGACCAGGGTTTCCGGCCCTGAATATCCATGATTTATGTCATCAAAATATCCATCAAGATCGGTACTCGGCTGTTTTAAATATTCATGCTCGCAGTAACGATTTGTTAGTAATAGCCAGCGCGGGTGATAATGACCCAAGCCTGATAAAAGTCGTTGAGTCGGGTATTGAAAAAGGCATGTCAGTAGTGTTATTGTCTGGAGCAAATGATGATCGGTTGATAGATTCTATCGGTTATACTGATGTGCACATTAGTGTTGCTAACTTTACTGGTCATCTGTCTTTACTCGCGCAGTTTCAGATAGTGCAATGCTTGTGCTCTTTGGTCGATGATAAAATTATTGGAGGATCGTAAATGCGGCAGTTAGTTGTGATATGTAGTTTGATGGCCTTACTCTCTGGTTGTGCATCAATTGTTAACAAAGTAACTACGGAGCCGTTCAAACCTGAGGCGACTGGACGCACCTTAGGTGCGGACATTGACGATACTAAGATGAGAACCTTGATTGGTGTCAATCTTAAAAAAGCCGACCCAGAACTGGAAAAAGCGCACATCAATATTTCAGTGTTCAACGGATTAGTGTTACTAACTGGCGAAGTTTCTAGTGCTACCTTAAAGACCTTGGCTGGCGATGTGGCTAGAGAATATACTAGAGTTCGTCAGGTCTATAACGAACTGCAAGTACGTGGAAAAACATCAATCATTTCACGAACTAACGACGGCATTATTAGTGCAAAGATAAAAACCAAGTTAGCATTCAATAAGGGTGTTAATTACTCTGACTTGACTGTAATCACTGAGGATAGCATTGTTTACTTGCTCGGAACTGTGTCTGAAGCCACGGGGAACCTTGCGGCGGAAACTGCAAGCAATACTAGCGGCGTCCGAAAAGTAGTGAAATGCCTCGAATATGTGAAATAAGAACTCTCTTTATTCCCTTCCTTTCTAAACTATTTCAATAGCCATAGCGGTAGCTTCGCCACCACCGATACACAAGCTAGCAATACCCTTTTTATCGCCGCGCTGAATCATTGCATGCACTAGACTGACTACTATCCGCGCGCCACTGGCGCCTATTGGATGTCCCAGAGCACAAGCACCGCCGTTTACGTTAAGCTTCTTGTGACAGATACCAAGCTCATGCATCGCGGCCATAGCCACCACTGCAAAAGCCTCGTTAACCTCCCACAAATCGACCTCATCAAGCGTCCACCCGACTCTCTTCAGGGTATTCTGAATTGCTGTAACTGGGGCAGTAGTAAACCACTCAGGGTCCTGAGCTGACTCATCATATCCGTGAATCAAAGCGATCGGTTTTAAACCTTGCGCAGCTGCCTCATCGGCCATCATTAATGCAAGTGCCGCCGCACCGTCGGAAATTGAACTAGCATTAGCAGCAGTGACCGTACCATCTTTTTGAAAGGCGGGTTTCAACAGCGGGATTTTGTCTGGCCTGGCATTGCCAGGCTGCTCATCAACAGTCACCACAAGGCTGCCACGACGAGATTCTACCGTAACTGGGATGATTTCATTCGCAAACAAATTTTGATCCATTGCCTGATTTGCACGACGCAATGACTCCAAGGCATAGGCATCCTGTGCCTCGCGACTGAACTTATATTTGTTGGCGCACGTTTCGGCAAAAACACCCATCGCTACATCTGTATAAGCATCCTGCAAACCGTCATATTGCATATGATCCAACATCTGCGCATGGCCAAAACGATAACCCTGCCGAGCCTGAGGCAACAGATAAGGCGCCTTACTCATACTCTCCATTCCACCCGCAACCACTAACTCCGTTTGACCCGAGCGAAGTGAGTTTCCAGCAAGCATAATAGACTTCATCGCTGACCCACAAACCTTGTTAATCGTTGTGCAGGAGGTAGACATGGGAAGTCCTGCTTTAAGCGCCGCTTGCCTAGCGGGCGCCTGTCCCTGACCTGCTGTCAAGACCGAACCCATTAGGACCTCTTCAACCTGAGAGCCCTTTAAGCCGCTTTTTTCGATAGCCGCAGCGATTGCTATACCACCAAGATCTGACGCTGAAAGCGTCGATAACCCACCCATCATTCCACCGATAGGTGTCCGGACGGCAGATAATATAGCTATTGGTTTAGACATTGAGGGCTCCTTTTCAAAAATATATTAAAACAGACTATTTGAC
>DCBC01000146.1 GCA_002313335.1 Porticoccaceae bacterium UBA1117
TATGACCCAAAGGGCTACGTTTACAAAAACACCTACCCTGCCGCTTCTATCCTTCGGGCTGGCGGAATACTTGTAGCCGGCAGCGATGCCCCCGTTGAAGAACGCGACCCACGCCCCATGCTGAATATCGAAAAAGCGGTTACCCGCGAAAATGAGATCACAGGGCGTATCTTTAACATTAATGAGCAAGTGTCTATTCGAGATACTCTCGATGCATACACAATTAAAGGCGCAGAAATGCTCGGTCAGTCAGATATTACTGGCTCTTTAGAGTTAGGCAAGAAGGCTGATTTTGTTATCTTAAACCAAGACTTACTAGCTCTTGAGGACAATGGCGATACCCATAAAATTTCTGATACAAAAATACTAGCAACCTGGTTTGATGGTCGCGAGATATACTCAGCGGACGAATAAATACTTAACGCTAAAGAGCCTTCTTGTCAGCAGCTTGCCTTACCTGTTCTCCAAATTCTTGAAAGAGTATTGTAGATACTTTGTTAGTATCAAACTTCCACTCAGGATGCCACTGCACGCCTACTATCCAACATCTCTTATTGGGTTCAGTGCTAATGCAAGATACCGCTTCGATGAGCCCATCATCGGCAATTGCCTCAATCACCAATTGATCTGACAATTGATTGATCCCTTGGCTATGTAATGAGTTTACTGGCCACGTTTTCTCACCAATCATGGAGTGCAAATAGCCTCCATCACTGAAGTGTACGAGATGCGAGGGATCATACTGACCATCTCGGTCTTTCGTTGAATCCTCACGATGATCCATAAAGCCATCCAGATCATGGACCTTGGCATGTAATGTCCCACCTAAAGCGACATTTAACTCTTGAAAGCCTCGACATACTGCCAATATTGGCACTGACTGGGCAACACATTCTTCTATTAACGCTAGTGTAAGACTGTCTCGCTGAGGATCTTCTAACGTGCCTAGCTCATGTGTAGGCCCACTAAAATGGTGGGGTTGAATATTAGAAGGACTACCGGTTAAAAACAAACCATCGAGCCGACTGATAATATTTTTTACATCATACAAACTATTAAGATCTCGAATATCTGTCCCTTCGCCAAAAGCGGGGAGCAATATCGGCATTGCACTAGCGCCATGCGCTACGGCATTAATATATTTTTCTCCCGCACCATGAAATTGGTGGAGGCCATTTTTAATAACATCACAAGCGATACCAACAACGGGTAAATTCTTAGACATACCGGCTTCTCAATTTTTATTAATTTATGTGTCTAGTATTTAGATCTGAGCGTCCATAATCAAGGTTATTTTCCCACCCCTTTGGGTGAATGACCTGCGCTCAAGAGTGTGGTCAAATACGAGGCTAAAATCAGGACTTAAACCGCAATCTTGCCGATTAGGTGTAGCAGCCAATCCAAGCATTTTAAATAACCAGCGATAATGAGATTAATTATGGGCAATTCTAGAACAACCGCAGAATGGAAACAGTTAGATGCAAATCATCACCTGCATCCGTTTACCGATTTTAATGATTATCAAAATAATCATGGCAGAATTATAGAGCGCGCCGAGCATATTTACATTTACGATACCGATGGTAAGCAGATGCTTGATGCAATGTCGGGTCTGTGGTGTTGCAGCCTAGGCTACAGCCAGCCTGAAATTGCCGATGCAGTGCATGCTCAGTTTAAAAAACTGCCTTACTATAATAATTTTTTCCAATGCAGCAACACACCTGCGGTCGAGCTGGCAGAAAAACTTGTTCAAATGACCCCAAAGCAATTTACACATGTGTTTTTTACTAATTCTGGTTCTGAGGCAAACGACACAAACATCCGATTGATTCGCCGCTATTGGGATACTAAAAAGCAGCCTAAAAAACGTATCATTTTAGCGCGTACCAATGCCTATCACGGCAGTACTATTGCATCAGCAAGCCTGGGTGGTTTTGAATTTGTCCACAATCAGTTTGAAACGCTTCCCTATGTTCAGCACATAACCGACCCAAACTGGTATCACAATGGCGCTGACTTAACTTCTGATGAATTTGGCCTGCAAGCAGCGCAGGAATTAGAGAAAAAAATTGATCAGCTGGGCGAAGAAAATATTGCGGCTTTTATTGCCGAGCCTATTCAGGGAGCCGGCGGAGTCATTGTACCCCCAGACACCTACTGGCCAGAGGTACGTCGTATTTTGAATGAGCGCGACATTCTTTTTGTCAGCGATGAGGTTATTTGTGGCTTTGGGCGCACAGGCAATATGTTCGGCTGTGAAACATATGGTATGGAACCGGACTTACTGACCTTTGCAAAAGCAGTCACCAATGGTTTTCAACCGCTGGGTGGCGTTATGGTTAGTGAGAAAGTCGCAGATGTTATTACCAGTGATGGCGGTGAATTTGGACATGGTTTTACCTATTCTGGCCATCCAATTACCTGCGCAGCTGCACTGGCAACACTTAATATTATGGAACGTGACAAGTTTGTCGATCATGTCGCTAATGACATTGGGCCCTACTTGCAACAAAAATGGACTGGTCTTGCTGATCACCCTATTGTTGGCCATGTTCGCGGGGTTGGTATGCTCGGGTCAATTGAGTTGGTGCGTAACAAGGCGGATAAAGAGCGCCTTGAAGCCGATCAAAAATCCGGCGGTATTTGTCGTGAGTTTTGTGTGGCTAACGGACTTATTATGCGGGCAGTCGGCGATTCGATGATCATATCCCCGCCATTTGTTAGCACTCATGAAGAAATCGACTTATTAATCGCTCGAGCGACAAAATCTCTCGACCAAACTGCAGAATACTACTCCGTTTAAGATACAGTCGCTAAAGTCTGGCGTACACTGAATAGTAGACATTAATAAGATGTTAATTGATTTAAGAAAATAGGATATCGAAATGGCAAGTGATTGGGGAAAATTTAACTGGGAAGACCCATTCAATATGGATGACCAACTGACCGAAGAAGAACGTCTAATAAGAGCCTCCGCAGCGAGCTTTGCTGAAGAGAAATTGGCGCCTAGAGTGACTAAAGCCTTCCGTAATGAACATACCGATCGAGAGATTTTCAATGAGATGGGCGAACTCGGATTACTCGGTGCAACCATCGACGGCTATGGCTGTTCAGGTGTAGGTTATGTCAGCTATGGCCTAATTGCGCGTGAGGTGGAGCGCGTTGATTCAGGCTATCGGTCAATGATGAGCGTGCAATCCAGTTTAGTCATGTATCCCATTTATACCTATGGCACTGAGCAACAAAAAGAAAAGTATTTACCTAAGTTGGCTACCGGTGAGTGGGTGGGATGCTTTGGTTTAACTGAACCGGACGCCGGCTCTGACCCTGGTGGCATGAAGACACGCGCCAAGAGTGTGGACGGGGGCTATATTATCTCCGGAAGTAAGATGTGGATTAGTAACTCTCCGATTGCTGATGTCTTTATAGTCTGGGCAAAAACCGATGATGGCATTATTCGTGGGTTTATACTCGAAAAAGGAATGAAAGGCCTTTCAGCACCGAAGATTGACGGTAAGCTTGCGCTGCGTGCGTCGATCACTGGTGAAATCGTAATGGACGAGGTATTTGTTAGCGAAGAGCAATTAATGCCCAATGTACAGGGCCTTAAAGGGCCTTTCGGCTGCCTGAATTCAGCTCGTTACGGCATTAGCTGGGGCGCTCTAGGGGCTGCTGAGAGCTGTTGGCATGCCGCTCGGCAATATACGCTCGATAGAATTCAGTTCAACCGCCCACTAGCAGCTAACCAGTTGATCCAATTAAAACTGGCAAATATGCAAACCGATATTAGCCTTGGTCTACAGGGTTCACTGCGTGCTGGCCGATTAAAGGAACAAGGTAACCTTGCGCCTGAACTGATCTCTCTACTTAAACGCAACAACTGCTCTAAAGCACTTGAAATTGCTCGTCATGCGCGTGATATGCATGGTGGAAATGGTATTTCAGATGAATATCCGGTGATGAGGCATATGCTCAATCTTGAAGTGGTCAACACCTATGAGGGCACCTCAGACGTTCATGCTCTCATTCTTGGTAGAGCACAAACGGGCATTCAAGCCTTTAGCTAAAAGCGACCAATAAGGACCCTTTATGGCTGGCCCACTCAAAGGTTTTCGCGTTCTCGATATGAGCCGTATTTTAGCGGGTCCTTGGGCAGGGCAGCTATTGGCTGATCTGGGCGCAGACGTAGTAAAAATTGAGCGACCCAAGAGTGGCGATGATACTCGCCATTGGGGGCCTCCCTATTTAAAAGACCAGCAGGGTCTTGATACGGAAGATGCTGCTTACTTTTTTTGCGCTAACCGAGGCAAAAAATCTGTCACTGTCGATATTACTCGCTCCGAAGGTCAAGAAATTATTCGCCAGCTGGCGTTGCAATCAGATGTACTGATTGAAAACTACAAAGTCGGCGGGTTAGCTAAGTATGGCCTAGACTACGCCACGCTGAAAAAGATTAATCCAAAATTAGTCTACTGTTCCATCACTGGATTTGGCCAGACTGGGCCCTATGCAAATCGACCTGGTTATGACTTTTTAATTCAAGGCATGGGGGGGCTAATGAGCATTACGGGCGAGCCCGATAGTCCCGACAATAAGGGTGCTGGCCCTGTGAAAGTCGGTGTAGCAGTCACCGACCTATTTACGGGTTTATACGCGGCAAACGCTATTCAAGGTGCGCTACTAGAACGCCAGCAATCGGGACAAGGCCAATATATTGATTTGGCATTACTTGATGTACAAGCGGCGGTATTAGCCAATCAAGCGAGTAACTATCTGATTGGCGGCACAACCCCTCAGCGACTTGGTAATGCTCACCCTAACATAGTGCCATACCAAGCTTTTGCTACCGCTGACAGTCATGTAATTGTTGCTGTTGGTAACGATCAGCAGTTCACGCGTTTTTGCCAAGTGTTAGAAATACCACTCACCGCAAAAGATCCTCGCTATGCCACTAATGCCAACCGTGTGCATAATCGGCTTTCACTGTGCAAAACCATTGT
>DCBC01000139.1 GCA_002313335.1 Porticoccaceae bacterium UBA1117
TGGCTCCAGTATAAAAAAACGCTTCGCCATTGGACGTGGTCGTGAAAGATTTATTATTCCAGTCTCCTGGTGGGACTGTAGTGTCGTTCATGCCAGTAATTGAAATAACTGGAAGGCCATTGGCCTTTTTAGGCCCGGCCAGATAACCTCGATGGGGCAAGCCTATTATTGGCGCAATGGCTTTAAAACTGTCAGCGGTTCGCTCATCCCTGCCCAGATCCCAAACAAACATGCCCCCGTTGGAGCCTCCAACAGCAAAAATACGCTCACTGTCTATACAGAGATTATCCTTAGCTTCTGATACTAAGCTGGCCACAAAGCCGATGTCATCATCTAGGCAATGAGTCCAAGAACAACTATTGTCAGCGACATTCTGACAAGAAGGATAAGTATAGTTAGGCGTTGTATTGGTATTACAAATTTTATCGGAATCATTGGCTACTCCGGTGTTAAAACCGTCACCATCCAATCCGGTTGTAGAGCCGCTAAAAGACCAAGAAGAGGCGTGGGATCCAGGCTCTTCACCACCAAGCCCTAAGGGAGACAGCATGACATAGTTGTGTTCATCGAGCTGATCTCGAACTGTTTGACTAGAGAGGAATGCATTTTGATCGCCACCCCAGCCATGAAAACCTATGATTAGAGAAGATGGATTAGCGCTACTGTAGGTTGCTGGCAAATGGATTCTAAACAGTCGCTCAACGCCGTTAAAATTCATGGACATAGTGCCCGAACTCCATCCGTCCTGCTGGCAATTGCCAACACCCGTATCGGAGCCATCACTCTGCGGCGCTTGTATATTATTACTCGAAGACCCACCGCCACCGCAGCTTGCGAGCAACAGTCCCATTATATAAAGCAATGGTTTCATCGGCCCAGCCTATTGTAATTATTGATAGATGATCATAGCTAAATGAGGCAAGCTGTCAAATAAACATCGGATACAAAAATACAGGGCATATGAAAATAGAATCTCTCACGCCGATCTGGCCCTGATTTGACTCGATGGGGTATTGAGCTATGCTTGGGTAATCCATAAAGGCAGTTACCAATGAAAAAGCTTTTTTTGATCCCAATGAGCGTTTGCTGGTTGTACTTCGTAAGTATCACAGTTGCTCTTATTTTAATTCTTCTATCAATACTTGGATCAGTCTTTGTCCCTAACAATGTCTTGACTAACTTACTGGGTTTTTTGGGAACTCTTGGTGATGCTGGTTTTGTGGGTCTCGTTGTTCTTATTACTTTTGTAGGTCAATATTTTTTGGCCTATCGGTTGTATTTATTTTTTAAAACTAGAGCCTCATAGCCTGGTTTGACTAGATGGGCTATTCGGCTATGATTGGGGAGTCAACAAAATTCGACTTAGTAAAGGTCTGTCAAATAGAGGTTCCTCAGTTATTGACTTGAAACACCACTTTCCTCAGCAAAAATTGAGGCCACATAACTATGGAATGGTTCTGCGTAAGCTATGTGGTAGTCCTTCCAAAATTTTGCATAGCCTGCTTTAGTTTGAATTTCATTTCGGTAGTAGGCATCTGAACCCAGCCATAATTGAGGGGGTATAGAGCCGTCTAAGTTCTGGTAATACAGATACTCCCAACCATTAAGTTCCATTAGAGTGAAGTGATTACAGCGAGCTAATACAGAGGTAGAAAGTGGCTCCTTACCCACTTGACATTGCTCAACCAAATCACTTAATTCAGGGCTCTGCACCATCATTGTCCCCGGCGCCTGCGCCAGCATCAGAGCATTATAATGCGCCTGACTGCGCAACAAGCGATTGCTGTCTGAAACCTGAATTGCAAGATAAGCGAGGGAGATGATGATCGCTATACCACCAATAAACTCACCAATATGTGCTAGCCCTTGAAGCGTCATTTTATTTAGCATTTTTTAAAGTCTCACGTTTATCAAATCAGTTTAATTACTTAATAAGCATAAACGAATAGTCCGCCAAGTAATAGAAGTGCCTTTAAGTGAGTTGTATAGAAAAATGGCCATCCTAACCATTAGAGAGGAAAAGGCACCAAGCCTATGGAATGCAGAAAACATAAGCCTAGAGACATGGGGGACTGGGGTGAGATTCAAGCAGAGCCTTTGAGAACTATTTCACCTCTACAGATTGTTGCCGACTCTAGGGTTTTATCGCAATAACTCAATAGCCTCAGCACCGGTCATGCCAACCTTAATGCCTAGTTCAGTAGCATCCTTAGACACTGCCTTAATAGTTGCTTTAAGCATGTCATTATGGGTGTTGACTCCAGATACAATCGCACAAGCTTCATTAGCGCAAGCATCTACATTGATGTAACCGCAGCCTAGGAAACCTAGGGAACCTTTGACTATGAGTAAAGGTGCTTCAAGGCTTATTTGGCTTGTCTCTAAGCCAGACCAATCAAAAGTAGTGTCATCAGCAAAGATCGACATGGAGGCTAAGAGAGTAGGTAAAACTAATCGTTTCATATCTATCCTGTGCAGAGTGTCATTTAAATTTTAATACCGCCTCTCAAAAAACAACAACAAGCAAACCGTTTAACATGATCAACTGATTTGCTAGTCACGCTTTTTAACTCAAGACATCTCGGCCAAACCAACGAGCATGGTTGGGTAAAATTAAGCATAATAAACCAAGGAATACATAATTTAACATCTGATTAACAGCCGACCACTCCTGTAAAATATAATGACCGAACAATAAAGTTAACATAAAAATAAACCAGCCATAAACGGCATAGATCTTATTTTTGTTACTTAGTAATGCCAAGCCAATAAGTATCTCAATAAAGGGGATTATCGTAAGATAGAAATTAACCAGAAGTGGCGACAGGTTAATTCTTAAATCTCCTTGGAACAATTGCGAGTAGTACTCGAAAAAGCCACCCTCGCTAAAAAGCTTACTGGTGCCGGCTGTTAAGAGTATTAATATCATCGTAATTCGAACTAGACGCTCAGCATCTTTTAGCCGTGACTTAGAAATCATTTAGGTTCTTCCCCCTATTCAATTATTTCTTGATTAACTAATAGTAACTAAATTGTAGCTACAGTCAAATTGGGGCGCAATCGAGGGAAGGGAGAATTTCTTGATGCTTGCAAAAGCACTGTTTCTGCGCCGGCCTATGCCTGTGCTCATGGGTCATAGGACTTACGTGTCCAGCTAAAGCTCATCATCAGTAAAAGGTGGTGGCACAAACGGTGCATCTGGCTCAAAAGAGAAGCCCGGGATAGATAGGTATATTCCTAAAGAGTCAGTATTTTTATACTCATGTTTTGGGGTCGGGTAGCCTTTTGTAGACAAAAACTCAATTTCAATCTCTGTACCCAAAAGATCTTTGCCGTACATGGGTTGCACTAGATTTTCAAATGCAATATCTAACCGATTCAATGCAGATTTGAACCCTCTCAATGAGCCATTGAATACAGCACGCTTAAATTGGTTAACGTAGATTGGGTAGAGATGAGTAATCATTATTAGAGTATTCGTTCCATATTTATTTAATTCCAAACCCAATGCCGAGCGCCGCATGGCCCTCACCGACAGTTAAGACAAAGGGGGATCGCTCAAGCATCATGTCTTCAACGGCATAGACAGAGATGTGATTGGCGAGCGTTGAGCCCACAAATAGCTGTTTACCATTATTTGAAAACTCGATACCCTCAGGTACTGCCTCAACTGGCAAACTATAGAGTAGTTCCGCGGATCCTGAAGTTAAGGAGATAACCGCTAGATGGCTTGTGACTGACCAGGGCATAGCATTTAAACAAGCAATTACCGCAAATTCACCGGACGGATGGATTGCAAGGCTTTCAAGGCCATCTGACACTTGTGCAACCCGATCGATCACAACATTTTCAATAATATCGACCACGAGTACGTCATCTAAAATACCGTCTGAAAACCCTCCGCTATTGAGTACCAAGGCTGTTTTACCATTAGGCGCAAAACGTGGTGAAAAAGGCGCATCAACAACAAATCCCTTTGCGCTAGTCTTGCCCTCTAGGGTGACGGTATCATTATCACGCAATACAAACTTGGCGAGCGACTGCATACCAGATTTAGCTTCGACTCCAGCTAGAATACTGCTACCGTCAGAACTTAAGTCGAATGAGATAATGGAAACATCAAATGCGGTGCGCGTCTGACCAGAGATATGTCCTTTATCGTCCAACTTAAGCACTAGCCAGCCATCAGAAAGCCCTATCACAACACGCTCGTTATCCTTGTGTGCCACAGCAAGCCAAGGATTTGCATCCAGTTGCATGCTATCTGTAACCGCAAGAGTGCGAAGGTCCATTACAACAACCTGGTTTTTACCTGCTACCTCTATTGTGGCGTTAACAAAATTCAGATTTTGATCCACTCGCAATGTGTGATTAGTCACAATGCCATAGTGACCAATCACAGCAGCGTGGGGTGAGCCCATCAGAGTACTAGCAGCCAGCCCATAGACCGTCCTAATGACTGGCGCCGACGTTGGCGACAGGTTTATTACGGTTACAGAGTCTGCGACAGCCTGCCCAGCACCAGCCACTAGGGCTCCAGCCTCTCCATCGTTAATACTGATCAACGTTGTATTAATTTCCGTCTTAACAAAAGATCCGCCTTGCGGCGCCTCAGCCCCTATCGAAAACCCTATTATTATGAGACTGACCGCCAGCCCTCGTTTGACATAAATATGGACCATTTTCACTGTCTCTTTTTATTAATTGGATTCAATTTTGTTTGAAAGGATTTCAGGTACGCTTTTTGAGTTCATCTCTAATCTCAATAAGCAACTCAGTATTCTCTTGTTGCCGCGTCACAAAAAAGAAAAGAGGGTAAATACCAAAAGTAATAATCGTGAGAATCAAGAAGATGATGAAGTTACCAAATCGTGCCGCCATTTAATTATCCTTTTAGTTAATAAGCCCATCTAGCCAAATCACGCTTAGACCGGGGTATAAGATTGTACCTTTACAGGTTATTAAAGGCTTTAGGGCTATTAACGAACCTATTTAGAGCTTTACTGAGGGAAACGTATTAGTACCAATAAAGCACTTGGGCTTTTTGAATATGATTACAAAAATCACTTTGCCAGGTTTGCCTACCCTTCGCTTTGTTAGAATTTAAATTCTCTTGGTATTAGTTCGAGATATTCCTGATTACCTCGGTATTCCCTGTATTCCTTGCCGTACTTTTTTTCGGCATGATGTCTATCAAGATACAGATGCGGTGATGTCAAAGCCATATTCGTCTTTATATTCGGGAGAGCCTCTGTGGTGTAGGTAATATTTTTACCCTCCCCACTTATTTTTGCCCCGGTAACCACGACTCGAACTTCTTGCGTACCCTTATCATCAAGCCATGACAATATGGCGTTACGAGGGCCAGTTTTAAAAAGTTCACTCTCAGTGCCCAGCGTTAATAAAGTAAATTGCTCACCACTTAACGCAGCATGTTTGTGAAAAGGTTCGGTTGTAAAAGCAATAATGTCTTGCGTTATGGGCATCACTATCGTCGTTTCGTTGATTATCTTGGCTTCTATGGCTATATGGGCAAATAACCAGCTCTTTTGAGGCTTTGATGAAGGATCGGACGTCGCGCAACCCACCAGTAAAAAGGATATTAGCCATAAACCAAGTGTTGATATTAATACTTTCATTATAAGCGCCTTAGGCAACATTTTTATCTAATCATACCTGAGTAGACTAGCCAGTCAAATTGATTATTTTGCGTGCTTACGGCTCTATAGTTACCTTGGAGTAGAAATCCGCCGTTGCTAAAAGATCCCAGTCAACATTAATACCTAAACCAGGCTCTATTGGCGCGACTACCCTACTGTTGTTGAGTAAGTTACCGTTAGTCATAGCAAACTCGAATACATCCTTGGGCATTGGCGCTTCAAAATAGCGAGTCCGCTCATTGGCGAGCATTAGGTGCAGGTTAACGACTTGAGCTAGTGTGTGCCCCCAGCTTTGAATATCGATAGGCATCTCTGCGGTATTCGCTATTCTCAGTAGTTCCAGTGCTTCGGAGATTCCACCAACTACTGTTAAATCAAACCTACCTGCGTCCCAAGCGTCAGCCTTAATGCCCTGCTTGATAAAATCCCGAGAATAAATAGTGTAGCCCGCGGGAATAATGGCTACTGATAGTCTTGTTTTAAGCTGATGGTATTGCGCTAATTGACTGTCAGCTATTGGGGCTTCGAACCAGAAAAATAGACCTTTATCCATCTGTTTACCCAGTATTATTGCATCCTCAAAAGAGTATATGCTCTCAAGATCAACCATAAATCTGTAGGACGAATCTGCAAACGTTTTCTGAATAAGCTTGACCAGAAGAAGATCTTCTTTAATTGAGCCCCACACATGAAACTTAAAATGTGTGAACCCAAGCTTGGCATACTCTCGCACGGCAGCAACATGCTCAGGAAGTGACTTGTAGAACGGGAAGCTGGCATAGGACTCCATTGAACTGCGGGTCGCACCGAGCAACTTATAAAGTGGCAGCCCCGCTCTGCGTGCCGCTAGATCCCATAGTGCAATATCAATGCTTGCATGCGCTTCATGGCTCAAGTTGGGCCATGACTGTTTAAGCATTAAGGACACCACCACCGGATCAAATGATGAAAAGGAAATTACGTCATCGGCTACTTTTTGTAGCTCCTGCATATGTGCATCACTGAATCCATTCTGATAGTAAGTGTCAACACCAGATATGCCCTCAAACCCGTCGGCTGTCTTAATACGCAGGATGTTGTTAACCTCATGATATGCGCCCTCCTGTCCAGAATATTGCGCTGTAACGTTTTCCATTCCAACAGCATGTATATCAATACTAATAATTCTAGTGTCTTTGGAAAATTGGAATGCCGACTCATACTGCAGAGCGGTCTTACCAGAAAAAGCTGATAACAACTCAACCGCTGAACTAGCGTAGTCGTTTTCAAGAGACATCGATATGTTTGGCGTAATCAACAACGAAAATAGCGTAGTTAGCGAGCGTTTAAATGTCATATAAGTTCGCCAATCGCTCGATATGCCTGCTCAATAGCAACATTAATTAACGAGCTTGATCCTGCATCTGAGTTCGCAATAGCAATGCGGCCTAATGGTTTTCGACCACGAATAAAAGGATAACGCTCATCCTCTTTATCCTCATAAATCTCGTCATAAAGTGGGTTAGCACGATTTATATAAGCGTGCGCCCAGCGATTCACAGTAATCCCTTGTATATCGCGGGCAGGATCGAAACCCCCTGCAGACAAGCTACCCGCAAGCTGGCGACGAAGATTTCGCTCAATAGTCTCATATGGAGTGACATATAACTCATGCCGACCGGCTCGTTTTTGTTCACTGGGTGTTAGTCCGGCACCTGATCTATGCGGATAACGCACCATATGAACAATAGCCGGCTTATCTGGGTCTCGAGGATACTGATAGCCGCCAAAATCAACCGGATAATCTAAATGGGTCGACACACAATATGCACCGGGGTTAATCAATGCACCAACGCCTAAGTTTTTCCATGCCTGCCAGTTGCGGAGGGCAACATTACAATACAGGATTGGCGA
>DCBC01000008.1:0-966 GCA_002313335.1 Porticoccaceae bacterium UBA1117
AAGTAATTGTTTTTTATCCGTAGTAACATTTAAGCCTATTTTGATCGATACCGACTAAGGATCTTCGTGATGTTGCCTAAACAATATTTTAGAAACTAAGCACTTGTATTAAATCTTTTGAAGACAACATCAGTGGGGTTTAGGGTCACTCTAAATGTTCACTTCATAATTTCCAATGGTGTTCTGGGCTATAAATTTTCCGTTAAAGTAATTTATACGTTAGAAAAATGGCGGGTTAATAGTATCAGCGTTCTTGGTCTGTTGGTGGAGGTAACCCATTAGGTATCAAAAGTACCTGCTACCTAATAGTTTCCTCAAACTTCAGGCGCCAAATAATTTATCACTTCAGTAAAGATTGATACTNNTTTTTTATCCGTAGTCACATCTAAGCCTATTTTGATCGATACCGACTAAGGATTTTCGTGATGTGGTCTAAACAATATTTTAGGAACTAAGCACTTGTATTAAATTTTTTGAAGACAACATCAGTGGGGTTTAGGGTCACTCTGAATGTTCACTTGATAACATTCAATGGTGTTCTGGGCTATAACTTTTCCGTTAAAGTAATTTATATGTTAAAAAATGGCGGGTTAATAGTGTCAGCGTTCTTGGTCTGTTGGTGGAGGTAACCCATTAAGTATCTAAAGTACCTGCTACCTAATAGTTTTCTCAAACTTCAGGCGCCAAATAATTAATCACTTCAGTAAATATTGATACTAGCTAATAGGCTAAACCGATATTCTTTGATTTTTTATTCATAATAGAATAGACTCAGGGTTCCCTAGGCCAAGAAAGAATAACTTGGAAGTGCTGGAATGGTTCACCAGTGGCTGAAACGAACCAATCTATATCAAGTTGCCCATTAAGAATAACGTCTTCAAAATCCCTTTTTTGCCTCGACTACGCTATTATACCCGCCGATTGAATGGGTACTTAATTAATCGCGTTAGTCACCTTCATATAAAA
>DCBC01000008.1:1351-2926 GCA_002313335.1 Porticoccaceae bacterium UBA1117
AGTAATATGGGTTATGCGGTAAAAGAGATTTTCTACTCATTGCAAGGTGAAGGCGCTCATGCTGGGCGCCCAGCTATATTCTGTAGGTTCACTGGGTGTAACCTGTGGAGTGGAAAGGAGAAGCATCGTGCCGAGGCAGTATGTAGTTTTTGCGATACAGATTTTATCGGCGTTGATGGAGAAGGCGGAGGTAAATTTCGTACGGCTACTGAGTTGGCTAAGAGGGTAAAAGAATATTGGCCGACCAGCATTGTCGATGATATACATCCCTATGTTGTTTGTACTGGCGGGGAACCTCTTTTACAGCTAGATGAGATACTTATCGAGGCACTCCATGAGGAGGGCATAGAGGTGGCCATAGAAACCAACGGCACTCTTTCTGTACCCAGTGGCGTAGATTGGATTTGCGTTAGCCCCAAATCTGGTTCAACTGTTGTTGTCCATGAGGGTAATGAAATTAAATTGGTGTACCCTCAGGATGGTCATCAACCTAGCGACTTTACGGCCATGAAATTTGATTATTTCTTCTTGCAGCCCATGTTTGATGATGCAGAAAATAATAATATTGCTGACACTATTAACTACTGTTTAAAGCACCCTCGTTGGAGCTTAAGCTTACAGACTCATAAGTTACTGGGCTTACAATAACGTTGGTGTGAAGAGCGAATATGAACATAACCCTTCGTTGAGTTACAGCGACACTTGGTGCGCAATAGCAGCAGTTCCAACTAAGAAACAGTAGTAAGAAAAATACTTTAATTGAGCATTACGAACCAGTCTTATCATCCACTGGCAGGCAAACAGACCGGTTACAAACGCGGCAATGAATCCGGCAATTAAAATACCAAATTGATCGCTATTAATATGTAATCCACCATCGATCAAATCCTTGGCTATTTTTCCTAGGATTAACGGCACTACCATTAAAAATGAAAAACTTGCGGCTTTATTGCGGTCAACACCCAGCAAAACTGAGGTAGAGATAGTCGCGCCAGAGCGAGAGATTCCCGGCAAAATAGCAATAGCTTGTGCGATCCCAATGATTATCGAATGACCAAAGGTGACATCTTTAACGGTATTTTTTGCTCGATCAGCAACCATCAAAAGTATTCCAGTCACCCACAGCATAACGCCAACCAAGATAATCTGCTTATCGAACAACAGCTCTAGCTCATCCGCAAAAATAACCCCAATGGCTGCTGCTGGAATCATGCTAAGCAATATTTTCATGGAGAACTGGAATTCTTCATTATTCTTGCGCTGCATAAGACCACCGGTAATGCGTGCTACCTCAGACCGGTAAATTACCAGCGTTGCTAAGGCGGTGGCAAAGTGGACCACAACCGTAAACATCATACTCTCTTGGGGAATACTAGTGTCTCCAAGTATAGCTTTGCCAAGTTCAAGATGACCGCTACTGCTAACCGGTAAAAACTCTGTTAGTCCTTGAACAATTCCAAGAATAATCGCTTCAAAAAGTGTCAATCACTTACTCCAAAAATATGTGCACAAACCCTAAGACTACGCATTTTAATATGCGCATAAATAACTTGCCATGCTTCTCTTGTTTAATTT
>DCBC01000008.1:3263-8280 GCA_002313335.1 Porticoccaceae bacterium UBA1117
GACTTAGTATAAGCTTGGCCCTACAGTAAATAACACTATTTTTGGGAACACCCTCTTGATCGTTAAAAAGCACTCCTCGGTTATGTTGGTTACTATTGCAGGACTGGCATTCTCTGCCGGTTTACTTTGGGACCAATGGCAGACTGGTTTTTTAAGCCGCGCTGAAGACATAGTATTGAGTTCTAACCACGCCTCTAAATTATTGCCTCAGGAAAAATTAGCCTCATTATCCTTACCGTCAGACCAAATTAGTCGAGCTAGTGATTTGGCGTTGCTGGACGGTGCTAACCTGAGAGAAGATTATAGTGTTCAATTCAAACAGTATCTTTCGGCGCATAATTATTTAGCAGCCGTTGATACCTACCAGATTTACGGAAATAGGGAGGATACTCGAAAATCTGGCCTAAAAGATATTCTCATGGTTCATCTTGATAGCTTAATTACTTCATCATCCCAAGATCATTTTACCGAATTAACAGAACGCTATTTATCAGTATTTTATGATGATATTGATGTGTTGTTATCTCTCGCCCAATTCAATCGCTCCACTGGCTTTTTAGCGGAGGCGGCTGCGGTTCACCACTTGGTAAAAAGCTATGCCTACACTAATCGTGACAAAATAAAGGTAGAGTCTGCTATTAATGAGTTTATTAGCCAAGTGCACACTGATCTAGTGGCTGTTGATGATCTGTTCGGTTTGACCAATATTTATCAGCAGATGGACAGTCTGGATTTGTTGAGGCCTATCCATCGACTTGATCAAGCACAGATATTCATGCAAATAGGTAACATGGCTTTTGCTAGAGATATTCTTGATGAACTAATCAACGAACCCTCAGTGAGTGTTGCCGCTGAAAAGATCATGCTGCAACATCAACAAGCATTCTCTCCAGAATTCACCAACAAAATCGCATTGAAAAATGACTACAGTGATCAAATAGTCTTAGCCCGCCGAGGTAATCAATATTTGGCCGACCTGGAGATCCAAGACACTACAGTGGCGTTGCTAATTGACACAGGTGCGTCCATGACGACGCTGTCGCAGCAAGCGTTTCAAACGCTTTCAATCAATCATCATTTTGATCTTCTGGGTCAGCGTATGTTCAACACAGCTAACGGTATTGCCAAGGGCAATATTTACCAGGTAGATAGCCTTACGTTAGGGCGATTCACCCTCGCAGGTATACAAATTGCGGTATTAGATTTCAGTATGCCCGACGGAGTTGACGGTCTCTTAGGGATGAATATATTGGCAAATTTTCGTTTCCATATCGATCAAGAAACGCAGATTTTGTATCTTGCTGATCGACAATAATTCTTAGTTCGTTTACTCGTAGCGAAGAGCATCAATGGGGTCAAGATTCGCCGCTTTTGCCGCCGGAATAATGCCGAAAATCAGACCAATACCTGCACTAAAGCCAAAGGATAGTAATACCGCCCATAGGGGTACTGAAGCCGGGGGTAGGTCAGTCAGATTACTAATCAAAGATCCTGCACCAAAGCCGAGTAAAACCCCAATAAGCCCTCCTAGTAAGCAAAGAAAAACCGCTTCTATTAAAAATTGTAAGAGGATATCGAAGCGAGTTGCTCCAAGGGCTTTTTGAATACCGATTTCTCGTGTCCTTTCCGTTACGGAAACCAGCATAATATTCATGATACCAATCCCACCGACCAACAGAGAGATACTGACAACCCCTGCCAACACTAGTGTAGTACTTCCAATAATCGAGTCAAAGGTCTCTAGCATTTGGTCAGCAGAACTTATTTCAAAATCACTTGGTTCACCAGAACGCACTTTGTGAGCTCTGCGCAGCACTCGTGTAATATTTTGCTTAACTTGGGGTAGCAGTTCTGCTTTATCTACAGCCAAACTTATCTTGATATTAGTTCGCCAGCTTGAGCCTCCGCCCATAAGCGATAGAGCTGTACTAAAAGGGATCAGGGCAAAGTTATCTTGATCAAAGCCAAATAACTTACCCTTTTTTTCAGTCACACAAATAACCTTAAACCATTCACCGGCGATCCCAATATATTCACCGACTGGACTTCCTTTGATATTTAATTGCTTAACTAACGAAGGCCCAACAACTGCAACTTTACGTCGACTGTTGTCATCTGAAGGGTTGAAAAATCGGCCATCCTCACAATAAACAGCATTGAGCTTGTGATAAGTAGATGCAGATCCAAAAACGCGGGAAGTAATCGATTGATCTCGATAGGCAACACCGTTGTCGGAACCTCTGACATCAAGGGTTGGTGTTACATGGCTCACTCCTGGAATTTGATATTTTATCTTTTCATAGTCTCCATAGGTGAGTCGGGCATATTTTCCCTGAAGTCTTGATTTGGGTGGAGTGTAACTATCTATTGAAATGACATTGGTCCCTATGTCATCAAATTGGGCACTAATACTGGCACTAAATCCTTGAACAACCGAGACTACTGCGATGACAGATGCAACCCCAATAATGATCCCTAAGGTGGTCAAAAAACTACGGAAACCATGAGCAAAAACGGACTGTGCTGCTGAGCGCGTACCTTCTATCACTTTGAACCTAAAATTAGACATCAGCTGTTACACTCTTTGGTTTAGTATTATGTGGCTTAGAATTATTTTCATCAGAGACGAGGTGTCCATCTTTTAGAGTAATAACACGGTGACAGCGATCAGCAATTTCTTTCTCATGCGTTACTATGATAAGTGTTTGACCTTCTTGGTGTAGCCGGTCAAATAGCGCCATAATTTCAGTTGTTGTTGCAGAGTCTAGATTTCCAGTAGGTTCGTCGGCTAAAAGAATAGCTGGCTTTGTTACGAGTGCTCTTGCTATTGCTACGCGCTGACGCTGACCACCGGAAAGTTGGTTAGGGACATGATGCATACGATCAGTCAATCCAACCATTCCCAAAGCGTCTTCCGCCATTTCTTTACGCATCGCTTTCCCAAGGCCTCTATAAATAAGTGGCTGCATGACATTTTGAAGGGCTGTGGCTCTTGGAAGCAAATTGAAATTTTGAAAGATGAAACCTATTTCACTGTTTCTAATGTGGGCTAACCGATTTTCATCCAAGCTCGCAACATTTATATCTTTGAGCCGATACTCTCCAGCTGAGGGATAATCAAGGCAGCCTAGTAAATTCATCAGCGTAGATTTACCTGAACCCGAAGACCCTACGATAGCAATATAGTCATTTAGATAGATATTTAGATCAATATTTTCTAGTGCATAAAATCCATCATCACCCATCATGTAATGTTTAGCGATTTTTCTAAGTTCAATAACGGTCGATTTGGACATTATTTCTTCTTCTTCTTATCTTGCAGTTTCACTGCATCCCCATCATTGAGCTTACTCACCACCCTGGCGGGTCCAGTAATGACCGTTTCCTTGGCTTCAACACCGGCTGTAATTTCTTGTAACTCATCATTAGAAATCCCGAGCTCTACATCTCGTTTAACTGCCTTGCCATCAACGAGTAGGAAGACATGGCTTTTCATAAGATCATTTGAGCCACCGCCGATCGTAATTTGTCCGGGCCTTCTACTCCTCATATTTGATGTCTGATCGTTTTCAGCCTCAGAGTAGACAATAGCCTGCATTGGTACTGCGACATTATCATTTTTGGCTTTAGTGAAAATTTCTGCGCGGCAGCTCATCCCGGGTCGAACATCAATATTTTCATTGTTTTCAAGTAATATTTTTACAGTAAAACTAAGGCCTTGACGGTTAGAGGATCTCTTTGCGGATGTAGCAATGGTGGTTACTTGACCTTTGAGAGCGTCATCTGGAAAGGCTACGGCGAAAACATCAACATTTTGTCCCAAACGAATGTTAGCGATATCAGCTTCGTCAACTTGAACTTCTACTAATATCGATGCCGGGTCGGCAATAGTAATCAAATTAGATCCAGCAATATTCGTTGTTCCACTAATAGCGGTTTCACCGATTTTTATATCCACAGAAGTAGCAACACCATTGATTGGTGAGCTAAATATAGTCTTATCAAGACGCTCTTGAGCTTTGTCCAGAGTTGCCAGCGCTTGATTCAAACTTTCCTGTCTCGAACGCAAATCGATTTTGGCTAAATCATGCTGATTATCAATAAGCTCAAATGAATCTTGCCCTATCATTTTTCGCTCAAAAAGGTTTTTGTTTCGCATCCATTTGGCATGAGTATTTTCTAACTGCTTTTGTTGCCTTTCAATCGCAATAGTCTGAATTCGCACATAAGCCTCCTGCTGCTCTACATCTGCACTGAAACTTCTTTGATCCAGCGTCATTAGAATCTGGCCTTTATTAACAGTGTCGCCTTCTGCTATGAATAACTCTTTAACCTGCCCGATAACCTCTGACCGTAATTGCACTTGCTCTTTATAAATGAGCGTTCCAGAGGCTAGGATCGAGGTTTTTATCTCTTCTATTTTTGCCTCTTGAGTTGTGACAAAAATATCTGACGAGTCCCCAGATTTCTTTAGGTAAAAAACGGCGGCAATAGCGATTAATACACAGGCAATTATTAGTTTCTTGTTCATAAAGTATTTACTTCCCTTGCTTAGGTTGCATTACATGCCTATTTAGTGATGATAAGACGTTCTGAGCGAATATTTAGATTCAGCCCAATAAGGATTAGCTAATTTTTTTGCGTTTTGTCGATTAAACCCTACTATCACACGTGGTTACTTCACGACCATAGATGTCAAACTAGATGTTTAAACATGATAAGTCAAAGTTCATGGCAAATACTGCTGAATCAGATTATTTATTACTGGGGACATGGAGGCTATGAGCAATAAGGCCATAGAAATATTAAAGGTACGATTATGGCGAGGGTTCTCAAGATAACGTTTTAGCCCTGCACCGAATATCAGCCAAATCATCACCGAGGACGCGGCGGTAATAAAAAAAGCGAAGGCAATAAATAGCACTTGCGTGAGCGTATCACCTGCAGTGGTTGTGTAAGTCGAGATGGCGCCCGTGGCCATGACCCAAGCTTTGGGGTTAACCCACTGGAATAAAAC
>DCBC01000008.1:8653-15604 GCA_002313335.1 Porticoccaceae bacterium UBA1117
GCTTGATGAAGCCACCAGCCAAGCTAGATACAGTAAATAGGACACACCAAGAATTTTTATAACGTCATGCAGTATTGGGATGCTCTCGAATATAGTGCCCAAGCCAAGCCCCAGAGCAATAACCATTACTGGAAAGCCTAAGCAAATACCTAAAACATGGGGAATACTGCGCTTAACACCAAAGTTAACCCCAGAAGCCATTATCATAATATTATTTGGACCGGGGGTGATGCTGGCCGTCGTGGTGAACAACAGTATCGCAAGATAAAACTCCATCGCTGTGTTGTTCCTTTTTGGGAAGATTCAGGCAGGTGCTGCCTATTACTTTACCACCCCAAGTATGAGTTCAAAGCTTTTTACCTAACCTTTTTTCAATTTGTTTTTTCTCCCACTCAGGGCCAAAGAGATTAAATACTTCAAATACAGACAGGGCATGGGCGACGAGACCTATACCCCATCCAAAGGCGGGCCAGATAACCCAGAAATGCTCTGGCGTTGTCAAAAAATTAAAAATAAACAATCCAGATATAACCATGGCATAGGTAAAGAGGTGGCCGTAAAAGCCTTTTAAATCACGGATATATTCAATAACACGGGCTTCTTCCAAAGATATATTTTGTTCGGTTGGCATAACAGTCTCCGGTTGCAAAGTATAGATTTCAGTTTCAAAAACCGCAGCAAAGGCCTTTAATGATTCAAGACTGGGTGTTTGGCCTCGCTCAATACGCTGAATAGTGCGAATATTGAGACCAGTCATTTGGGCTAGTTGATCTTGTGACCAACCCCGTTGAATTCTTAGTTTGCGAATAATCATATTTCATTCCTTTGCTGCTGGAGTCATTATTAAACACCAAGCACTTTTTTAGTAACGGCATTTCAACGACTTTCTTATGACATTTTCTCTATAACAGATTAACAACTGTAGCAAGATTTACACAATCGTCGTGAAAATATCACCAAGTCTCGATTACTGCAAAAATTATCTTAAAGCGCCTATTAATTCTTCAACCGCCGGATTGATATCGTCTAATAAAACAAAACTCGACCAAGTAACTTATTGTTGCGATTAAACAGGCTCCGTGCCAAGCATACCTGTTGCATGAATCTGCTAGTCAAACTATGCTCCACAACTAACAAAAATTTACTCAAACAACTTTTACTTTTTGGGGGTACAGATGGCAGGCTCAAATCCAGATAGCTCAGCAACAACAGTGTCAGAAGGCCAACAGCAAGAAACACAAAAGTTTGCGTTTATCGCAATGACGTGTCTGTTCTTCTTCTGGGGTTTTATCACCGTTCTTAATGACATTTTAATTCCATTTCTAAAAGAGTCATTCGACCTTAATTATACTCAAGCCATGTTAGTGCAGTTTTGTTTTTTTGGCGCTTACTTTATTGTGTCTCCATTTGCTGGACGATTAATAGACAAGGTTGGCTTTCAAACAGGTATTGTCATTGGGCTGCTAACAACTGCATTGGGTTGTATTTTGTTCTATCCCTCCGCAGATCTTCATATTTACGGATTATTTCTTTTTGCGTTTTTTGTTCTTGCCAGTGGAATTACCATTTTGCAGGTAGCGGCTAATCCTTACGTGGCGGCTTTAGGACCAGACAAAACCGCAGCTAGTCGACTCAACTTGGCCCAAGCGGCTAACTCTCTTGGCACAACGGTAGGCCCGGTAGTGGGTTCTATACTAATTTTAGGCGTAGTTGCGGCAGATGCCTCCGCAGTCCAGATGCCTTACTTGATGATCGCGGCTGTACTTGTTACGGCGGCGTTGCTGTTCAGAAATATCACCTTGCCAAAGCTAGCTCATTTAGAAACAAACGACGATGTTGCGGGTGATAGCGTTTGGAACCATCGCTCCTTAGTGCTGGGTGCACTCGCAATATTTATGTATGTCGGTGGAGAAGTCTCCATCGGAAGTTTCTTGGTTAATTATTTTGCCGAGAGCTCGATTGCAGGAATGGAGATTGCCGAAGCGGGAGAAATGGTTGGCTACTACTGGGGAGCTGCAATGATTGGCCGTCTGGTCGGTGCAGTTCTAATGAATTACATTGCTTCCACAAAGTATTTAGCAGCCAATGCGGTGATCGCAATTGCGATGATAATTGTCAGCATGAACACCTCTGGCAGTGTAGCGATGTGGTCCATTTTGGCAGTAGGCTTCTTTAACTCTATTATGTTCCCAACCATTTTCACCTTAGCTGTAAAGGGCTTAGGTGCTATGACTAGTAAGGGCTCAGGGCTAGTGTGCCAAGGTATTGTAGGGGGTGCTTTGGTACCATTAATCCAAGGCGTAGTTGCTGATAGCATAGGTATTCAATTGAGCTTTGTTGTGCCAATGATGTGTTACATCTACATAGGTTGGTATGCACTAAGAGGCGCTGATCAGGCATAACAGCTATAGACTGGAAATTAACACCTAAAAAATGGCAACTTTGGATTCCCGAGGTTGCCATTTTTTGTTTTAATGGCGCGCCTTTAACCCACGTTAATATACTTTGGACTACTTTTAATGATCGAACTGATTGCTGATATCGGCTTATTAGAGCTTTTACTAATATGGTCAGTAGTTGTGTTTGCCTCCATTCTTCGGTCATTTACTGGTTTTGGGTTTGCGCTCACGGCCGTTCCTGTATTTGCTCTGTTCTTAACGCCGCTTGAATCAGTAGTTCTTAGTGCAGCATTGACGCTGACTAGTAATTTAATTGGCGTACGCAATTATTGGGGTATTGTGCCATTGAAGCCAATGGTGCCATTAGTATTTATGGCGATTATTGGAACGGCGATTGGAACGGCGATACTGTCATTTATTTCAACTGCCCAATTTCAATTATGGGCAGGTATTTCGGTAATAATCGCCTGTGTGGTACTGATGTTTTTCAAGCCTACGACTCGACGAGTTAGTCCTTTGCTGACCAGTTTTACCGGCCTGCTGTCTGGTCTGATGAATGGTGCTTTGGCCATACCAGGCCCACCAATGATTATTTATGTGATGCTTACAGAACCGGTCCCAGAGCGAAGTCGAGCGTTATTGATCACCTTTTTCTTAGCCTCCGCTGCTATAGCACTGGTTTCATTCGGGGTGGCAGGGTTTATTCAAATCCAGTCTCTTTGGCACCTGCTGTTAGCATTTCCGGCCATGGTGGCGGGGGATAAAATTGGTTTTTACCTGTTCAAAAAGTATGGTGGACGGCTTTACCGTAGAATTGCCATAGCGGGCTTGTTAGCCATCGGCGTCACTATTACATTGCGCACATTGCTATAACTAATGTACGCCCAGCACTAGGACATTATTTATCAGTGTTCTTCAGTGATATAAAAAATTACACTATCTGTTGATTAAAAAATTTAAGTAACTCGGAGTTTTGGATATGCTATTTACTAAAAATTACTTTTTTTGTAATCAAGTAGGCGCTGCTAAAGCTATTAAACTTTTGATGTTATTCGGTTTGTGCGCTACCTGTAACGTTTCAGTAGTTGCCTCTGAAAGTGCCGATACAACTGCGCAATTAGTAAGTAGACTCACCCTTGAGAGCTACAAAGCTACCCTTAAAGGGCTGACTCAATTTGGTGATCGACGACAGGGTACTACTCGTAATCGTGACGCACTTACTTGGATAGAACAGCAACTACTGCAAATGGGTTGTGATGACGTGGAACGTATGTCTTTTAGCTATGACCCTGAGCCGCGTGTGCCAAGAGTACGAAAACTCATTACCAATGATCCAGACCAGCTCAAAACATCTACTGGTGGAGCCGTAGGCCGGAATGGCAATGGCCCTGGCGGAGCATCTGTATATGGCTATCGAGCAACTACTGGCGTTAACCGCGATTCTGCCGCGCAGTTAGATGAGCGAATTCGTACGCTAAATGCAGAGCAGCCAGTCAATGGTGTGCGGCACCAAGTTTACTGCACAAAAATTGGAACTAGCCGACCTGATGAAATGTACATTGTTGGCGCTCATTTTGATGGGCATGGGGTCAATGAGGCCGTGAATGACGACGGTTCGGGAACAGCCTTAGTCATGGAGCTAGCGCGTATCTTCAATGCGTCTGATGTCCGCACCGAACGCTCAATTCGCTTTGCTCTTTGGAATAACGAAGAGACCGGGCTAAATGGGTCTAAAGCATATGTTCAGCAACGCCAAAAACTGCAAGGTATTGAGAGTCCAGCTGGGTCTGGTGAATTCCCTGAGCCACGCTGGTTGGGAATGATCCAGCATGACATGATGCTATGGGATCATGGGGCCCCAAGAGCTGACGGGTCGGTTAGTTCGGAGCAACGACCGGAGGCGGATGTCAATATTGAGTTTCAATCTAAGTCAGATTTGGCTACCAATTCAATGCAATTAGCTTTTATTTTTAAGGCTGCAGCGGACAAATACAACACAGATTATCCAGCCACTGTTGGCCCGCATATGACAAACACCGACTCCACGCCATTTATGAATATTGTGCCCTCTATTAGTCTTCGAGAAAATGAGCGGGGCGCACACACAGGTGCAGGATGGAATCCAACGTGGCACACGCCTTTAGACGTGTGGACAACTTTTAGTGACAAAGATTTTAGATTGGGTTTGAATGCCGCCCAAACTACGCTGTCTGCTATCTCGGAGCTCACGGGTGCTAAGGTTGAGGAATAGGGGTGATCAGCGCTTTATTGAGGATAATATTGGCGCTTTAGTCTCTGAATGACACCACTGATATGGTGGTATTACCATCATTATCGCGGGTCAAAATTAGCTCGTCCCTGCCATCATTGTCAACGTCGTGAACGGTAAATCCAGCTCGGCTGGCCGGTAGCTCTAGAGATAATTTAATGGCTTTCTTGGCAAACATTTTCTGGCCGGGTTGTCCGGGATAGACTAGCAGAGTCCCTTCTCCTTTTTGTACCAAAAGATCCTTTCGGCCGTCGCCGGTAACGTCCGCACCTAAAACGGCTGGAACAAATAGTTCACCACTGCCAAAATCGAAGCGTGCTGAAATCGTCTTTCTGGTGCTCGGTTTATCTGGAAATTTGCCATTGACCATCTTGTAAATGGAGACATCCACAGATACTGACCGGGTAATTAGTGCCCTAATAACAGCGCCTATGCTTATATCTACCGACGTAATAACAAACTCTTGGTTACCATCACCAGATACATCTAGACGCTCATTCTCAAATTGAAAACCATCTGTACTAATAACCGAGGAGGGACTGTCAGCAAACACCAATAGGTTGTTTTCACCCACTTCGCCCAGGTAAACCTCGTACTCGGACTCCCAGCCAAAGATACCCTCGGCTTTAATCCGTTTGACGATAAGATCACTCACACCATCATTGTTAATATCTACAACTTCGTCTAAAAGTCTGTTTTTACTATTGTTGTTTTTAGCATCCTCGCCAATATTAATCTGAGCGTAACCGCCTAACATATCTTTGAGGTTGGCATCCAAATTAACGGGTATCTTTGCAAACCCGCCTAGATTATTTTGTCGATGTACCTGAAAATAACCGTCTTGCCAAAAAGCGATATCACTTAGACCATCATTGTTCTCATCAATGAGGTGGGCTTCCTCAGCTCGGTAAGCAATGTAGCGTGCGTTCTCTCCAAAGCTCATGTTAGGGCGTGGACCGACTAGTTGGGGTTGTTGAAAACCGCTATCGCTTTGCAATGCTACCGCCCAACCATCAAAGTTAGGCATTAATAAGTCGTCTAACGTATCGCCATTAATATCGGTAAACATCTCAATCAGTGGAGATGAACCCCAGCTACGCCCAGAAAACATTGATGACGTTTTTAATAAGGGTTTGAAGTCTGTCGTAGTCTCGTCTAAGTAAACCAATTGGGACCCCTGCAAGCCCACCAATTGCATAGTATTGGTAGTTCTTATGGTGTCTACTAAATCCATAGAGTCTTCTAGTACCTTAGTTAGCGCCAGGTTCCATTCCAAGTCTCTGCGCTGAAAAATCTTGATTGTACGAATAGGCTCAGTGCCAAGCCCTTGAATCTGTTTTTCTAGTTGATTGATCTCTGGTGTTTCTACTATTAATAGTTTGGCAATGTCTGAAGATTCAATGGAAAAAGGAATGACGTCGATATTATGTTTGGGACTGACATCAATAGTATCAATATCGAAGTCCAAGGCGACTAACGATGTCGAACAGGTTAGCCCTGCAATAGGCAAAAAGCATGCAGCAAAATATCTTAAATGGATTAATCTCATCGCTTAATTAAAACTCTCTGTGTTTTTGGCTGATTCATATGATGTTAGGACAGTTTCTTATGACATCAGTGTTCTTATCGGGTTCATTTTATAATGTGGGGGCAGTGTACAACAGATGCAGGCGATGTAATTAGATAGGAAGCGGCTTAGCAATGACAGCACATCAAGAGTAGTAATATGAGCTAAAAATAGTGATATGAAAAAACTTAGTCCTCAAATAGTTAACATTCGGCTTGAGTATATTCCGCTATGATATACCCAAGCCTGTTTTCTGGATAATTTACTCGCCTAGTGGTGCAGATGCATTGGCAACGACCATCCACTTGCCATCCTGCTTTTGATAAACATGCAGGCTTGAATGAGGGTCGGACCCTGAGGCTGTATGAACCATCACGGCAATATCTGTACTGAGAAAATTCACCTGATAGCCATCAACTACATACGCTTCATCAGACGGGCCTACAGCAGCCTGCCTTACCTCGGCAATCCCAATAATTCCAGTCGGTCCAATACCGACAACATCATCAGACACAAAACCATCGGGTCCACCAGCACTTCCCCATTGCTTGTCCAGATTAATCAACATTGCCGTATCATCCGCAAAAATCGATCCAGAAGACACTACTATCAAAGTCATTAATAATATTTTAGTAAGTCGCATAATATAAATTCCCATTTGGTTTGAATTAAAAAGCTAACCGTTAATACTTTAATATAGACCGAATGTTATGCCA
>DCBC01000008.1:15994-41808 GCA_002313335.1 Porticoccaceae bacterium UBA1117
ACAAAAAAAGCACTATTTCGAATTATCCAAAATACGTGAGGCCCATTTCAAATCGAACCTATGTTGCTTTACACGCTATAGCGTCTCAGATAAAGTCCGGCGAACAATTGATAAGTAAAATGGGCAGTTGATACATCGCGTTTAGATAATGAATTAAAGTCCTAATGAAGTGTCTCATCTAGGATCTAAATATTTCTTTTTAAGGGAAGGTATGCGAAAAAGTATCCAATCAAATAAAGATTTGGCATTACTCAATAAATACAGTGGCAGTTTATTGAGCGGTTCGCGATTTCTACCCTTGTTTGTCACTCAGTTTTTCTCCGCATTAAATGACAATGTATATAAGCAAGCTGTATTGTTGTTGTTGGTTTTCCAAGCAGCTTCTGTCGCAGATGGAGCACTTTATTCCAATTTAGCTGCAGGCCTTTTTATTCTTCCTTTTTTCTTGTTCTCGGGAATGGCGGGACAACTGGCTGAAAAAACAGAGAAGTCCAAACTCATTCGTGTTGTTAAGTTGTTTGAAATACCGATTATGGTGGTGGGTGCCATATCCATTATGACGCAGCTAATTTGGTTAATGTTGGTCACGGTTTTTTTGATGGGACTACAAAGTACATTTTTTGGTCCGCTAAAATACAGTATTTTACCGCAACATGTGGCGCCACATGAGCTCACTAAAGCCAATGGATTGGTGGAGTCAGGGACCTTTGTCGCCATCTTATTAGGTACAGTTTTCGGCACTTATTATATTACTCAGGAGGCCGGCCCCACCTATATCAGTATTGCTATATTGTGTTTGGCGGTAATTGGTTATCTATGTAGTCGCTTTATCCCGATTAGTGAAGCCAATGACCGCAGTCTAAAGTTCACATTTAACATCTTTTCGTCCACAAAAAGCGTTTTTTCCGAGCTTAACTCACAATCTGAATCAGTACGAAAGTCAGTGATTGGTATCAGCTGGTTTTGGCTCATAGGCGCTATTATTCTCACCGCCTTACCTAATTACGTAAAATATTTTTTGGGTGGTGATGAGCTTGTTGTCACCACAGCGCTGGTTGTTTTTTCGCTCAGTATCGCACTGGGCTCACTATTATGCGACAAGCTCTCTCGTTCCAGAATTGAGCTAGGAATAGTGCCCTTTGGCGCTATTCTCATCACCGTTTTTTTATACTTATTGAGTCAAGAACCTGCAATCACAGCGTACAGCGTGCCCACCGAGACTTTACTCACCCTGCGTCAGGTAATTGACACAGGCGATATGATTTGGCACTTAATCTGGATGGCAGGAATTGGCATATCAGCCGGCTTCTATACGGTTCCTTTATATGCTTTGATTCAGCAGCGAACCAATGAAAAGAGTCGCTCCCGTGTTATTGCGGCAAACAACGTATTAAATGCATTATTTATGGTGGGTAGTGCCCTATTAAGCATAGTGACCTTGTCGATATTTGAGTGGAGTATTCCACAGCTGATGCTGTTATTAGCAGGTCTCAATTTCCTTGTTTCAATCTATATTTATACTAAAGTACCTGAGTTTTTCCTTCGCTTTGTTATTTATATGTTAGCAATCTGTATGTATCGGGTGCGCACTAGAGGCGAGGAAAATATCCCTGAAGAAGGCGCAGCTGTGCTTGTTGGGAATCATGTTAGCTTTGTTGATTGGATGTTCATCTTGGCCGCATCACCGCGGCTCGTCAGATTTGTGGTGTTTGCACCTATTTATTATTCACCGGCTTTACACTGGTTATTTAAGGTGGCAAAAGCTATACCGATTGAGAGTGAAAAAACTAACCCAAAGGTTTTTGAAAAAGCCGTAGATGATATTGCTGAAGCGCTAAAAACAGGCGAGTTAGTAGGTATATTTCCAGAGGGTAAGCTCAGCGCAGATGGTTCCATTGATGTATTTCGTCAGGGCGTGGAAACAATCATAAAGCGCACGCCTGTACCCGTTATCCCTGTGCACTTAAGCGGTTTATGGGGAAGTATGTTTAGTCGCAAAACTAAATGGCGCCTACCGAGGCTGCGTTGGTCTTTGGTGTCAATTTCGATAGGTGAGCAAGTTAAGGCGGAGGATGTAACCGCAGATGATTTACGTAAGCGTGTGCAAGCACTAAAAAATGCGCATTCTCCAGATCTTGATCAAGGGTAAGTCGAAAATTTATGGGTAATTGAGCAAATAGATTACTCTTGTGATGCACTATTTGTTATTTTGTCAGTCATAGATAACAGGTAGTGATTAATGATTAACACCAAAATTTATAAGTCGGTTTATGGTTTGTCTGAAAAACTTATGGCGGCGGCAACAAAAGACGATATAGAGGCCTTCGGGATACTCTATGCCGAGCTCAAGGCTATTTGCGTGGATAACGAAAATACTGACAAAGATCACCCAGAACAGTGGGAGACGCTGGCTGACTTTACCGAGGATTTGGAAGATGCTGTGGCTGGCTATGAAAAAGCCCTAGAAAAAGCCACAACGATTAACTCTAAAGATCATATGTCATCTATCGCTTTTTCTATGGCCACATTGCAACTTAAATTAGGCGAGACTGAGATCGCTACCAAAAATCTTCAAGATGCTAAAATTAGTGCAAATAAGATTGCCGACAAAGACCTTAAAAAAGAAATAGACGATCTACTGGCGACAGTAGTAACAGAATAAACGTGGTTTAGAGCCTGTGCGCTTTTTCATGTGCGGTCACATTATTTACTATATCTGCGCCGTTACGCGTAGTCGCGCATCTAACTATCCGGACATGGCTTCATGGGCGGCTCTATGCGGCCGAAAGTCGCTCAGGCAAACGATAGGCAGCATAATCAGCCAAGATCGCTTACACAAAGAAAATGGTAGCTACGAGTGGACTTGAACCACCGACCCCAGCATTATGAATGCTGTGCTCTAACCAGCTGAGCTACGTAGCCATAGGTGATGACCGGCAAAACCGACCGGGCATTTTGGAGGCGAGAAGTTACACTTGACGTGGCTCCGAGTCAAGTCTGATCGGCACCTTTTTCCCTTAATTCGTTGCTCTCCAAAAGGTAGTACACTAGGATAGTCCACACAGCGCGGGTTTTTGCCCAAGTGTTATCAATAGGACGCATGGGTTTACCATCGAATTAAGACAAACAAAAAACTAAATAAACGTAACAAGAATGGCCAAAGTGCATTCTTGGGGAGTATAAGTTTTGGATCAAATAAGTGCTAATGATCAGGATACAGCAGTAACAATTTCTACTAGAAAGTCAGGTTTTTACAAGGGCTTTAATCCTGTTGTGGCATTGATGCCAAAGATTTTAGTCGCTGCGCTAATTTTGTGGGTGGGTTTGTCACCTTCTGCGGCTGGGCAAGTCTTGTTGGACGTTCAAACATGGTCTACGCAAAACTTTGGTGGCTGGTATGTCTATGTCACGGCGTTTTATACCATCGTTTGCCTAGCCCTCGGTATTTGGCCACGTACTGCGCATGTGAAGCTGGGTCAGATTGACGAGAAGCCCGAGTTTTCTATGTTCACTTGGCTGTCTATGATGTTTGGGGCCGGCATAGGTATAGGAATGTTGACCTATTCCACGGCAGAGCCGATTTTTCATTTTGCTAATAATCCCGATACGATTAAGGGTCTCACCACAGGCTTGGACGAAGATAACGTTCGTAATGCCTACAAGTGGGCCATGTTGCATTATGGTCTAACGCCTTGGGCCTGTTACGGCGTAGTAGGTATTTCTTTGGGTTATCTGTCTTACAACCGCGGTCTACCGTTAACTATTCGTAGTGCATTACAACCTCTGTTTGGGCGCGCTATGTCGGGCGGTTTCGGTCATGTGGTAGACATTGTTGCCATTCTCGCCACCATTGTTGGTCTGAGTGTGACCATTGGTTACGGGGTGTCTCAATTTGCGTCAGGCCTATTTAACATAACCGGGGCTGACTGGCTCGTGGGAGAGGGTGGTAAACCGACCTTGCTAGCGCAGCTAATGGGCCTTATTTTAATCATCAGTGCGTCCTGCCTATCGGCTATGTCTGGGTTGCAAAAGGGCATCAAATGGCTGTCCAATATTAATATGGGGCTGTCGGTCTTTTTGATTGCGTTTTTTGTCTTGTTCGGCGCTACTTTCTTTGCACTACAAACCTTCTTTTATGCCATCTGGGACTACTTAATTGCGCTGCCGGCAATGTCCACTACTGTTTGGCAGGCCGCGGGGACAGATACTTCAGTCGCTCTCGAAGGGTGGCAGGCGTCTTGGACTATCTTTTATTGGGCCTGGTGGATCGCTTTTGCTCCCTTTGTAGGTTTATTTTTAGCGCGAGTGTCTCGTGGCAGAACCATTCGCGAATATGTTATTGGCGCGATGATTATCCCCTCATTAATTTGTTTGGTATGGTTTACCTTTATCGGTGCAACCGCCATTGATCTAGAGCTATCAGGTGTCGCTCAAGGCGCTATTGTCAATGCAGATATTTCTGCACAGCTGTTTGAGACCATTAACTTGATCCTCACGCCTAACATGGCTGTGGGTCTGTCTGTGGTTATTGTGGCCTTGCTACTCACCTTTCTGGTCACCTCGGCAGATTCGGGTATTTTAATTATTAATACGCTGGCATCAGGGGGCAACCAAAGCCAAAAACAGACCAAGCATGTGGTTATTTGGGGTACGCTCTTTTCAATCTTAATTGGTGTTTTGTTGGCTGCTGGTGGAATGGATGCTCTGAGGTCAGTCATGATTATTGGTGCGCTGCCATTTTCTATTGTTATGGCGCTAATGGCGGTGTCTCTCGTTAAAACCCTAATCACTGACGAAAAATAATGGCCCGCAGTGCTGCATTAACTGGGTACTGGATAGTCATTATTAGATACTGTTAAAAGGGGCTCTAAGCGGCAATAATACACACAACTAATAATATCAATCAGTAGTACTACAGAGGACAGAATAATGAGAGAAGCAGTAATCGTATCCACGGCGCGAACAGCGCTAACCAAGGCGGCTCGAGGCGCATTTAACAATACTCATGGTGTAAAGCTAGCAGCTCACTCCATTGCACATGCTATTGCGCGTGCTGGAATTGATCCTGCAGAAGTGGATGATGTCATCTTAGGTAATGCTTCACATGCAGGTACTACTGGCATGAACATTGGCCGCAATGCTGCTCTTTCAGCGGGTTGCCCGGTTACTACATCAGGCACCACTATTAACCGCTTTTGTTCATCGGGCTTGCAGTCTCTTGCCATGGGCGCAGGGCGAATTATTGCTGAAGGCGTCGATATTATGGTTACTGGGGGTGTTGAAAGTATCTCAATTCCTGGTACAAGTGATCCCTCTGAGACGGTAGAGCCTGAGCTATTTGGTAAGTACCCGGGTTTGTGGTATCCAATGATCAAGACCGCTGACATTGTTGCCGATCGTTACAATATCTCTCGTGAAGCGCAAGATGAGTACTCACTGATCAGCCAGCAACGCACAGCTGCAGGACAAGAGTCCGGCAAGTTTGACGACGAAATTGTCGCCATGAACACGATCATGAAAGTAAAGAATAGAGAAACGGGCGAAATCACCGAGCAGGCTGCGGTAGCTGATCGTGATGACTGTAACCGTCCGTCCACTACTATAGAAGGGTTAGCGAGCCTAGCACCTATTATGGGTGAAGGTAACTTCATTACTGCGGGCAACGCCTCTCAGCTGTCTGACGGGTCCTCTGCACAGGTTATAATGGAGCGTTCTGAAGCTGAGCGTCGTGGTTTAGATATCCTTGGTACATTCCGTGGGTTTGCTGTTGGTGGTTGTGAGCCAGATGAGATGGGTATTGGTCCTATTGTGGCTGTGCCTAAGTTGCTCAAAGCAGCTGGCCTAACGGTTGATGATATCGATCTTTGGGAGCTTAACGAAGCATTTGCCAGCCAGGTCATCTACAGTCGCGATACCCTAGGTATCCCGATGGAAAAGTTGAATGTCAATGGTGGTTCTATCTCTATTGGCCACCCATTCGGCATGTCAGGTTCACGCATGGTCGGCCATTTGTTAATTGAAGGTCGTCGCCGTAAAGCTAAGTATGGTGTTGTTACCATGTGTATTGGTGGCGGCATGGGTGCAGCAGGATTGTTCGAGATTAACGGTTAATAGAATAATTCCTGGCTAACGTCAGAGTCATTAAAAAAGCCCGGTTCCTTGAACAGAAGCCGGGCTTTTTTGTCTCTATTGGCCGCTAGTTAGCAACCACTCACTATTACGCGCTAGCTGATTCTACAATGCGTTTCATGTCTGTCATGTAGCCGCGCAGTTCGTGGCCAATAATTTCTACATCATGGTCGCGAATGGCGTCGTTGACTTCAATTAAACGAATATTATCTACCGCATTGGAAGGGTCGGTTAAACCGCCGCCTAGGTCTTCTAAGGTCAATGCATCAGCATGTGCTTGCAGGAGAGGCACAGCGGCGTGGGTGAATAGGTAGTTACCGTATTCAGCGGTATCAGAGATTACTACGTTCATTTCGTATAGCTTGTTACGAGCAATACAGTTGGCTATTAATGGCGTTTCGTGCAGTGACTCGTAATAGGCGGACTCTTCGATAATGCCTGAGGCAACCATGGTGTCAAAGGCCAGTTCAACGCCCGCTTTGATCATGGCTACTAAATAAATGCCTTTATCATAATACTCTTGCTCGGTTATCTCTGTGTCACAGTCAGCCGCTTGCTCAAAGCTAGTGTCTGCGGTTTGGGCGCGCCACTTTAAAAGGTTGGCGTCATCATTGCCCCAGTCGACCATCATTGTGCGAGAGAACTCACCTTCAATAATGTCGTCCATGTGCTTTTGAAATAATGGCGCTAAAGTAACTTTTAACTCTTCTGCCATATCGAATGCTTTGATTTTGGCAGGGTTGCTCAAACGGTCCATCATGTTGGTAATGCCGCCGTGCTTAAGTCCTTCGGTGACTGTTTCCCAGCCATATTGTATTAACTTGCGAGCATAGGCCGCGTCAACACCAAGGTTGAGAAGTTGCTGATGACCCAAGATAGCGCCGGTCTGTAACATTCCACAAAGAATAGTTTGCTCACCCATTAAGTCTGACTTAACTTCGGCGATAAAGGATGATTCCAAAACGCCCGCCCGATCACCACCAGTGGCTGAGGCATAGGCTTTAGCAATGGCGTGGCCATTGCCTCTAGGGTCATTCTCTGGGTGAACAGCAATCAGTGTTGGTACACCAAATCCGCGTTTGTACTCTTCGCGCACCTCCGTACCAGGGCACTTAGGAGCAACCATAATCACAGTTAGATCAGGGCGGATCTGCATGCCTTCTTCAACAATGTTAAAACCATGCGAGTACGCTAGAGTAGCATTCTGTTTCATTAACGGGAGTACCGCAGTAACCGCGGCTGTGTGTTGTTTGTCTGGGGTTAAGTTAAGTACCAAGTCTGCGGCAGGAACTAGTTCCTCTGCGGTACCCACGGTAAAACCGTTCTGTGAAGCCCAGAGATAAGACTGACGTTTCTCGGCAATGGCTTGCTCGCGCAATGCGTAGGAAATGTTGAGTCCTGAGTCACGCATATTAAGGCCTTGATTGAGCCCTTGAGCGCCACAACCAATAATGACGATGTTCCAGTCTTTGATAAGATTACATCCATCAGTAAATTCGCTGCGATCCATAAAGCGACACTTTCCCAGCTGGCTCAGCTTGTTGCTGAGGCTAAGAGTATTGAAATAGTTAGCCATTGTGTTCTCCAGTAACCGCTATGCGGTCAGTTAATTAAGATTGTCCAAGCCACAAGACTTCGGCTTCGGGTAACTAGTGTAACGAAAAATGATTGTTGCTTAAAACGATATGTATACAACATTACGTTGCATTTTTTGCAATAACAGCAGTTATTCAGTACCATTCGCTATGGATATTCGATCAATGAATTTGTTTCAGCACCTGGCGACTAGTTTGCACTTTGGCAAGACTGCGGCCGCCAATCATGTAAGCCCATCTACTTTGAGCCGAGCGATTCAGCGGATTGAAGATGAGCTAGGTAGCCAACTGCTAATTCGTGATAATCGTTCGGTGGTGCTAACCAAAGAGGGCCAGCAGTTTTTAGCGTATGCAGAGCAGCAAATCGATCAGTTTGACTTACTGAAACAATCGCTGAATCAGACTCAGCGAACATTATTGGGGTCACTGAATATTTATTGTTCCGTTACTGCATCGTATGCCTATTTGCCGCCGCTATTGGAAAAATTCAGGCAAGCGCATCCCAATGTTGATATTTATCTTGATACGGGTGATGCCGCTGATGGTATTGAGCAAATTAAGAGCCAGCGTGTTGATCTTGCCATAGCGGCCAAACCTGATGATCTCTCTAGCAGCATCCATTTTCAGCATATTGCATCGGTTACTTTGGGCATTGCAATGCCAAAGATTAATTGTGCGGTTAAAAAGGCACTACAGGCTGATAGTATCGATTGGGCGAGTGTCCCCATCATATTACCCGAGCATGGTGTCGCCAGAAAACGCTTTGAACAATGGTTTCGTAAAAAGGGTGGTGGGCGCCCCAATGTTTATGCGCAGGTGTCTGGACAAGAGGCTCTTTTAAGTATGGTGGCATTGGGGTTCGGGATAGGGTTATCACCGATTGTCGTTGCTGATAATAGTCCTGTTAAAGACCATATCGAGATATTACCCGATACGCTCATACCAGCTTTCGACTTGGGGCTGTGTTGCTTTAAAAAGAAATTAGATGATCCTATTGTTGCGGCGTTTTTGAGTATGGTCCCGCAGAACTCGGGCCTTAGCTTTAACTAAGTAGGATCTAGTTATCCGGTCAGGTTTATGATCTACTTTTTAGTGTTGCAGTCATAATAGATCCGGTGACCACCAACATGGCTCCAAGTATGGTCACACTCTGCAATGATTCAGCAACTATTCCAGGCATTGGAATTAACTGTACAAGCAATAGGGTGACTAGGGGTGTCATAGCAATAACGGCACTGACTCTAGAGGCCTCAATATGGGCAAGCGCCTCAGAAAAACAGCCGTAAGCTATTAGTGTATTAAGCCCACAGAATGCCAGCAAAGACCATTGTACTTTTGTGAGTTCGGATAAAGCATCGAAACTTGAAAAAGGTAGGAAGGCGATTGCACCAATCCAATAAAATACCAACATAGTCTCTTCCGGATTAAATTCCTTAATAAGGAATTTTTGCATAATGGCATAACCTACCCAGGTGTTTGCGGCGGTGGCAAGCATAAGTAAGCCGATACCATAATCACTTAGCGATACAAAAATATCTGCAAACCGCGGACTAAAAAACATTAACAAACCACTCACAAAGATACCGAAACCCAACCATTGAAGTATTGAGAAACGTTCTTTGAATACCAACACACCGGCAAGGAGCAGCATGACGGGCGCAACCTGCATCATTAATTGGGCCGCCTCTGGGGTTGTTCGTTCAAGACCAAAAATGTACAAGGCGTAATTACAGACAAGTAATGACCCTGCAAGTAGCAGCTGTAGGTTTAATTTAACAGATGTAAGCTTGTGCCGATTAACCAACTTTTTTCGAGCTACTAGATACGGTGTGATTAGCGCCGCGGCAATAGCGTACCGAAAAAATGTTGTGGTCATTGGATCTAGCGTAGTCAGCACGCCCTTTAAAGCGATCGGTAACACGCCCCACATAAAGGCTGTGCAAGAGGCTAAAAACAAACCAAACTTCCAACGCCCAGAAAGTAGATTCATAAAAAGCTGACTGAGGCGCTAGACATTGAAGCGAAAGTGAATGATGTCACCGTCTTTAACAATATAGTCTTTTCCCTCTAGGCGCCATTTGCCAACGTCCTTGGCTCCTTGCTCGCCATTGCCAGCAATGTAATCGTCGTAACCCACGATTTCAGCGCGAATAAAACCTTTTTCAAAATCTGTATGAATCTTTCCAGCAGCCTGAGGGGCAGTAGCACCCACTGGAATGGTCCATGCGCGTACTTCTTTAACGCCAGCGGTAAAGTAGGTCTGTAGGCCTAATAGGGTGTAACCGGCGCGAATTACGCGGTTAAGGCCCGGTTCTTCCATGCCGAGTTCTTGTAAGAATTCGTCTCGCTCATCGTCCTCAAGCTCGCCTATCTCTGCTTCTAGCTTGTTGCAGATAGGGACTACGACTGCGCCTTCACTCTCAGCTATAGCACGTACTGTATCTAGATAATGATTATTATCAAAACCCTCTTCGTCGACATTAGCTATGTACATCGTAGGCTTCAATGTTAATGGGCTGAGCGGCTTGAGTAGTTTGAGGTCATCATCATTTAGCCCAAATGAGCGCAGAGGTTTTGCCTCATTGAGATGCGGAAGAATTTTTTCTAGTACTGCTTGTAGAGCGATGGAATCTTTATCTTTGCCCTTGGCTGATTTTGCGACACGCAGTAGCGCCTTTTCAACACTCTCAAGATCAGCAAGTGCCAGTTCAGTATTAATCACATCAATATCATCTGCTGGGCTTATCTTACCTTCAACGTGAATAACATTATCATCATCAAAGCAGCGTACAACGTGAGCAATGGCGTCGGTTTCACGAATATTAGCTAAAAATTGATTACCTAACCCTTCGCCTTTGGAGGCGCCCGCGACCAAACCGGCAATATCGACAAATTCCATGCTGGTAGGAATGATCTTGTCTGGTTTAACAATGACAGAAATTTTATCTTGGCGTGGATCTGGAATTGGCACCACACCTGTGTTGGGCTCAATAGTACAGAACGGAAAGTTTTCAGCGCTAATACCGGCTTTGGTGAGCGCATTAAAAAGGGTTGATTTGCCAACGTTGGGTAGGCCGACAATGCCACAATTGAAACCCATAATGAAATCCTTAAGACTATTGATGACAGCTGGAGTTGCCAGCTATAAAGTTATTCTGCGCTATGAAGCGCGGTCATGGCTCGTTCCCATTGACCTGTTACTGCTAGCGGAAGATGCCGCATGGCGTCATCAATACTGTTATTAATGAGGTCTTGTTCTTTAGTAGGCGCCTTTTTTAAAACGTAATCAGCCACTTGTTTAGCATTACCCGGATGACCTATCCCAATTCTGAGACGTGCAAAGTCTTTATTATTGCCTAAACACTGGACAGTATCTCTTAGACCGTTATGACCACCATGGCCACCACCCTTTTTAAAACGCGCAGTCCCGGGCGATAGATCAAGCTCGTCGTGGGCGATCAGAATACGGTTGGTAGGTACTTTGTAAAAATGTGCTATTGCCGCGACAGACTTGCCGCTCAGATTCATAAACGTACTAGGAATCAATAGCCTTACTGCTTGTCCCTCAATCTGAACCAGCGCAGTCCCACCAAAAAACTTGCCTTCTTGCTTGATGGGTACATTACACGAGTTTGCTAGGGCCAATACGAAGTCAGCCCCAGCATTGTGACGCGTTCGCTCATAGTTAGAGCCGGGATTTCCCAGACCTACAATTAACTCTACGGGCGCGTCCAATGTCAGGGCCTTCTCGTCAGCAGGGGAAGATTACTCTTCGCCTGCATCCTCAGAATCGTCTGCATTTGCCGGCGCTTCAGGAGCTGTATCTTCAATGACTACCTCTTTTGGTTTGTTAATAGTCACTACAGATAAGTCATGATCAGATCCATGACTCAAGGCAACGCTCTCAACACCCTTAGGCAACTTGATATCTGAAATGTGAACATTTTGTCCAATTTCAACGTCTGTCATATCAACTTCGATATACTCAGGCAGATCTTTTGGCAAACAGAAAATCTCCAGATCGGTCATGGTGTGAGCAATGATTCCACCACCAACTTTAACGCCTGCACAGATATCTTCGTTAGTAAAGTGCAATGGCACTTTGGTTTGCAGTTTGGTTGACTTGTTGACGCGCAAAAAATCAACGTGCAAAACAATTTGTTTGGCAGGGTGGCGTTGAACGTCCTTAAGAATGACATCTTCAGATGACCCATCGATATCTAACGACACAATGTGTGAGTAGAACGCTTCATTTTCTAGCGCTTTAACTACGTCTTTGTGCAGAAGAGTTAGCATAGCTGGATCTTTCTTTCCGCCATAGACAATTGCAGGTATTTCTCCGGCCAGACGACGCAGGCGGCGGCTCGCACCTTTCCCTGTATCTTCGCGACCTTTCGCATGTAGTGTAAAATCAGTAGACATAATAGTCTCCAAGTAGTGCCATTGCAGACCGCGACCAGACCTGTAATGGAGTTTATAAGCCCCTTTATGAGGCGATTAAATCAGACCCTGTTATAAAAACATGGCACTGATAGATTCTTTATTACTGATACGACGTATGGACTCTGCCAGAAGCGGGCCTATCGGGAGAACGCGAATCTTTTTGCATTGTTTAGCATCTTCGCTCAGCGGCACTGTGTTGGTAACAACCAGTTCGTCAAGCTCTGAATTTGTAATGTTTTCAATGGCTGCGCCAGATAAAACCGCATGTGTTGCATAGGCAACAACTTTACTTGCACCCTTTTCCTTGAGCGCTTGCGCCGCCTTACATAGAGTTCCCGCAGTGTCGACCATGTCGTCAACAAGTACGCAGGTTCTGTCAGCTACCTCACCAATGAGATTCATAACTTCACTTTCGTTAGCCGACGGACGACGTTTATCAATAATAGCTAAATCGCAGCCTAACTGCTTTGCCACGGCTCGAGCTCTAACAACACCGCCGATGTCGGGCGATACAACCTGCAAATTTTGATAGTTCTGCCGTTCAATATGGTCGAGCAAAACTGGAGCACCATAAATATTGTCAACAGTGCAGTTAAAAAAGCCTTGAATTTGCTCTGCATGCAGATCTACTGTGAGGACGTGATCCACACCAGCATTAGAGAGCATGTCAGCAACCACTTTGGCGCTGATAGGAACGCGTACTGACCGTACCCGCCGATCTTGGCGCGCATAACCGAAGTACGGTACCACTGCAGTTATACGACCAGCTGATGCACGTCTAAGCGCATCAATCATTAGCACCAACTCCATCAAGTTCCGATTGGTCGGAGCACAGATTGGTTGCACAATAAACACATCATGACCACGAACATTGTCACGAATCTCAATGTTGATTTCTCCATCTGAGAAAAGCCCAACGAGCGCGTTACTTGGATTTACTCCCAGCGAACGGGCAATTTCATTTCCTAAGGCCGGGTTTGCATTTCCGGTAAACACCATTAATCTAGCCACGTCAGTATTCCTATTGCTCGTGATAGTTGAAAATGGCTGGGGCGGGAGGGATCGAACCTCCGATGACGGGATCAAAACCCGTTGCCTTAACCGCTTGGCCACGCCCCAGTAAAAAACGTTCTCATTTGTTGATGTAGTGGAGAGCAATTTTCGCCCTTGGCCACAAATGCTTGCCAGTTCTTTGGTACCTTACTCAACGCACTCTCTGCTTCTCGTTGGTTTTCAAAGCTGCAAAATACACTCGCGCCAGTTCCTGTCATCAACGGGGTAGCAAAATTTTCCATCCAATCCAACACTTGTTTAACTGCTGGATAGAGGTTTAAAACTACACTTTGGCAGTCGTTTCTATACTGCTCCCCTGAGAGGGCGCGTATTTTGATCGGTGAAGAGTTCCTTGTCAATTGAGGATGTGAAAAAACTTCTTCAGTCGACACGTGGCAATCAGGAGTTACGACTAAAAACCACTTTATTGGCAGTTCTATGGGCGTCAAAATTTCACCAATTCCTTCAGCGAAGGCACTTTGGCCATAGATAAAAACAGGCACATCAGCACCTATTTTTTCCCCTAGCCTAGCCAAGGATTTTTCCGTTAAGCCGCATTCCCAAAGGGTATTAAGAGCAACTAGGGCGGTTGCGGCATTACTGCTTCCACCTCCTAGCCCAGCGCCTAGAGGTAGGTTTTTATCTAATTCGATCGTACAGCCTCTGGTGCAGTCCGTTGATATCTGCAGTAATTTGGCTGCCCGAATAATTAAATTATTTTTTTCATCAACGCCATCAATATTACCCTTTAAATGTATTTTTCCCGACTCATTAGGATAGAAAGTGAGATTGTCGCCAAAATCTAGAAGTTGAAAGATGGTTTGTAAGTCATGATAACCATTTTCCCTCTGACCGGTAATGTGGAGAAAAAGGTTGATTTTTGCCGGTGAAGGCAATCTGAGACTTAGCATGGGTTTCATAGATGAACTCATTTTTAAGTGTCTGGAAACATCCATTGGGATATTAGCAGTTTAAAGCTTTGTTCACCGCGCTGACCGATTATTTTTTGCGGCAGATATCCGCGATCGGTCGAGCGATAATTGGAGAACGATAATTGCCAGCCATGCTGTTCAAAGCTCGCCAAGCTTCCGTCTGGATTAGTCACTATATTTTTTGATGGTCGAATATCTTTAGCGGGTAGAGCCCTAATCCAAAAACTTAGAGACTCCATCGATAAAGGCAAGCCAATGAGTTGTATAGCAAGTTTTTTTGGATGATGGGTTGTTGTAGTCCCGCCACGTTGGATATTAGCTATTTGATGATTGCCAGTTACAACGGCTCTTCCGAAGGAAAGAGGGCCGCTAAGCGTGATTTTGTAATTATTATTATCTTGTAGCCAGTCGATGGAGGCGCTACCGCCCTGATCTGTCGACTTAAACCCTAGCTTACCTTTTATTTGCCAGCGATTAAGTTTACTAATTTCGGTGCGGTCAAAATTTACGAAACCCCCATGCGCAACCTTTGATGTTAAAGAACTGCAGCCACTGATAAAAGCTACTATCATCGCCAAGGTTAAGTACGTCATGGCTGACACTTTCATGGCATTGTTGACTCCGAAGCACCTAACCGCAGCATAGTTTTCAAAATCACGCGGTGGTTAGGCTGTTGCTCTAGTATTTCGGACCAGATATTCAGTGCCTGTTCGTTGTTACCCATCGCCCAATAAACCTCACCGAGATGCGCAGCTATTTCTGGGTCAGGTACCATGGAATAGGCTTGATTAAGATAGTTCAAGGCCTCTTGGCTGCGGCCTAGTTTAAACAATACCCAACCCAGGCTATCGATAATAGAGGGGCTATCAGGGCTTATAGTGTATGCACGGACGATGAGATTGTAAGCCTCTTGCTGCCGGTCAGTATGCAGTGTCATGGTGTAGCCCAAGGCATTGAGAATGGTGGCATTATTTTCATCCTGGGCTAAGATTGCCCTAAGATCACTTTCAGCAAGCGCAAAATTATCCTGTTTCTCCGCCACCATAGATCTTGCATAAAGTAACTCTGGATTATTTGGAAAATTTTCTAGCCCATCTGAAAGTATCTGTAGCGCCTGCGCCGGCTGTTGAATACTGACAAGAAGGTTAGACTCCACCTGAAAAAGGCTGATAGCCTGTTTTGGCTGACTAAAACGTAGCCGCTGTAGGTATTGCCGAGCGTCATCTATGTTTCGATGTGCCGCTAAAAGCTTGCCTACTCTTGATGCTGCAACGATGTAATTACGCCCAAATCGGACTTGAGTGTAGTGATTTATCGCGTCGACAATTCTTTTTTGCCGTTCGGCAATAGTGCCCAAATGATATTGCGCATTTGCACTAAGACTTGGAGTCTGTGATGACTCTTGAAAGAGTGGAATGGCTAAATCAAGTTTATTTTGACTGAGATGCAGTAGACCAAGTAAGAAGTTAACCTCTTGATCATCAGGATCTTTCACTTGCAATAGATTAAGTTGAATAATTGCTTTTTCGACGGATTCTGCTGCCAAAAAACGAGCATATTGCAGGCGTAACTTGTGGGCTGAAGGATCATCCTGCAAAGCATCTTCCAAGATTTCTATCGCCTTATTTTTTTTCTCTTGTTGATGTAACAACTGGGCTAGCAACAGAAGTCCACGGCGGTCTTTACTTTTATCCACTAAAAACTTGCGTACCATGGCCTCAGCTTTAATCGGCTGGCTATGTTTTTGATAAAAAATTGCTTGAATAAATTGAACAGTTGGCTTCTTCTCATTACTCAGCGACAACGTTGTTAAACGGTCCATAATTAAGGGGAGTAATTCTGGAGACTCAAGGGGCGCGGTAGAGGCAAAAATAAAAGCGTCCAGATCATCCCGGTTTTGATACAGCCAACTACCTTGAGTGACTGCCTCTAAAATATTACCACTGGCCATAAAGGTGTCCAGAGCAGCGCGGTGCGCTTTAGGATCTTGAGGGGCAATTTCTAACCACAGTAAGGTCATTTCCAAGCGAACAGTTTGGTCCTGTAAATGCTCAGCAATGCGCAGCGCTAATTGAATGACTTCTTGGTCTGCCGTCACTCGCGCTTGATGGCTATATTTAGCTAAAGCTGTATCAAATTGGTTACGACTCAGCGCAACATCACCGACAAGAAGATCATAAAGGCTCCCACTCGATATTCTTGTTAGCGCAAGGGCCTCTTTTTTGACGGCTGGGCTGGATTCGATTTTCTCTTTGGTCAAAGAGTCATAATCGCCCAAAGGAATTTGACTGGCGCAGCTAGCCAAAAAGCTACTGAACACTATTACAATTAGTTTTGAGTTTAATTTCATACGTTTATTTTCAAGGATAACTGTCCGTAAGACAATTGCTATCTCACAAGTCGGTAGTTTTAAGTCCATTCTTATCAAATGTTTTGTGTTTAAACTCCATTCTAGAGGGATACTTGTGTAAAATTGTGAGCTATAAGAGAAATTCGACAAAAATAGGTGGGTAGGTAGGCTTTGAAAAATAGGGTTATCCTCTAAAAGCGATGGGTATCTTAGCTTTTGGCATCAATCATAAATCGGCTTCTGTGGATCTTCGCGGGAAAATCGCGTTCGCCCCTGAAATAGTAGTTCAGGTCTTACAGGACGCTCGCTCGATTCTGAATGTTCAAGAAATAGCATTATTGTCGACATGTAACCGTACCGAAATCTATTTATGTGGTGATACCACCGACCTACAGCTTTTGACTTGGCTGTCAATGATCAAAGGCGTTGAACTCAGCCAGTTGCAAAGTTGTTATTATTGTCATCGAGATGAACAGGCGATCACTCATATGATGCGTGTTGCGGGGGGTTTGGATTCCCTAATACTGGGGGAACCGCAAATATTTGGTCAAATAAAGTCGGCTTATTCTGTGGGTCGTGAAGCCGGCACTGTATCGACGTTTCTCAATCAGGCGTTTCAGCAGGCATTTTCAGCGGCAAAGCGTGTTCGCTCTGAGACAGCGATTGGTAAAAATCCAGTTTCGGTCGCCTATGCCTCGGTTAGTTTGGCCGCGCAGATTTTCACCGATTTAAAAGACGCTCACGCCTTGCTAATTGGTGCTGGGGAAACTATTGATTTGGTAGCAAAGCATCTACGAGACCAACATGTTGGCAAAATAACGGTGGCTAATAGAACCTTAAGTCGCGCCCAGGAGCTCGCTGAAGTCTATTCTGCAGATGCCATTTTGCTGGCTGATATTCCGGACTTTTTACCGTATGCAGATATTATTATTTCATCGACGGCCAGTCAGTTGCCGATTCTAGGTAAGGGTGCGGTTGAATCAGCGTTAAAAAAACGTAAATTCAAGCCTTTCTTTATGGTTGATATTGCAGTCCCCAGAGATATTGAGGCTGAGGTGGAAGAGCTTGCAGATGTCTATTTGTACACAGTTGATGATCTTGAGGAAGTTGTACAAGACAACATGAGAGCTCGAAGTAGTGCTGCAGATTTAGCGCTTGAAATAATCAACCAAGAAGTTAAAAGCTGGGTAAAACAGCACCGTGCATTGGCGGCTGTAGATACAATAAGGGCTTTCCGTAATAGTGCAGAGTTGATCCGCGATGCTGAAATAGACAAAGCAATGACATCATTACAGCAGGGAAAGGATTCGGCTAATGTGATTAATACCTTAGCTCGCAATCTGACCAACAAACTGCTTCATAAACCGACTACTCAACTTAAAAAGGCCGGAGAAGAAGGTCGAGACGATGCTATTAATGTTGCCAATGAGTTGTTTGATCTGACCCATAAAAAGCATTAGCCAGTTTCTCCTAATACTTAATTCACGAAAATAACCTAGGCTTTAAATCTGCATGAAAGCATCAATTTTGGGTAAGTTAGATCTGCTCGCGGAACGCTATGAGGAAGTCGGCGCGCTTTTGAGCGATGCTGAAATAATCAGTGATCAAAATAAATATCGCGAGCTCTCCAAGGAGTATGCAGAGCTTGAACCTGTTGTGAAAGCCTACCAAAGTTTTCTCGAAGTATTAACAGATATCGATGAAGCAAAGCTATTACTTAAAGATCCTGATCCTGATATGCGCGCGATGGCGAATGAGGAAGTTCGCGATGGTCAGGCGCAATTAGACGCACTGGAACTAGACTTGCAGAGATTGTTATTGCCCAAAGATCCTAATGATGGGAAAAATGTTTTTTTAGAAATTCGGGCTGGAACTGGCGGTGACGAAGCGGCTATTTTTTCGGGCGATTTGTTTCGGATGTACAGCAAGTTCGCCGAGTCAAATCGCTGGAAAGTGGAGGTGATCAGTGAGAATCAAGGTGATCATGGTGGTTATAAAGAAATTATTGTACGGATAGTCGGGCAGGGCGTTTATTCTAAGCTTAAATTTGAATCTGGTGCTCATCGGGTTCAGCGAGTTCCCGATACCGAGTCTCAAGGTAGAATACACACGTCTGCTTGCACGGTGGCTATTATGGCTGAGGCTGACGAAAAGGATGCTATTGAAATTAACAAAGGTGATCTTCGCGTAGATACCTTTCGAGCATCGGGATCTGGCGGCCAGCATGTTAACAAAACAGATTCGGCAATTCGCCTAACGCATTTACCTACCGGTTTAGTGGTTGAGTGTCAGGACGAGCGATCGCAGCATAAAAATCGTGCTAAGGCCATGTCAGTTCTGCAAGCCAGATTAACGGCAGTTCAAGATGATGCGGTAGCGAAAGAACAGTCTGATCAACGCAAAAGTTTGGTCGGCAGCGGCGATCGCTCCGAACGTATCCGTACCTACAACTTTCCGCAGGGTCGGGTCACTGATCATCGAATTAACCTCACCCTTTATAAATTGGGTGAAATTATGGAAGGCTCACTGAGTGAAATTGTTGAGCCGCTTGTGAATGAATTTCAGGCTGAGCAACTCGCACAGCTATCGCAATAGCCTAAAGGAAATAGACATTAACTCGGTTTGTAGTTTATTGAAATATGCTGATCAGTTAAAAGAGATCAGCGATACGGCAGCTTTAGATGTTGAGCTGTTGTTGAGTCACGCACTTGATGTTGATCGGGCATGGTTGAAAACTTGGCCAGAGCATGAGGTCTTATCTGCGCAGGTTAAGGTCTTCGATAGCTTATTTGCGCGCCGGCTAACCGGCGAACCTATTGCATTTATTATCGGTAGCCAAGGTTTTTGGAGCCTAGATTTAAAAGTAACTCCGCAGACACTGATTCCCCGCCCAGAAACTGAATTACTGGTCGAGACATCGCTGGCCTTAGAATTACCTGCAGAGTGTCGGGCTATTGATCTTGGTACAGGCACTGGCGCAATTGCGCTAGCGCTGGCCAAGGAAAGACCTAACTGGCAGTTAACTGCGGTAGATTCAGAGCCGGCGGCGGTGAATCTCGCAGAATTAAATAGCCACTACTGCCAAATTGATAATGTAATGATTTATCAAAGTGATTGGTTCAGCCAGGTACCTCTGCTGGGACGATTATCTAATTATCATTTAATTGTCAGTAATCCGCCGTATATTGAAATTGATGACCCACATCTTACTCAAGGCGATGTGCGCTTTGAACCATCTTCAGCTCTCGTATCTGGTGTTGATGGCTTAGACGATTTAAGAGAAGTGGTTAACAGTAGCGTTAAGTATTTAGAATCACTCGGCTGGTTACTGGTTGAGCATGGCTACCAGCAGGGTAGTGCCGTCAGAGATTTGTTTGAAGCGGCAGGTTTTATCAATATTGAAACCAAGACTGATTTCAACCAACTAGAACGCATCACCCTGGGTTGCTTGCCAGAGTCTGACTAGCCGAGTGAATTTCTGCTTTGGAGACTAAATTCCAACGTATTAACAAGCATGTAGCCGCTATGCTGGCGGCAATAACTGTACCTATCCAGAATCCGTAAACGCCCAGCGGTGGCCCCCAAAAATCAGTTAATGCAAGACTGTAGGCAATGGGAAAGGCGATGACCCAAAATGCAACTACCTGAATAACCAATGGTACTCTGGTATCTTTATAGCCTCTAAGAGCGCCGCTGCAAGCCATTTGTAAGCAATCAACAGCCCCTAAGGCTGCCGCAAAAAAGAACAAATTAGCGGTAATTAACTGCACGTCGATGTTTGAAGTAAATAACATAGCAATATCATGACGGAAGACTATTTTTGCCAGACTCATTATCAAACCAAGCATTAATACTAACTTAAAACCAGCAAGACAAAAGACTCTAGCCTCCGCTGGGTTGCCACTACCTTGTGCGTGGGAAACTTTAATAGTGAGTGCCTGAGCAAGTCCCAGCGGCACCATGAAAGCCAGAGAGTCGATATTAATAGCGATAGCGTGAGCACCAACAACCTCAGCGCCAAGGTGAGCAATCATAAATGGAATGACCGCAAAAAAACTAAACTCAGCGGCAATGTTTAGAGCAATGGGAATTCCCAGGCGAAGAGTGTCGGCAAGGCTGGAGAGATTGGGTAAGGCGAAGTTCTGGTAAAGATTAACCGTCCTCATGGTTTTAGAGCGTCGACCATAAATGGCCATGCAAGATAGTAAAAAAATCATCACAACTACCGTTGCCCAAGCTGCGCCAACTCCACCCAGCTGGGGTAAACCAAAATGACCAAATACCAGAGCATAATCAAGAATCCCATTGAGGATAAATGCCGCGCTATTGAATACCAGCACGGGGCGAGTATCACCCATACCTTCAAAAGTCGTACGAAAAGCAAAGAAGGCAGGAAACATAAAGCCAGTAATCACAAAGGGATACAGGTAGCCTCTAGCAATTTGATAAACGCGGTCTGAGACGTCCAGATAACTAAGCGCATATATGCCTGCCAGCACCGCTCCGACCACTACCAAGCCTATGGGTAAAGCCAGCCACAATGCTTGCTGGAATTGAAAGCGCACTCGATCAAACTGTCGAGCACCCCAAAAATTACCAATAATCGGGCTGTTGGCAATCATAATGCCAATCACCATTAGATTAATGAGCGACCAGACACTACCGCCTAATTGAAGTGCAGCCAGCGTGTCTGCATCTACTTGTCCGGCGATATAAATATCTGTCACTGTCATACCGACTACAGCAATTTGACCCATAATTAAGGGGGCGGCAAGGCGCATAAGAGACCGCGCATTATCGGCGAATCTTGGCTTTTTTACCCCGGTCAAAGGCTCATCTGAGATAGGTGCTACCGACATAAAACTGTCTTTAAATTAGGAGTTTCTAGTGTCCTTGAATAGCTCGTTCAAAGAAAGAAAAATTTACTATGCTTGAGTGTTACAACCCTCATCTATTATTTTCAACGAGCAAGGTACAATTCTGCTACACTCCGCGCCCAAGAAGGGCGTTGAAAATCTCATCTGCCACTCCTTTAATTTTTGATAACCAACCTGCGTGATTAAATTGACTGAAGAAACTACTGCCCCATCTGCCGACACTAATTCTGTAGCCGTTGAAGCGCCGAAAAAGAAACCGGCCGCAAGCAGAAACGGACGTAATACCAAACCTTGGGATATATCCAACTTTAAGGTTGAGCCTCAAGAAGGTAAGGCGAGATTCCACGACTTTGATTTGCCACCGCAGCTTATGCGCGGTATTCAAGATGCTGGGTTTGAGTTTTGTACGCCCATTCAGGCGGCTTCATTGCCTCATACTCTCAACGGCCATGATATCGTTGGTAAAGCGCAAACAGGTACAGGTAAAACTGCCGCATTTCTAATCAACATCATTACTGATTTAATTAACCACCCGGTAGACGACGAACGGTTTGTCGGTGAAGCCAGAACTTTAATTTTGGCCCCAACTCGTGAACTTGCTATTCAGATTGGTGATGATGCGACGCAACTGTTGAAGCATACCGGTTTAACTGCGCATACATTGGTTGGCGGCATGGACTATGGCAAACAACTGCAAAAAATGAAAAAGTATGACTGTGATATTTTGGTAGGCACGCCGGGCAGATTGCTGGACTTTGCGAACAATCGAGATATTTATCTTGATCGTGTTGAAGTGCTGGTAATAGATGAAGCTGATCGAATGCTTGATATGGGATTTATTCCTCAGGTTCGACGTTTAGTAAACTTGACGCCAAAGCGTGAAGATCGTCAGTCACTGCTGTTTTCAGCCACCTTTACTCCAGAAGTATTGCGCCTATCTGAAACGTGGACAGATAAGCCAGTCACTGTAGAAGTGGGTGCCGAACGAGTTGCTACGGACACTGTTGATCAACAAATATTGATTACCACGGCTAAAGAAAAATTTACGGTCTTAAACAATTTACTGTTGGGTGACAATGTTGATAGCGTCATGATCTTTGCTAATCGTCGAGATATTTGCCGCACCCTTCATGAGAAACTTAAAAAGCAGGGTTTTAAAGTAGGTATTTTGTCCGGTGAGATACCTCAGAACCGCCGCATGAAAGCGCTAGACTCATTTAAGTCTGGTGCGTTAAAAGTTATGGTTGCAACTGATGTTGCAGGGCGTGGCATTCATGTAGACGGTGTTAGCCATGTTATTAATTATACCTTGCCAGAGGAGCCTGAAGATTACGTGCATCGCATTGGCCGCACAGGTCGAGCGGGTAAGACGGGCATATCAATTAGCTTTGCCTGCGAAGACGATGCTTTTCTACTAGAGCCCATCGAAAAGCTATTAGACATGAAATTGCCGTGCACTATGCCCGAAGAGCATCTTATCCGACCAGTGGTAGCCCCAAGACCACCTGCTAAGAAAAAGTCGGTTATTGCGCCGAAAGCGGAAGAGCCTACAACTGATGTACCTAAAGCAGATATGTCAGAAGAAACCACACCCTAGATAACGTCATTATGTTGCCGGCACCATAGTAGGCTGCCGGCGACGACAGACGCCGGCAACATCAAAAGGTTCAACAGCGGAATGGCCGAGGCCAGCATTGCACTAGCACCGAACCCCATTGAATTTAAGCGATTTCCACTGACTTTTTCACGCAATTCCAAAAATGTAACGCCTTGGCTATCTGCGGCATAATCTAAATATTGAAGACACAAACACCACGCCGCCCAGGTACCTGCAATTATCGGTGCAAGCAGGTTTGCAACTGGTATAAAACTTAGTATTACAGTCGCGATGCCAATAACCAATGTTCTTGGCAAAAAATAGCGAATTAACTGAAGTTCTCGAACTACACTATTCCATGCTCCGCTAATTAACCCTTCTTCAGTTAACACAATACTGTTGTTGGCTGCTTCTGCGGCAATCACCCTTTTAGCAATCACTCCGTAAAACGGTGAGCCAATAAGGTTAGCTAAAATAGTGAAGGTAAAGGCATAAATAGCGAGCGCCAAAATCGCAAATAAAAGCCAAATGATCCATGCTAGCCACTGTAACCATTCTGGCACTGAAGTGGTAATAGTGGTAATCCAGTTTTGAAGCCAGCTGGCTACAAAACCTGTTGCCGAGGCAAACAGGACAATATTAATCAGCAGTGGAATTAGAACTAACCAACGAATATCTCGTCGCCAGAGTATCCTCAAGCCCTCAAGCATAAGTGAAGGACCGTCGGTGACTACATTTATAATAGTTGGCTGTTTTTTAATGATAATGTCCTCTAAAATTTCACAGCTAATAGTAAGAGTGAGGATTAGGCGCTAAATTTTTGAGCCACGACAGAAAAGATATGCCAATCATTAGTGCTATCTTGTTCGTCGATGTTAGAGATTTTATGTTCGAAAAATAGTCTCTGACCTACCGTTTATCAAATGCTAACGCACCAGCCCAAATCGCATGCTTCCTTTAGTCTTTCTGAACCATGGAATTTTCAATACCTAAAAAGGAACCGCTGAAAATACCACCATCATCTACTACCCAGAGTGGCGCATTAGGCGTTGCTTTTGGCGATTCCAGTCGCGTTCTTTGTCGTCCATGCGTTTATCGTAGCTGGCCTTACCTTTCGCCAGTGCGATCTCACATTTAATGAGGTGATTTTTCCAGTAAAGCGCAGTACATACTGCGGTATGACCCTTTTGGTTGACGCCTTCTTCAAGCTTCTGTAGTTCTCGATGATTGAGTAACAACTTGCGTGTGCGCTTAGCGTCCGTCACAAAGTGGGTTGATGCCGATAGTAATGGAGTGATGTTAGTACCAATTAACCATGCTTCACCATCTCGGACAAATACATAAGTATCGGTAAGGTTCACTTTACTTTCGCGCAAGCTTTTAACTTCCCAGCCGAGCAGCACCAGCCCCGCCTCGAATTTCTCTTCGATGAAGTAGTCATGCTTGACCTTTTTGTTCAGCGCAATTGTGCTTGAGGGCTGTTTTGGTTTCTTTTTTGTCATCAGTCGATTATACGTGGCACTGCGTGTTTTTCATCAATTATTGCTAATTGCTTTGACAATCGAAATACATTGACCATTTATTAGATACTTAGTCTTCGAATGAGTACAATTTGACCTAAATTATTGGAGAAAATTATATGGCGCTGCAACAAAAGGGAATGCACGGTACCTGGACTAGTCGATGGACATTTATTATGGCGGCGACAGGCTCAGCTGTCGGGCTAGGCAATATGTGGAAATTCCCTTATGTTGCTGGTAGTAATGGGGGCGGTGCCTTTGTCTTAATTTATCTTGGTTGTATCTTGCTGATTGGTGTGCCGGTCATGATGTCTGAAGTATTAATCGGTCGTAACGGTCGTCAAAGCCCGATCAACTCGATGAACGAAGCCGTTGCAGAGAGTAATGCTAATTCACTTTGGCGTTGTGTTGGCTGGCTTGGGGTTCTTGCGGGATTACTGATTCTATCTTTTTATGCGGTTATTGCCGGCTGGGCACTGGATTACATTTTTTTGATTTCCTCGGGAGACCTGCAGGGTGTTAATGGGGAGTCTGCTGCTGCCGCATTCAATAGTCTGCTATCTGACCCGAGCCGACTTATCTTTTGGCAAACTATTTTTATGGGTCTTTGTGTTGCCGTAGTTGTGGGAGGCGTTAAGAAAGGTCTTGGAATTGCAGTAGAAACGCTTATGCCTCTTTTGTTTATCATGCTGTTGATGCTATTAGGATTTGCCGTGATTAAAGGTAACTTTGCAGCCGCTGTAAATTTTTTGTTTAGCTTTAATTTAGACGCCCTGACGTGGCGTGGTGTGCTTGAGGCCATGGGCCAGGCATTCTTTACTCTTAGTATTGGTATGGGTGCGATCATGGCATACGGTGCCTACATGCCGCAGAATGCGAACATTGGTAAAACCATTCTTATAGTGGCGTTTTTTGATAGTTCAGTAGCGATTATTTCTGGATTAATTATCTTCTCTATTGTGTTTGCAACTCCGGGCATAGAGCCGAGCGCAGGGCCTGGTCTAATGTTTATTAGCCTGCCGGTGGCTTTTGGTAGCATGCCAGGAGGACTGCTGATAGGTGCGGTATTCTTTGTTTTGGTTTCGATTGCTGCATGGAGCTCAGCAATTTCTCTACTTGAACCTTGTGTTGCTTGGTTAATGGAGGCAAAACATATTGGTCGTGCTAAGGCGAATTTTATTATTGCCGGGCTCGCTTGGGTTCTCGGTTTAGGGAGCGTATTTTCGTTTAATATTTGGGCCGAGTATAAGATCGCGGGTTTTACGTTCTTCGATTTCCTTGATTTTCTCACAGCCAATATTATGCTCCCGATTAGTGG